>JAEENM010000017.1 GCA_016283745.1 Bacteroidales bacterium | reverse complement strand
TCTTTTCGTCGAACTCTATGAGTTTCACCTCTATGGTGTCGCCTTCGTGGAGAAGGTTTTCGAGGGTGTCGCTGCGTTTCCAGTCGTATTCCGAGATGTGGAGCAGACCTTCTTTGCCGGGCAGTATCTCGATGAAAGCACCGAATTCCACTATGCTTTTCACAGTGCCCTGATAAACGGTGCCCACTTCGGGAACGGCGCAGATGCCCTTGATCCATTCGAGGGCGGCCTCGATGTCGTCCTTGTTGCTCGAAGCAACGTCGACGATGCCGAATTCGCCATCTTCTTCGATATTGATAACGGTGTTGGTCTCGGCCTGAATCTTTTGGATAACTTCGCCGCCTTTACCGATGACAGCTCCGATGCAGTCCTTGGGTATCTGAATCTGCACTATGCGCGGAACAAACGGTTTGTAGTCTTCGCGGGGCTTACTGATGGTAGCCTCGATGATGTCCATTATATGCATGCGTCCGGCGTGAGCCTGTGCGAGTGCTTTGGAGAGCACCTCGTATGAGAGTCCGTCAACTTTGATATCCATCTGGCAGGCAGTGATACCGTCGCGTGTGCCGGTTACCTTGAAGTCCATGTCGCCGAGGTGGTCCTCATCGCCAAGGATGTCGGAGAGTACAGCCCATTTGTCGCCTTTGGAGATAAGTCCCATGGCGATACCGGTAACGGGTTTGGAAATTTTCACACCTGCATCCATCAGTGCCAGTGTGCCGGCGCAAACGGTGGCCATCGACGAAGAGCCGTTGGATTCCAGTATGTCGGACACCACGCGGATGGTGTAGGGGTTTTCGGGACCTGTGGGGATGACGTGTTTAAGGGCGCGCCAAGCGAGGTTGCCGTGTCCTACTTCGCGGCGGCTGAGACCGCGGTTGCCTTTCACCTCGCCAGTGGCGAAACCGGGGAAGTTGTAGTGCAGCAGGAAATTCTTGGTGCCTTCGATAACGGCGCCGTCGATCACCTGTTCGTCGAGCTTGGTGCCGAGGGTAACAGTGGAGAGCGACTGAGTTTCGCCACGGGTGAATATTGCCGAACCATGGGCGCAGGGCAGGTAGTCCACTTCGCACCAGATGGGGCGTATCTCGTCGAGTTTGCGGCCGTCGAGACGGGTACGTTCGTTGAGCACCATGTCGCGCATAGCCTCTTTCTCGATGTCGTGGAAATAACGGTCTATCATAAACTGCTTGGCAGCCAGTTCCTCTTCGCTGAGGTTGAGCGATTCGATGTAGTCGGCTTTTATCTTGTCGAAACCTTCGGCGCGGAGCTGTTTGTTGGGGATGCCCTGTTTTGCGAAATCGTAGCAAAGCTGGTAAACGGCTTTGTTCATGGCTTCTTTCAGTTCGGGGTCGTTCTCCTCGTGGCAGTAAACGCGTTTTTCGGTTTTGCCGGCCTCAACGGTGAGTTCGGCAATTGCCTTGCACTGCAGGCGAATGGCGTTGTGGGCTGCTTTCAGGGCTTCGAGCATAAGGTCTTCGGACACTTCCTTCATCTCGCCTTCCACCATCATGATGTTTTCGTCGGTGGCGGCCACTATGAGGTCGAGGTCGGCGCTGTCTATCTTGGAGAGGGGAGTGTTTATCACAAACTGTCCGTCGAGGTGCGACACGCGCACTTCGCTAACGGGACCGTTGAAAGGTATGTCGGAAACTGCTATTGCCGATGCTGCTGCGAGGGCTGCGAGGGCGTCGGGAGCTGTCTCTCTGTCGCATGAGATAAGGGTTATCTGTACCTGCACTTCGGCGTGGAAATCGTCGGGGAAGAGGGGACGCAGTGCGCGGTCCACGAGGCGTGCGATAAGGATTTCGTGTTCCGAAGGACGGGCTTCGCGTTTGAAGAAACCTCCGGGGAAGCGGCCTGTGGCGGCGTATTTCTCTTGGTATTCAACTGTGAGTGGCATGAAATCCACGTTCTCGCCAGCTTCTTTCTTGGCGCACACTGTGGCCAGAAGCATGGTGTCGTTCATTCTTACAACTGCCGATCCGTCGGCTTGTTTGGCAAGTTTGCCAGTCTCGATTTCGATGACGTTGCCGTCACCCATATCGATAGTCTTCTTGATAATGTTCATCTTTACTTTTCTGCTTTATATTACTATACGGCTTGCAATCATCACGCAAGTCTTTTAATTGAATTCCTTTTAATACGAAGAAAGGCAATTAGGACTCTAATTGCCTTCAACCATAACCAAATAAATATGAAAAACTATTTTCTAATGTTGAGCTCTTTGATGATGTTACGGTAACGCTCAATGTCTTGTTTCTTCAAATAGTCGAGAAGTCTTCTGCGTTTTCCGACCATGTGTACCAATGCACGTTTGGTAGAGAGGTCTTTTTTCGCGTCTTTCACATGCTCTGTCAGGTGCTGGATTCTGAACGAGAACAGTGCTATCTGAGCTTCGATTGAACCGGTGTCGTTTTCGTTCTTACCGTATTTTGCAAAAATTTCTTTTTTCTTTTCTGCTGTTAAATACATACTATTTAATTAGTTTTAGTCTAAAATTTATCTTTTTTCTTCTTTAAAATCGGACTGCAAAATTACACTTTTTTTTTCATATTTTGCCTTTTTTCGCTCTTTTTTTTTGCAAAAATATTTAAATAGTTGTGTGTCAAATAGTTGTAAAGTAGGTATTGTCTTGGTCCGACAGCATTTTTCCGTTCTTTTAGCTTTTGAGGATTAGCTTTTTATACGGATTTGTCGGTCGGATTGTCGAAAATTATCTCCACTTTTTCGGAAAAAGTGCCCTCCTCGATTTCGGTGTAGGGGTTGGCGAGGATTGCCCTGCGCAGGCTGTCGCAACCGGCGAAAATGTCGTTGTTGAGGTAGTCGATAAGGTAGGGGATGCGTATGGTTTGCAGGCTGGAGCAGTTGCCGAAACAGTATTCGTTGAGCGACGACACTTTGTCGGGGACTGAAAGTTCTTTCAACGACGAGCATCCATAGAAAGTGCAGCCGCTTTTTTGGTTCTCTTTCGGGTTGCTGCTGCCAATTTCGGAGAGGTTTTGCGGCAGGTCGATATGCTCAAGGGCGGCGCATCCCGAAAAGGCGTAGTCGCCGATGCTTTGCAGGGTGGGAGGGAGGCTTATCTCTTTCAGCTTGCGGCAACCCTCGAACGCCGACGGCCCTATGGTGACGAGATTTGTCGGCAACGACACGGACTGAAGCTCGGTGCAGTCGCTGAAACAGTAGTCGGGGATGTTTATTATATATATAGGTAGGGCGATGGATGTGAGGTGGCGACATCCCGCAAAAGCCGACGGTGCGAGCGACGAGAGCAACTCGGGCAATTCGAAACTGCGGCTGCCTTCGGGACAGCGCAAAAGCTGCGACTGGTACTTATTATATAATAGTCCGTTTTCGGAGCATAGCTTGGCGTTGTCCTCGTCAACGTCGATGGCTACGAGGTTGCGGCAGCCGTCGAACGCCCCCGTGCCGACACTCTTCACGCCGATGGGCAGGAAAATCGTTTCGAGCGACACGCAGTCGGCAAAGCACTGACCGTTAATGGCTTGGAGGGTGTCGGGCAGATGCACCGACTTGAGGTTGGTACATTGTGCGAAAGCCCCGGTGCCGAGACGTTTCACGCTGTCGGGGATGGTCATCTGTTCCAACGCAGGACAGTCCATAAACAGCCATCCGGGAATTTTTTTTGTTTTGGAGCCGAGGGTTATATCCCGCAGGTTGCGGCAGTGGGCGAAAGCACCCGTGCCGACATTGGTTACCGTGTCGGGGACGACGATGTTTGTAAGCTTGGTGCAGTATTGGAAAGCGTAGTTGCCGATTTCCGAAACCCCGTTGGGGAAATGGGGCTCGTCGCAATCGCACGACACTTTGATGATTTTGGTAAAGTCGTGATTGAAAAGCGTTTGTCCTTCGGAGTCGGTGTTGAAATCGATGTTGTCGGGGTGCACGATGAAACTCCGCAGACTGCTGAGCTTGCGGAAAACGTTGTGGTGCAGAGTTCTAAGAGTGGAGGGTATGACCAATTCCGTAACTGCGCCGCTGAGTTTGAAAGCGTCGGCGGAGAGATGCTCGGTGCCCTCGGGGATTTCCACACGTCCGGCGGTGCCTTCGGGGAAGAGAAGCAAGATTTTTCCGCTGGTGCTGAAACGGTTTCCGTTCTCGTCAAAAAAGGGGGCGGTGTGCTCATACCCTTCGTTTTCGAAAGAGTTTTCCTCCGCAGGAGAATCCATCAGTTCGTCAAATTCGTCAATCATACATTTATATTATGAGCCTTTATAACGAGAAAAAAGCTTTTTTTGTATTTGAAATTATGAATTTTTGAAAAAAAGTTGTCAAAGGTCAAAAGTCAAAGGTCGAAAGAAGTTGGAGAAATTTTTTTTTCGGTGCAGTTTCTTCAGTGAATGAATCTTATGTAAAATATAACATGTCGGAGACACGTTTTATTGGACACCAAGATTTTAGTAATAAAGACTCGTTCAAAAAAAGTCTAAGATAAATCATAGCGAAAAATTTAATTGTTTTGGCGAAAAAATCATTTTTTTTGTGTAAATTTGCAGAAATGAGTGAAAAATAAATTAAAGTCAAATCATTATAAAACAGAGATATATGAGCAAGATAGTATGTGTAACCGGTGCCACTTCGGGCATTGGACGCGCCACAGCGGAGATTTTCGCCAAAAACGGATACAACCTGATACTTACCGGACGCCGCAAGGAGTTGCTTGAGGCTGTAGGTGAGGAGCTTGTTAAGAAATACAAAATCGACCTGATGCTGCTGAATTTCGACGTGCGCAGCCGCGAGGCTGTGGACAAGGCTTTCGAGAGTCTGCCCAGCGGTTGGAAAAATATCGACATTCTGGTGAACAACGCCGGCTTGGCTGTGGGTCTGGAACCTGTGCAGGACGGCAATATCGACGATTGGGAACGCATGATCGACACCAATGTGAAAGGCCTGCTGTACGTGAGTCGCAAAGTGCTGCCGTGGATGGTGAAGAACAACGCCGGACACGTGTTCAACATCGCCTCCATCGCCGGCAAGGAGACCTACGCCAACGGCAACGTGTATTGCGCCACCAAAAGCGCCGTTGACAGCCTCTCGCGCGCCATGCGCATCGACATGGTGAAACACGGCATCAAGGTTACCAACGTGGCTCCCGGAGCTGTGGAGACGGAGTTCTCCATAGTACGTTTCAAAGGCGACCAGCAACGTGCCGACAACGTGTACAAAGGCTACGAGCCACTCACCGGTGCCGACATAGCCGATACAATATATTATGTGGCCACACTGCCCGACCACGTGTGTATCAACGACCTTGTGATAACTCCCAAGGCACAGGCTTCGGCCACGATTTTCCACAAAGAACTGTAACCCCTTTCATACCACCGAATTATGGAAGACAAGCATCTGCACAGCAATTTCGACTACGAGTCGGCGCTGAGTGTGCAAAAAGGCATTGAGCAGCCCGAAAAAGTCAGCAGCAGCTATCTGGAGAAAGTGCGTGCCAACAAACGCAAGGAACCCACCGTGGAGGAACTTGTTGACGGCATACTGCACGGCGACCGCACTTTGCTGAGTCGTGCCATTACCTTGATAGAAAGCACTTTGCCCGCACATCAGGAGAAGGCGCAGACGGTGCTGGAGCGTTGCCTGCCTTATTCCGGCAAGTCGGTGCGACTGGGCATAACGGGCGTTCCCGGCGCGGGAAAGAGCACCGTTATCGAGTCTCTCGGCACCATGCTCACCGCCCACAACCACAAGGTGGCGGTGCTTGCCATCGACCCCAGCAGCGAACGCAGCGGCGGCAGCATACTCGGCGACAAGACACGTATGGAGCAGCTTAGCGTGGACCCCAAGGCTTTCATCCGTCCTTCCCCCAGCGCGGGCTCGTTGGGCGGAGTGGCGCGCAAGACGCGTGAGATAATAGTGCTGTGCGAGGCCGCAGGATTCGACGTGGTGATAATAGAGACCGTTGGCGTGGGACAGAGCGAGGTGGTGGCCCATTCGATGGTGGATTTCTTCCTGCTTCTACAGCTGGCCAACACCGGCGACGAGCTGCAGGGCATCAAACGCGGCATTATGGAGATGGCCGATATGATTGCCATCAACAAGAGCGACATAGACCCCACCAAGTCGGAGCTCGCCGCCACGCAGTATCGCAACGCACTGCACCTGTTCCCGATGCCCGACTCCGGCTGGCTGCCCAAAGTGCAGCTGTGCTCGGCCTACAGTGGACTGGGTATCAATGACTTGTGGAACAACGTGATGGAATACGTGACTTTCACCAAGCAGAACGGATATTTCTACGCCAAACGGCAGGAACAGAACATCAGGATTTTGTACGAAACCATCGACAATATGCTGAAAGACCGTTTCTACAACAATCCCGACGTAAGTGCCGGCATAGATCAGTTCAAGAAAGATATTTTGGAAAACAAGATAAGCGGCTACAAGGCGGCGGAAATTTTGGTGAACGATTATTTAGTTAGGAATTAGGAATTAGGAATTAGGAGTTGAATGAACAAAGTGATTTAGTTTGGAGTTGAACGATGCGGGGGTTCGACAAGCTCACCCACCGCTCGGTGCCTGAGCATGTCGAAGGCACATATTCACAGTTCACTCATCACAGTTCACTAATCACTAAAAACATGAAAAAAGTAGTAATTTTTAGCATTTTGTTTCTCGCCGTGGGGTTTGTGGCGGGATATTTCGTGGGCTCTTGTCAGAAAGGCGATGCGCAACAGGTTGACGCCGAGGAGATTGCTGCCGACGTTAAAGCCAAAGTGGATGCCAAACTCGACAGCATGGACGGTATGGACAGCGTGGAGGTGCACAGCGTGCGCGTTGTTACAACCACCCCCGAAAACCTCTCCAAAACACTTGACGAGGAGATCGGCAAAGCCCTGCTGGAAGCTAAGAAACTGCAGAAAGAACACTAAAATATTTCGGAATTACTAACCAAAATTGTAAGAATATGAAAAACAAGGTTTTGTTGTTGGTGTTGGCAATGATGTTGTCGGCAGGCGCCACGATTGCCCAGAACGCCACCAAAAGCGTGGTGTACCTTAAAAACGGCACTTCGGTGACGGGTGTGATAATGGAGATGCAGAACGACACCATGAAGGTGAAAACCTCCGACGGCGCTCTTTTGACATACCCTATGAGCGAGGTTGAGAGCGTGAAAAACGAAAGCGCGTTGGAAGGGGAGAAAACTGGGAGCGGTGCTCGGTATAAGATAAGGAGATTGGGAAGGGATATTTGTGTCGGCTCGATATCCCTCGACCCTGTTCAGATATACAATTTTTTGGACAAAGACCTTTACGACACATACGTTTCGGCATACCAGCAGTCAGGATGGGGAGCCTTTTTTATCACCACAGGACTTGTTACGGCGGGATTGGGACTCTATCTGGGCGTTTTTGGAAAAACTCAGGACATACGCAACTCGGGATGGATTTTGTGTGGTGTGTCGGGCGTATTGGCGCCGATAGGATATGTGGTGAGGGGGATAGCCAAAGGCAGGATAGGCTGGGTGGTTGACGAGTACAACAACCGACAAACGGCAAGTACGTTTGAACTTGCCCCGACAGTTTTGGGGTTCAACGACATAACAACCGACAGCAAGTCGTATGCCATTGGAGCTACTATAAGGATAAGTTTTTAAATATATAATAATATGAAAATCAGGATTTTATTATTGGGTTTAGCAATGGCGCTGGCCGTGGGAGTACAGGCGCAGAAGAAAGACATAACAAAGTTTATGGGCATACCTATCGACGGCACCAAAACGGCTATGATACAGAAACTCAAAGCCAAAGGTTTTAAATACAACGCTAAGTTGGACCGTTTGGAAGGCGAGTTCAACGGTCGAGATTCGTATATAAGCGTGGTTACAAACCGCAACAAGGTTTATAGGATTGTAGTTCTTGATGCGAATTATTCAAACGAAGCAAGTATAAAAATACGTTTCAATAGTTTGGTTAGGCAGTTTATGGAAAACGGGAAATATGCTCCTGCGGATATGCTTGGGAACTTTACGATAGATGATGATGTGAAAATCTCGTATGAAATGACGGTTAATAACAAACGCTTTGAAGCAAGTTTCTATCAGATGTCAGAAGCAGACAAAGACACCACAGGCATTGCCGCTTTTGCTCAACAAAAGACATACTCCCGTTATACTCAAGAAGAAATCCAGAGTATGACGGAGGAAGAAATGCTTGTCCTGCAATATTCTTTGGCTATTGATTGGTTGGAGAAAAAGTGTGGAAAAAAATCTGTTTGGTTTATGATAACTGAATTGTATGGGCAATATGGTATTGTGCTATATTACGACAACAAATATAACGAATCCAGCGGTGAGGATTTGTAAAAAACAATAAAAAATTAAATACTAATCAAAATTATTAAAAGATGAAAAAAATATGGGTTTTTATTTTGGGAATTTTGTCGGGTGTTGTCTTGACGATAGTTGCACTGCTTGTTATTGGCAGTGTTATGAATAAAAATAATGGTATAAACTTTTTCGATGAGCCAGGAGAGGTTGTTAATGTGAGTGAACTGGAGGTGTTTCAAGTTCTTGGTGACGGGGTAGCATTGGCTAACGAAAGTCCGTTTGGTATGACTGTTTATTTGATTTATGATGAAAATGGTAACTCATACTATGACAATCAAATTGTTTCAGTTCCAAATGGAAAATGCTTTCGCCAAGTTGGTACATATAAGTATAAGGCAAATAATGGGATGCTTAAAACAGTCCCTGTCGTAACACTCATCGATGGAGAATATGGCGGTGAAAACGACTCGTTTGATACCGATATGAATAAATCCACATCGCAGTTTATGCGCGAAGCTAATTTTTTTGACGAACCAGGTGATGTGCTTTCAAACAAAAGTTTTAAAGTGAGTAGTGTTTTGGAGGATGGCGTTGCAATTGCCAGAGGTAAGGATGAAATTGGATATTATTATGGTTTGGAGGTGGTCTTGTTTGATACAACAAAGGTTTTTTATGACGACCAGATTGTGAAATTGCAAGGTGGTAAAGTGTTCAGACAAATAGGAACTTACAAATACATGTTCCATACTTATCCAATCGTTTCGGCTTTGGGTAGGTGATTCAATCGATGATGGGTACTTATGTCATCATATAAAAAGGTATATAAAATAAGAGAGGGGCGTGTGCTCTTCGGCGTGTGCCGTGGCATAGCCGAATATTTCAATATTGACCCACTCTTAGTAAGATTGTTGTGGGTGTTTATTGGAATGGGGAGCGGCATGGGGATTCCTGCATATATTATTTGTGCAATTGTCATGCCGACAAAACAGGGGTGATTGTTCTCCGCCTGCGGCTATCGAAACTGCCACTGGAATATTCTTCACCCTTCAAATGTTAAAGTTTTCCACTCAAAACAAAAAAAACATTATATTTGCACGATGTAATAACAAGATAGTATTAATTAAAACATATTCAAAATGAAGAAGTTATTATCATTTTTCGCAATTGTGTGCCTTGTGGGGATAGTCTCCGTAAAGGCTCAAAGTGCCAGCGATTCGTCGTATGTGCGCAACCTGCATTACGACACAATCGACATCAGCAATCTGCCGGTAGTCATTACAGACACCCTTGATTCCGACAGCCCCGACTGCAAGATACTGAAGGACGTCCGCGAGGGTGCGTGGGCCAAAGGCTACACTTTTGCAGTGCAGACGAGCACAGTGTTGAATATCCACATGTACTGCAACCCTTCTGACGATTTCGACACTTACATCTATCTGCTCGACAGCAATTTCAATATTCTAGCCTACAACGACGACTGGAATGGCCATGTGGACGAGGGAAGCTGTGTTATTAGGAACTTGCCCCAAGGCAGGTATTACGTCATCGCCACACAATACAGTGATTCTTGGACGTCGATAGATGAAACTTATTACCTGAGTTTGGACGCTTTGTCGGCAGTCGATTTCCGTGGGCTGAACTACACGGCCGCCACGCTGACCGCACCCATTACCGACAGTTTGGGTGCCAACAGCCAAATCCTTATGGAGCCGATGTCGGGCATCTACGCCAATCACGCCAAAGGCTACACCTTCCAGGCTCCCCAGTGCAACTTTAGGGTGTCTCTCGACAACTATTACCGTTTTGCTCTGGTTCTCGACAGCAACTACAATCCACAACCGTTCTATTTGTCTAACAACAATTCGTGCGTAACACAGCTGCCTCATGCCGGGATGTACCGCTTGGTTGTAATGTCTTCGTTGGTGTATGACGGCGACACCACACTCTCACGCCTCTTCACCATCACAACCGATACCGTAAGGATGGTTACCTACGCCACTCTTAACTACCGCAATATCAACGTCGGCGACACGATAGCCGATTCGCTTGTGGCCACCGACCCGCTGATTGTTTCCGATAACAGCAACAATATGATTGTGGACAAAGTGAACCCGAGCGGCGGACTTTACTATGTGAAGGGATACCGTTTCCAGACTCCGGCAAACGCCAACTATATAGATTACAACACATTTGATGTCAATGTGCCGAGGGGCACAACGGCCGTTTTGCTCGACGCCAACTACAATGTCCTGTCTTCCACCGACTATACGGAACTTTACTATAGAGTGGCACCGTCCACCACGTACAATCTGGCTATAATGGCCAACAAATACGATGCAACCGGCTCGTACAAGTTCGTTACAAAAGCCGAGCAGGACATAGCCAATGTCTATTATGTTGATGCCATCAACGGCGACGACGACAGCTCCGGACTCACTCCCGCCGCTGCCCTTAAAACCCTCGACGAAGCCATCTACCGCAGCGACGAGGGTGTGGCACGTATCTACCTCACCGAGGACTACGAGTTTACCGATTATGTGGGATTAGGCCTCTATAACGAGATATATCCCTACGGGAAAAATATCAAGCTCAAACCCAACTTGGATGACGGCGAATTTATTTTGGGTAAACGCGCTAAGGTAATGAGTTACAACGTATTGCAGTACGGAATCACCCTTATTCTCGGCAAAGAGGGCGACAGCCTCTATTTCTTGATCGACTCGTTGCCTGAGCAATATTCCGAATATTTCATCGGTGCGTGCGAGAATGTGGAAATCAACAATCTGAAAATGCGCAACTCAGTATGGCCCGATTATTTTGTTAATGTCTCTAATCTTATTGTACGCAACTCCGAATTTACCAACGACAGCATAGCCCGTACGATATTCTGCAGCAATAATTTGAAATTGGAGAACATCACCATAAACAACAATATCATTGGATACACAATGTGTTACGCTACCAAATTGACACTGGAGAACACCGTTATCGACAGCAATATGTGCGGCGAACCCATAGAATTGTACGACCCCCAAAGCGAAGCCTATCTCATAAGCGGCAGAATGCGTGGCAATACAACATACGGCGAATATGCTGCAGAAATGGCCGATATGATGGGCTGCGACACATCAAACTTTGGAGGAATCGCTTTGCTATTCGGTGCTAAATGCCACTGGGGAGCAGGTTTCTCGATAGACACAAACGCATACGTGTTCCTCGACACTCTTTCGGTGATAATCGTTGACGAGAACATCACGGCACCTGTGGCCGCACGTCTGTTCCCGATGAATGTGGATGGTTCCACATATGTTTCGCGTCCCGCATACAGCGAAGGCCGCCAGTTGCTCGACGGTTCCGCCGTGGCATCCAACTACAGCCATTTCCTCTTGGTGCAGCCAATCGACCAGACTTGGTATCTTCACAGCGACGGACGTATCTACACCTCCGATGAGCATGCGGGCATAGCCCAGGCGCAGGAGGGTAGGGTGAATATCTATCCCAACCCCGCCAGCGACAGGTTCTACGTGCAGCTCGACGGCACCGAAGCCGACGAAATCTGCGTATTAGACATCTACGGCAAGCAGGTGAAACGCATCGCCGCTACCGAAGGCACGCACACCATCGGCCTGCAAGGTCTTGCCAAAGGAATCTATTTCGTGCAGGTGCGCAAGGCAGACACCATCGTTGCCACACGAAAGTTGGTTAAGGATTGATAATTAATAATTTATAATTGTAGAGACGCACGGACGTGCGTCTCTTTTTTTTGTTGGTTGTGGTTGGTAAAAACGCAAAAACGTTAAAAATTTCCAAACAAATCAAAATAAATATTATATTTGCACGACGTAAAACAAAGAATTATTAACCAAAACATATTCAAAATGAAGAAGTTACTATCATTTTTCGCAATTATGTGCCTTGTGGGGATAGTCTCCGTAAAGGCGCAAAGTGCCAGCGACTCGTCGTATGCCCGCGACTTGAGCTATAGCACCATCACCCTTTCGACCTTGCCGGACACCCTTTCCGACACCCTTACCTCGGCTTGCAAGCTGTTGAAGGACATCCGCGAGGGCTCGGCTGCAAAAGGCTACACTTTCACACTCTCCTCGACAGAGATGATGAACATCAAGATGCTCTCGGGCGGCTGGGACTGCTACCTGTACTTGCTCGACAGCAGCTACAACGTGTTGACGTCCAACGACGACTGGGGCGGCTCACAAAACGGCAGCCGTATCATCTGGCAGTTGCCTTCGGGCACCTACCATCTGCTTGCCTGCAACTACAACCAAGGTCTCGTATCGTCGCCGCTTTCGTACAGGCTTGTGTTCGACACCTGCAGTTTCGGCGACTTTAGCACGCTGGCATACGAGCCTAAGACTTTCGGACGTCCGTTTACCGACTCGCTGAGCAACGGCGGACAGGTAATCAAGATATTAGGCGGAGGAATGTTGTATGCCAAGGGATATTCGATGAACCTTCCCGCCGACAACGTGATGCTGCAGATTGACACGAGAGAACGCATGCTTCTTATCATCGACAGCAACAACAACCTTATGAGCGGCTATGGCAACACGCGTAATATTATCATACCGGCACAACAGGCTGCCACCTACCGTTTTGTGGTTGTCTCCAACGATGACTGGGAACTCGATACCACCCTCGGACATCCCTTCACCGTCACCTCCGGAACCATCAACGCGGCAACATTCGCCACCCTCAGCTATCGCAACGTCAACATCGGCGACACCATTGTCGATTCCATCAACAGCACCGACCCATACCTGCTTTCGGGATCCATGGGCGTATATTACCTTAAGAATGCCAAAGGCGCCAAAAGTCCCAACGGCCTTACCCACGCAAGGGGATACCGTTTCAGCACATCGGCCACCGACAAATTTCTCCAGTTCACAGCGGAAAATGTCCAGTTCGATAATTCCAGCTATTTCTTCCTCCTCGACTCCAACAAAAACACCATCTTATCCTTCTACAATTACAGCTACGGCGAAAAATACTTGTCGGTCAATCCTTCGTCGACCTATTATATAGTTGCCACCAGCAACAGCGCCGAGGACACCGGCATTTATAGGTTCTTCACCAGAACCGACACCGACATCCCTGTGTATTATGTCGATGCCTTGAACGGAAACGACGACAGCAACGGCCTCACTCCGGCAACGGCAAAGCGCACCCTCGACGCTGTGGGATACACCACGGCCAAGGCTCGTGTGTATCTTACCGAGAACTACCGTTTCACATCGAGCGTCACCCTCGGCCGTTATTTCGAAATTTACCCCTACGGCAAGAATATCCGTCTGTATCCCGAAATCACCGGCTGGAGCCAATGCATACGTGTTAACGGCAATCTGGTGTTCGGCAAAAACGGCGACACCCTGTATTTCGTCATCGACTCTGTTGTTAACCGTACCGCGGAAGAATTCTTGGCTGTAAACGGCGGCGTTATCGAAGTGAACAACCTCAAGGTGCGCAACACGGTTTACGACGCCTCTTTATTCGAATGCGACAGTTTGGCAATGAACAACTGCGAGTTTGTCAACGACTCCATCGGAAACGAGATTTATGACAGCTACAAGGTACGTATGGTCAACACTACCGTTTCCAACAACGTTATCGGCGGCTCCCTGTTCAGAGGCTCTTCGTTCTATTTCGAGAATTCCACCGTTTCGGGCAACACAAGCACCGAATTGTCGGCTTTCGAGATGGGTTCTGTTGTTCTGAAAAGCGGTTCGGTGACCAATAACCGGGTGGCTCTCGATGACGACGATTATGATGAGATAATCGGCCCCCTCAATGCGAGAACGGCAAACTTGGCAGGACTGTTTTTCGTGTTCTACGGCGGACTTACCATGGGTCCCAATTTCAGTATGGACACAAGCGCATGCATTTTCATGGACAGGACTGGTGTGATCAACACCCCCGAAGTGATGACCGCTCCTCTGGCTGCCAAGGTGTATCCGATAAACTACGATTTCTATACCATCAGCCCCGATTATTACGAAGGACGCCGAATCCTTGCCGGTCCCGCCAATGTGCTGGCCGCCAACCGCACCCATTTTGCGATTGTCCAGCCCGCCGACCAGACATGGTACCTGCACAACAACGGCTGTATCTACACCTCGCAGCAGGGCATAGCCCAAACCGAGCGTGCCGACGTGGCGCTCTATCCCAACCCCGCCAGCGACCGTTTCGTGGTTGAGCTCAACGGCACCGAAGCCGACGAAATCTGCCTGTTCGACATCTATGGCAAACAGGTGAAACGCGTTGCAGCCTCGCAAGGCGCCAACAGCATCGGAGTGCAGGATTTCGCACGCGGCATCTATTTCGTGCAGGTGCGCAAGAACGGCACTGTGGTGGCCACACGCAAATTAGTTAAGAAGTAAGAGTTGAGAATTAATAATTGGTAATTGCAGAGACGCACGGTCGTGCGTCTCTTTTTTATAGGGTGAAAATAACAGTTGATAATTAATACGCTGACGTGCGTCTCTTTTTCTTTACGTTTTATAGGAGAAGAAAGATAACCGTTAAGAATCATGGCGCGTCTCTTTTTTTGTAACATAATCGGGAAAAAATTGTCAAATAAGAAACAAAGGCGTAGTTCGTAAAATTAGAAGTACCTCAAAACAAAATAGACATGAACAAACGATTGATGATATTTGCTGTTGCGATAGCTGTTTTTGCAAGCTACGCCTTAGGAGTCAGTGCCCAAGGGGGTATAGCCATCGTGCCATACTCCTGCAGTTTCGAAAGCGCTGCGGAACGCTCCCAGTGGGTGTTTGTTAACGGCAGCCAGCCAAACAAATGGTTTGTGGACACCGCCACCAACAACGGCGGACGGTACAGTCTTTACATCTCCTGCGACAGTGGCGTGTCGAACACCTACGATGCCACCTTGCCGAGTTATACATGGGCATATCGGCAGATAGCCCTGACTGCCGGTTTGTACGATATCTCTTACGACTGGAAGGCGCAAGGCTACACCAACGAACACTTTATGCGGGCATACCTTGTCCCCGCCACCCGGTTCAACGGCGCTGCGGGCTCGTCGGTCGGTTTCCAAACCATGGGTTATCCCAGTGGATGGTTCCCGATAGACCCCTCTTATCCCGTGGGCAATATTTTGAATCAGCAAAGCAACTGGCAGAACGTGGCTGTCGGCAATTTGTCCGTGGCCGCCACCGGCACCTACTATCTTGTTTTTGGCTGGACCAATTTCTCGAGCACCACTGCTTTCCCGCCGCCGGCAGCTGTCGATAACATAAACATCCGCACTGCCACATGCCCGTTTCCTCTAAACTTGTCGGTGATTGCCACTTCGTCACAAGGCGTTGTGCAAGTTATGTGGGAAGAGATTGGTTCCGCTTCGATGTGGCTGTTGGAATGCAGCACGAACTCGTCGTTCAGTTTTCCACGTACGTTCTTTATCAGTACGACGAACGCCAACTATATAGCGCCGACACAGCAGAATCCCACCCTGCACGGCTGTCGTTTGGCCGGCCTGCAGCCGGGAGCGTCTTATTATTTCCGTTTACGGGCTTTGTGCGACACCTCCGTCGCTAACGGCGATACCTCCTTCTTTTCCAATGTGTATTCTTTCGCCGCCCCGGTCAGCATCGGAGCCCAAGCCGAGCGTGCCGACGTGGTGCTGTATCCCAACCCATCCGGCGACAAAGTCTTTGTCCAGCTCAATGGCATCGAAGCCGACGAAATCTGCGTGCTCGACATCTACGGCAAACAGGTGAAACGCGTCGCCGCCACCGAAGGAACACAGACCATCGGTCTGCAAGGTCTTGCCAAAGGAATGTATTTCGTACAGGTGCGCAAGAACGGCACTGTGGTGGCCACACGCAAGTTAATTAAGAAATAAGAATTTATAATTTATAAGTAGAGACGCACGGACGTGCGTCTCTTTTTTTGTCGTGCGTCTCTTTTTTTGTGGACATCAGAAAAACAGAAATCCAATAATCCACCCCCCAAAAATCCGAATTCCGAAATCCGAAATCCGAATTTCAAGAAAAATCGTTATATTTGCATTGCGACAAAAATTAATGTTTTTGCGTAAAGCATTGAAAATATGCAATATGTATTGAATGCACTGTTGCGGAAAGCAAGATAATGGATAAACAATAGGTAATGGAAGAAACTGTTGGCAAGGAACAGAAGCCCAAAAAGAAGAAAAGTGTGGCGCGCAGGGTGGTGAAAATCACTCTGATAACCCTGCTGTCGCTCATCCTGCTCGTGCTCATTGCCGTGGGCGTGGCTCTGTATGTGGTCTTCACTCCCGAAAAGGTCACCAAAGTGGTGAACACCTACGCCGACAAATATCTCAACGCCGACGTGCAGTTCGAGAAGGTGGACATCACCTTCCTCTCCACCTTCCCCGATTTCTACCTCACCCTCGACAGCGGCAGCATCGTCTCCCACGCCCTTGCCGACGATGCCCCCGACTACAACCGCCAGCGCGACAGCCTGTTGGCCTTCCAGTCGTGCCGCATCCAGCTCGACCCTATTAAATATCTGAAATCCAAAGATATCGACATCGAAGAAATCTCTTTCGACGGCGTTACGGCCTACGCCTACGTGTCGCCGGAGGGCAAAGCCAACTGGGACATCACCCTGCCTTCGGAGCCCGACACCACAACGTCGGAGTTTGTGCTTGAAGATTATGTGAACTCGCTGAACGTGAGAAAGATATCTTTCAACACCAAGTCGGTGGTTTACGAGGACTGCCAAAGCAAGATGCTTGCCTCGTTCGACCGTCTGCGGCTGTCGCTTTCGGGCGATTTCTACCAGATGAAAGCCGCCGCCGACCTCTCCGCCGATTTCGAGGGCATCGACATACGCACCGACAGCGTGCAGCTAGCCAGCGATTTGGCTATCGGGGTGGAAACCAAGCTGTTGGCCAATCTCGACGCCACACGTTTCGACCTCGACTCGGCTAGTCTTTACGTAAACGACAACCGTTTCCGTTTGAACGGTTTTGTAACCTTGCCCGACACTTCGGCCATAGATATGGACCTCTGGCTCGACGGCCAGATTCCCGCCCTGGACCTGCTCATGCAGCTGGTGCCCATTTCCTACTTGCCTATACTTAGCCAAGTGGATGTGAAAGGTAAACTCGACGTTGACGCCTGTGTAACCGGCACATATTCAAAGACTTCGTTCCCCGAAATCAAAGCGTCGCTGTTTTTGGACAACGCCTACCTCGACTACAAGCCTTTGGGCTTCGATATCAAGGATATACACCTCGTTGCCGACGCTTTTGTTGACCTCACCAGCAACTGTCTGTCGCGCGCCAACATCGACCAGCTGTCGTTGCGCACCGATTTCCTTTCGGCCAACGTGAAAGCCGCCATCAACAACCTGCTCGGCGACCCGCATGTGGATGGCAAGGCAAAAGTCAATGCCAACGTGGAAAAGACCTTGCACCATTTTCCGGTGCTGCCCAAAGGCATGTCGGCTAAGGGCCACGCCAATATCGACTTGGATTTCAACACGTTGCTTAGCAGTGTCACCAATATGAATCTGGAACGCATAAAAGCCACTGCCAAGGTGGGGCTCGACCGTTTTTCGTTCGCCTCGCTCGACGACACCCTCTTTGCACGTTTCAAGCACGGCGACCTGCTGCTGAAAACCAACGTCGCTGCGCCGAAGGTGGGAGGCAAGGCGCTTTTCGACATCGATGCCGACCTCGACTCGGTGAAGCTGCTTTACTGCGATCTGGCGAAAGGCAGGGTGCCGCATCTTAGATTTGCCGCGCAGATGGCTCCCGAAAGGGAGAAACGTGTTACAGCCACCGTTGCCCGTATCGACCTCACCAGTCCCAACCTGATACTCCTCGAAGACATTGACTACATAAGCCGTAAGACGATTGTGGACATCGCCATGCAGCCTTCGAAGAACAATCCCGCATCGCCGTTGGTGACCTTCGGACTCGGCGCCGACCAGACCAACGTGATGTACGACAGCATCTCGTCCGACCTGATGCGTGCCGACATAGAACTGAATCTGCGTCCGTTGGCGAGGATGAAAGCCCATCGCGACAGCACTGCTCCGCGCGACACCGCCAACCGCCGGCTTATCCGTGGCAAACGTTTCCTCGAGCTGAACACCGACCAGACCATCGACCACCTGCTTGCCAGCCTCGAAACCGACACTACCCTCGGCGACTCCGCCGACATGGTGCAGACTTTCCTCACATATTGGGATGTGAACACCAAAGTGCGACTGGCGTCGGCCAAAGTGCTCACGCCCGACATGAACTATCCGGCAAACATCGCCCTTGCCGATCTTGCCCTCGATGGCAGAAATTTGAAAATCAACGAGTTGAGCGTTATTGTAAGAAAGACCGACCTTGTCCTTTCCGGAATGGTGAAACATCTGCGGCGCTCGTTGCTCGGACGGGCAAAATGGGAGGCCGATTTGAACCTCAGCTCGCGTCTGCTCAAGGCCAGCGACCTGATGAACCTGCTGAAATCGTCGCAGCCCGACAGCACTGTGGCGGAGAGCGTCCCAACCGACAGCGTGAAAAGCGAGATTATTGTGGTGCCCGACAATTTCGACATCACCCTGCACACCAACCTCAAAGAGGTGCGCTACGACAAGGCGCGGCTGCTCAACGTAAAGGGCGAGGTTGACGTGCGCAACTGCTATATCATCCTCAACGACCTGACTTTCAATTCGGAACTCGGCAATGTGCAAACGACGCTGTTCTACAAAGCAGCGAACAAAAAAGGTGCCGACATCTCCGCCGACCTCAAGGTGGACAAGCTGAACATCACCAAGCTGATAACGCAAGTGCCTGAAATAGACACCCTTTTCCCGATGTTGCGCTCGTTCGAAGGACTTATCTCCACCGACATCATGGCGTTGGGCAAGCTCAACTCCAATTTCGACATCGACATACCGTCCATCAACGCCTCGTGCCTCGTGCGCGGCGACAGCCTTGTGGTGTTGGACAACGAGACCTTCCGCAAAATCTCCAAACTGCTGTTGTTCAAGGACAAGGACCGCAACCTTATCGACAGCCTGTCGCTGGAGTTTGTGATGAAAAACAAAGTAATAAACTTCTTCCCGTTCATATTCTCGATGGACCGTTACAAGGTGGGCATCCTCGGCACGCAGTACGCCGACATGACCTTCGACTACAAGTTTGTGGTGCTCAAATGGCCGTTGCTGGTGAAACTGCTTGTTAATTACAAAGGCGACCTCAACGACCTCGACCACGCCAAGCTGAAGATCCGTCTCGACAAGAAGAAAAACGGCTACGCCAAACAGTTCGAGAACACCGACACCTACTCCATAGTGCGTCAGCAGATACAAAAAGTGCTGCGCAAAGGCCGTCAGGACGCAATGAAAACCACCGTGGTGGACGAAAATGATGACTGATAATAAAAGTTTTTAGCAAAACGAAGTACTAATAATGAACCCGACTACGAATATCACCGACGAGCAAGAGCTTGTGCAGGCAATTCTGGACGGCGACAAGCAGCGCTATAGCGAGATTGTCAGCCATTTCAGCACTGCCATTGCCAACCTCAGCTACAAGCTGGCCGGCGAAAAACTGGAGGTAGAGGAAGTGGTGCAGGAGGTCCTTGTGGAACTGTATCTCTCGCTGCCCCGTTTCCGTTTCGGGTCGAAACTGAGCACCTACGTTTACCGCATAACGGTGAACACGGTGGCCAAAAAACTGAAAAAACTTGGTCGCATACAGCGGATGAGCGATTACACCGAAAACACCAACGCCCAGCTGCACCAACACTCCGCCGAAGACAACATAGTGAACGACGACCGCCAGAACGAGCTGCTCAAAGCCATAGCACAGCTGAAATACGAGCAACGTACCGCCCTCACGCTGTTCTATTACGAAGAGCTCTCGTACAAAGAAATTGCCGAAACGATGAATATCTCGCTGGCAAAGACAGAGTCGCTGATATTCAGGGCAAAACAGAATTTGAAAAAAATGATTGACGAACAATAACTGAAAGGACTGAAAATGGACTGCAAGACTTTTACACAACTGTGGACAAACAGCAAGGACGACCTGCTGCCGGCCGAAGCACAGCAACACCTCGAACACTGCGCCGAATGCCAGAAAAAAGTGGACTGCTATTTCAAAACTCTGGCGCTGCTCAAAGCCCAACCGCAAATAGAAAACATCGACGCCAAGATGGAATTTGCAGTGATGTCGCGCATCGAAAACGCAGAAAAAGCCGCTGCGAAACGTCATTCGTTCCGCCGCAAGGTATGGATAGGCGCCGCCGCAGCTTGCGTAGCCGCACTTATCGTGAACGCTTTCCTGTTCAACAGCGACAGGATGGAACAACGCGAAAATCAGGCTATTGTCGAAATGATTGGCGATGTGTGCAGCAGCACCAACGGCAGTTTCGCCACACAAACCGACCACGACGACCTCGAAGCCATGGAATATTTTATGAATAACATTGAAGAATAATTATTTACCGTCATGAGAAAATTTTTAGCTTCATTACTCTGCATTACTATGCTGTTTGCTATTCCGGCAGTATCGGCTCAAGACAATCCCGGCAACGGCAAAAGACCCAAGAAAGAACAACGTCACGGAAAACACCAAAAAGTTGCCAAATGTCCCAAATGCGGTAAGACGCTGAAATGCTGGCGCTGTAACAACAATGACTTGGAGAGCGAAATCACCGATTTCGTAGGCGACCTCAACGACGAACAACGCGAGAAACTGCACGAACTCTCGAAAGAGACAAAAGAGAAGATGACCGCCTTCCGCCAGCAACAATGGAAACTCCGCGACTCCATCAACACCATAATAAGGCTCGAAGGAGACCATTCCGATGAGCTGCTGCCACTTATCGAACGTCGTGCCCAGCTGCGTGTGGCTATGGACATGGAACTCTACCGCTGCCGTCTGCTAACACGACAGATACTCACCGATGAACAGGCCAAAGAGCTGCGCGAAAAGACCGAAGCGGCTTGCAACAAATGTAAAGAAAAACGTGCCGGTCGCAAGAAATAAAAGGACGCATCGAATATCATGATGTGAATTGAATAAAAGGTTGTGGAACTTGGCATCCGCAACCTTTTTTTATTACGCACAGACGATGTTTGTGAAAAATAACACTTCCTTTTCCAAAAATATTTTCTTTCACACAATATAATAAACAAAATTGAGTTATAGCAAATAACAGACATTAAAACGATGTAACAACCCGACATGAGACGCACTCTCCTTTTGGCAATAATGGCATTGGCGCTGGCATTTTCCTTGCGTGCGCAGGAATTCCGTTGTAGCGTTAGCGTAAACGCGCAACAGGTGCAGACCAACGAGAAAAAAGTGTTCGAAACGATGAAACAGGCCATCGAGGAATTTGTGAACAACCGCAAATGGACCAACGTCGAATTTGAGCAGTACGAAAAACTTGAGTGTAACATCAGCCTAATTATTAGCGAACAAACATCCCTGACCGACTTCGGCGGACAGCTGAGCGTGCAGTTGCGCCGCCCGGTGTACAACTCCAACTACACCACCGGTATAATGAACTTTGTGGAACCCGATTTCCAATTCTCGTTCAACGAAAGCCAGCCCCTCGAATTCGACCCCAACACTTTCTACAGCAACCTTTCCATGACCTTGGGCTATTACCTTTACGTGATGCTTGGAATTACTTTCGACTCCTACGGTCTGCAAGGCGGCGAGCCTTTCTTCGAGATGGCACAGACCATAGTGCAGACCTCCAACAAATCGGGATACAAAGGCTGGAAAACCACCGACGGACAGAAAGCACGCTACTGGTGGATGGAAAACCACACCAACCCCAACTATGCCACTCTGCGACAAGCCTACTACTACTACCACCGCTTGGGACTCGACATGATGACCAAGGACCAGACCGAGGCGCGCAAGAACATCATCCAAGCACTGCAGCTGGTGCAGCAGACCAACAAAAAACGCACCAACCTTTTGTGCGTAACAATGTTTATGGACGTGAAAATCTCCGAGATAGTGAGCATCTTCACCCCCGCGCCGCAGGAAGAGAAAAAACAGGTGTACAACCTCGTCCGCGAAATCAGCCCAATCAACCTCAACAAAATGAAAGACTTTAATCAGTGATTAGTTGTCAGTATTCAGTATTCAGTATTCAGTAACTTTTCAAATCACTAAATCAGTTCACAGATCACTGTTCACAGTTCACTAGAAAAATTAACAACACCAAAATAATATCATGACACAAATACCCATTAGCAAAGAAACGATAGCAAAAATTGCAAAGGAAAACAAGATAGCCAACCCCGGACGCGCGTCGATACGCGAGATGCGCAAGATGATTCAGGACATCGAAGCGGAGACGGGCATCCGTTACGTGAAGATGGAGATGGGCATCCCCGGACTGCCGGCTCCGCAGGTGGGCGTTGAGGCTCAGATCGAAGCCCTGCGCAACGGCGTGGCAAGTATCTACCCCGAAATCTACGGCACCGCCGATTTCAAGAAAGAGGCCGCACGTTTTGTCAAGAATTTCCTCGACATCGACGTCACTCCCGACTGCTGCGTACCCACGGTAGGCTCCATGCAGGCCGGTTTCGCCTCGTTCCTCACACTTACACGCTACGACAAAAACAAAACCAAAGTTCTGTTTATCGACCCCGGTTTCCCCGTGCAGAAACAGCAGTGCCGCGTGCTGGGCATCCCCATGAAGACTTTCGACGTGTACGAATACCGCGGCGACAAGCTTCGCGACAAGCTGGAAGAGGAACTTAAGGACGGCGACGTGGCATGCCTTATCTACAGCAGTCCCAACAACCCCGCATGGTTCTGTTTCACCGACCACGAGCTGCGTATCATCGGCGAGATGGCCAACAAATACGGTGTGGTGGTGCTCGAGGACGATGCCTATTTCCTGATGGATTTCCGTAAGGACTACAGCGTTCCCGGCAAGACCCCGTTCCAACCCACAGTGGCCAAATACACCGACCGCTACGTGCTTATGATTTCCGGCTCCAAGAGTTTCAGCTACGCCGGCGAGCGTATAGCCATGATGATCTGCAGCCCAACGCTGTTCAACATGGAATGTCCCGACCTGGCCCGCTACTACAGCCAGACACAGCTGGGACGCGCCCTTATTTTCGGCACCCTTTATTGCCTCAGCTCCGGCACCGCACACAGCGTGCAGTATGCCATGGCAGCCATGCTTAAAGGCGCCAACGACGGCACTTTCAACTTCGTTAAAGATATCAAGGAATATGGCGAAAAAGCCCACATAATGAAGAAAATGTTCACCGACAACGGTTTCTATATCGTTTACGACAAGGATATGGGCGAGGATATCGGCGACGGCTTCTATTTCACTTTCTGCTACCCGAACATGGACGGTGTGGAGCTGCTCAACGAACTGATACAGTACGGCATAAGCGCCATAGCACTGGACATCACCGGCAGCCATAAACAGGGCATACGCGCTTGCGTGGCTCTAGTGCTCCGCGAACAGTTCCCCGACCTGAAAGTGCGTCTGGAGAAATTCCACGAAGATCACCCGGTTCGATAATTAGTAGTTAGTAATTAGTAATTGTAGCGGCGAATAAATATTCGCCTATTTCGGAATTTGGAAATGATTTTGATTTCGGATTTGGGATTTTGGAATTGTAGCGGCGAATAAATATTCGCCTTGATGGAAGGGTGGCGAGTGGATTTAGAACAAAGGCTAACTAATTGGGCAATCGGTGATTGCCCAATTAGTTGTAAAATAAACAACTGAAATATAACGCTTTAAACACAAATTAAACATACCAAAACAGAAAAAAGACGTAATAAACTAAAATATTAACAATCTGAGCTTTGCGCTTAATTTGTAACATAGGACATTTGTGATGACAGAGACAAACCGCATAGAATTCAAACGGCAGTTTACCGACGACCTTGACATAGAGAAAGAGGTTATAGCTTTCTTGAACTATCGTGAAGGCGGCATTATTTATATCGGCGTGGATGGCAACGGAAAGCCCGTCGGTGTGGATGATATCGACGCTGTTGTCCTGAAAATAAAGGATAGAATACGTACCAACGTGTCGCCTTCGCCTATGGGTTTGTTCGATGTACTTGTGGAAAATATTGACGGTGTGGATGTTGTAAAGATTTTCTTGGCGTCGGGAACGGAAAAACCGTACTATAAGACGAAATACGGTATGAGCGCCCGGGGCTGTTACATCCGAATAGGCACAGCTTCAGAGCCGATGCCTACGGCGATGATTGAAGACCTCTTCGCCCACAGGGTGCGCAATTCGTTGAGAAACATCCCTTCGCCACGCCAGAAACTCACTTTCCGCCAGTTGCACATCTATTACGAATCGAAGGGCTTGATGCTGAACAGCTCTTTTGAACAGACTTTGGACCTGCTTACCAACGACGGACGTTACAACTATGTGGCTTTTCTGTTGGCCGACGAGAACAATGTTTCTATTAAAGTTGCCAAATATTCCGGCACCGACCGTATCGATTTGATTTCCAACAATGAATACGGCTACTGCAGTCTGCTGAAAGCCACGGATTTGGTTTTGGACAAACTGAACACCGAAAACTATGTCTTTACACGGAAAACCGAGAAATTCCGCGAGGATAAACCTATGTGGGACAGACTGGCGGTGCGCGAGGCGGTGATAAATGCCATTGTCCACAACGACTACACCAATGAGGTGCCGCCGAAATTCGAGATTTTCTCCGACAGGTTGGAGATAACTTCGTATGGTACAATCCCTATGGGCTTGTCGGAGGACGAATTTTTCAGTGGCGTAAGTCTGCCGCGCAATAAGGAACTGATGCGGGTCTTCCGAGATGTGGAGATGGTTGAGGCTCTGGGCTCGGGTATGCCTGTCATCCTGCGTAAATACGGCAGGGAATCGTATTCGTTTTTGCAACATTTTATCAGGCTTACAATTCCTGTCTTAAATGGTGGTGACCCTAAAAATGTCACCAAAAATGTCACCAAAAATGAGCCTAAAAATGTTACTAAAAATGAGCCTAAAAACGAGTTGTTAGTGGCTGAAAGTGAGTGTATTAGCAAACGGGTAAAAAAAGAGGGTCTTAAGCATATGAATGTTACTAAAAATGAGCCTAAAAATGTTACTAAAAATGACCCTAAAAAATTAACCGATGACCCTAAAAATGACACCAATGATACTAAAAGTGACCCTAAAAAAGTAGCTGATGATACTAAAAATGACCCTAAAAAAGTAACTCATGATACTAAAAACGCATTCGATGATACTAAAAATGACCCTAAAAAAGTAGCTCATGATACTAAAAACTCATCCAATGATACTAAAAATATTTCCAATGATACTAAAAATGATTATTTAGAGATTCTATTTGCAAGACGCAAGGCAATAGTGGAAATGATTGAAAAGGATAATAAAATAACAATTAGTGCAATTGCAAAGCAAATAGGTGTAAAACCTTTGACTATCAAGCGTTACCTTGCCGAAATGCGCCATATTGTGCAGCACGTAGGCCCACGAAATGGCGGACATTGGGAATTTTTATAATAAAAAACTGAAATATAACACTTTAAACACAAACAAAACATACAAAAACAGAAAAAACGTAATAAACTAAAATATTAACAATCTGAGCTTTACGCTCTTATTCTCCTGCTGAAAAGACTGGAAAACTATTTTGTAAGTGAGAATAAGCAACGTGGAAGTTCACGCTTCGGCGTGAGCTGTTTCGTGCTTATATACTTACAGTCCATTTCCAGTCGGATTCAGCAGTAATAAGCAACCAAAACGAACGGCGAGCGCCTTTTTCTTATGGTGGCTTTGGAGTGGGGGGCGGAGCTCTTCCATATAATTATTGCTAATGATAACAATAGATATCTTCCATAAAGTCCTTGAATTCCTTGGCTTTGATAAGCAAGGCGATATTTACAAAAAGGATTTTCCAAATCTTGGGACATGCACAATGAGTGCCGATTTCAAAAACAAAAAATTATATTACCCCGAAAATCTTGGTTTTACAATAAACGACCGCACGACTTGCAATTTCGAGCATCCCGAAAATTTTGTGGTCTTTGAATGTGTGCATCGGTTGCTTGAAAAGGGTTATCGCCCTGAACATATCGAACTTGAAAAGCGGTGGAATCTCGGACACGACGCCAAAGGCGGTAAAGCGGACATTTGCGTCTATAATCAAGACAGATCACAGATGCTGCTTATCATTGAGTGTAAAACAGCAGGTGGCGAACATGCCAAAGCGTTGAAACTCCTAAAAGAGGACGGTGGGCAATTGTTCTCCTATTGGCAGCAGGAACGTTCCACAAAATGGCTTTCTCTCTACGCTTCTGATTTTAAAGAGGGTGAATTGACATTTGAGAATTATGTGATTGATTGCTCTGATGATGAGAATGTTAAGAAGTTGGCGGCAAAGGACAAATCTATTAAACTGTACGAAAAAGCTCAAACCGTAAAGGATTTGTTTGATGTTTGGGATGAGACATACGACAAAATCATCTTTGAAAAAGGGGTTGTTTTTGGTGAGGAGTCGCAAGCGTATCAAATAGGTGTCCCCCCATTAAGAAAGAAGAATTTGGAGGATTTTAAGCCCGAAGACAAAATTGTAAACCGCTTTGAGGAGATATTACGTCATAACAATGTGAGCGACAAGGAAAACGCTTTCAACCGGTTGGTGGCTCTGTTTATCTGCAAATTGGTGGATGAAACGCAAAAAACAGACAATGATGTGGTTGAGTTTCAGTATAAAACTGGCACTGACACCTACGAAAGTCTGCAAGATCGTCTGCAACGGCTTCATAAAGAGGGGATGGAGAAGTTTATGGGTGAGGAGATTTTCTATGTGTCGGATGATTATGCCGAAAACCTCTTTGCACAAAAATTCAATGACAATCGCCGTAAAGCCGCTATTGAAGATTTGAAAAAGACCATCCGTATTTTGAAATTTTATAGCAATAACGATTTCGCTTTCAAGGATGTGCACAATGAAGAACTGTTTTTCCAGAATGGTAAAATATTGGTTGAGGTGGTGCAGCTGTTTCAGAAATATAGGATTGTCTATCCATCGAAACATCAATTTCTTGGCGATTTGTTTGAACAGTTGCTCAACAAAGGTTTTAAACAGAACGAAGGACAATTTTTCACCCCGATGCCCATTACTCGCTTTATCTGGGATTGTCTGCCCATGGAAAAAATTGTCCGCAAAGGCGCTAATTTTGCGTTCCCGAAAGTTATTGACTATGCTTGCGGTGCCGGACATTTCTTGACGGAAGCGGTGGAAGCGATAAATGCCTATTTTACAGCAAATGATAATGCCGATGCTATACGTGAAAACGCATGGTGCGAGCATCATATTTACGGAGTGGAAAAGGATTATCGCTTGGCGCGGGTGGCGAAAGTATCGCTCTATATGAACGGCGCTGGTCAAGGAAATATCAAATTCGGTGACGGATTGGAACAATATGAGGAAGAAAAAATCCGCAATTATTCTTTTGATGTTTTAGTGGCCAATCCTCCTTATTCGGTAAGTGGTTTCAAAGCCCATTTGAAACTGAAAAACAACCGTTTTGAATTGTTGGACCGCAATCTGATCAGCAACGATGGCAGCGAGATTGAGACGTTATTTGTGGAACGTATAGCCCAATTGTTGAAGCCGCAAGGTATCGCAGCTGTCATTCTTCCATCATCCATATTGAGCAACGACAGCAACAGCTACATGACCGCCCGTGAAATTCTTTTGCAAAACTTCTACTTGCGTGCTATTGCACAGTTCGGAAGTAAGACTTTCGGAGCAACGGGTACGAATACCGTTGTGCTTTTCCTTGAAAAATACAACGAGCCACCGAAAAAGTGCGAAATGGTGAAGGATATTGTCAATGCCATTCTTTCAGGTAATTTCACCGACGAATGGGAAGATGCCGATGTCTTTAAAAATTACACACAAAAAATAGGAGCTCCCGAAGATTTGTATAGGGCTTTTGCAAAAGAAACTGCGACAAAAGATGAATTGGGAAGCAATGAATATTTTGCCCAATATATCAGTTGGTTCGACAATCTGACCGAAGTGACAAACAAACAGAAGAACAATAAATTCAAAAAGCTTGGTGAGGCAGAGCAGCAGAAAGAGATGAAGGAATTGTTCTTTAAGTTGGTAAAAGAAGTTGAGCGAGAAAAACTCACCTGTTTTGCCTTGGTTTACAAACAGAGCACGCTCACCATCATTGCACCTGCTGACAATGCCGAACAGAAGAAATTTTTGGGCTACGACTGGAGCAACCGTAAAGGCGCGGAAGGCATACAGATTAACCAGCCCGGCGGAATGCTTTACAATGATAGTAACCGATACGATAATGACACATTAGCTGCCGCTGTGCGCAACTCCTTTAATGACAGAACAAATTCGTTGCCAAACACATTAGAGAAATATCATGCCTATCTGCGGACACAAGATATGCTGGATTTCAGCCGAACCACTTTCAATAAGGCAATCAAACTGACTGCCGACAAGAAGATTGAGATTGTGAGCAAGTATCCGTTGGTGAGGTTGGGTGGAGATGATGGTGTCTGTAACATTTTGATTGGTGGCACACCTTCAAGAAAAAATGCTGCATATTTTACAGGTAATAATTTGTGGGTTTCTATTGCAGAAATGAAAGGTCAGGTTATTACAGATACTAAAGAAAAAATCACTGATGCAGGAGTAAAAAATTCAAATGTTAAACTAATACCCAAAGGAACCACTCTTTTAAGTTTCAAACTCAGCATTGGCAAGACTGCTATTGCTGGTGTGGATTTATATACAAACGAAGCGATAGCCGCATTAATCCCTAAGGAAACAAATCCTAATTCAGAAAAATATGTCTCAGATGAATATCTTTTCGCATTATTCAATGGCAAATTAATTGACCTTGAAAATGTTGGGAATAAGGCTTTTGGGAAGAGTTTGAATAGTGCATACTTAAACAATGAGGTCAAAATTCCTCTTCCGCCTTCCGATATTCAGCAAAAAATTGTTTCCGAATGTGAAAAAGTTGATGAAGAATACAACAACAGCCGAATGAGTATAGAGGAATACAAAAAAAAGATTGCAGAAGTGTTTGAGCGTCTGGAAGTTGTAAGTAAAATGGGGGGGGTAACTTGCAGATTATCAAATAGTTATATTTTTGATATTTCTATCGGTCGCAGAATACTTAACACGGAAGTTAATCCGAATTATGACATCCCTGTTTATAGCGCAAACGTATTTGAACCATTCGGAATGATAGACAAACTTCTGATAGAAGATTTTTCTAAGGAATCTGTGCTGTGGGGGATAGATGGTGATTGGATGGTAAATGTGATTCCAGCCAATAAACCGTTTTATCCAACAGACCATTGTGGAGTGTTGCGAATAAAAACAGATGACATTTTGCCCAAATATATGGCTCACTTGTTGGAGGAAGAAGGTAAAAAAGTAGGTTTTAAACGCAGTTACCGTGCTTCAATTGACCGAATAGAAAGTTTGTCGGTGAAAGTTGCTCCAATAGCAGAACAACGAAAAGCAGTTTCCGAAATCGAATCCTACGAAGCCGAAATCGCCAAAGCAAAAGCAGTGATGGCAGGTTGTGCAGAACGGAAAAAGCAGATTTTGGAGAATTATTTGAAGCAGTTTTGCTGCCTGTAAACAAAAAACGGCGGCCTCAATAATCTCGGCCGCCGTTTTTTATTGCTTATAATTCCTAATTCCGACTTCCGAGTTCCGAATTATTCAACCGTGTGGAACATCCTGTCGCCGGCGTCGCCGAGGCCGGGCACTATGTAGCCGTGGTCGTTGAGACGTTCGTCGAGGGCGGTGGTGTAAATTTGCACGTCGGGGTGGGCGTTCTTCACTGTCTCCAAGCCCAGCGGCGAGGCCACGATGCAGAGGAATTTGATATCCTTCACCCCGCGTTTTTTCAGCTGACCTATGGCGTTCACTGCCGAGCCGCCTGTGGCCAGCATGGGGTCGAGAAGGACCACCTTGCGGTCGGAGATGTCGGCAGGCATTTTGAAGTAGTATTCCACCGGCTCCAGCGTCTCCTCGTTGCGGTAAAGTCCTATAAAACCGAATGTTGCGTTGGGTATGGCCTGCAACACGCCGTCGATCATGCCAAGACCAGCGCGCAGTATGGGCACAAACACGTATTTGTCGGTGTCGAGACGTTGTCCCTGCATGGTAGCCACGGGAGTCTCCACGGTGCAGCTGTAGGTTTCGGCGTCGCGGAAAGCCTCGTAGCAGAGCAGGTTGGAGAGTTCGCGGATAATCTCGCGGAATTCCTTGGTGGAGGTGTTCTTGTCGCGCAACACGCTCATTTTGTGGCTTATCAAAGCGTTGTGCAATACTATTTCTTTCATGGTGTAAAACTTTGATTATTAACTCATTGTCAATGTTAAGGCAGAAAAACGAAAGGCACTGCCGTTTTGCAAATATACACTTTTTTAGTGAACTGTGATCAGTGAACTGTGATTAGTTAGTGAACTGTGAGCAGAGAACTGTGAACTGAGTTTTTTAAAGATGTGCCTTCGACACTTCGACAAGCTCAGTGACCTCCGGCACCGAGCGGTGGGTGAGCTTGTCGAACCCACAGCATCGTTCAACTGCAAACTCAAAACTCAAAACTGCCCACTGCCCCCTGAATACTGCCCCCTAATTACTAACCAAAAATGGTGAGTGCTTTCGTAAAAAATAGCTATTAATGGTTATTCGGTGCGATGACGGGAATCATTATTTTTGCAGATTAAACAAATTGCACAATAAATCGCAAACAACAACGTTAATAACTGATTCTTAGCAAAATGACAACTATAGTAAACGTTATGGGCGAAGAAAGAGAATACGAAATTAGACGTTTGGCCGATGTGCCTACGGGCTCCAAGTGCGTGATAGTGAAAATTGGCGGTCACGGGGGACTGCGCCACCGGCTGATGGAAATGGGCTTTGTGCGTGGCGAGACACTGACGGTGATTAAGAACGCCCCCCTGAGCGACCCCATCGAATACCAGATTCTGCAGTCGAGGGTTTCGTTGCGCCGCAGCGAGGCACAGAAAATTGACGTTATCGAGCTGACGGACAGTAATTTGGTGGACCTTACCCAAAATACCGACCAAAAAGAGTTTTACGGAACTTTCGTGGAGGAATACGATAACGACAAACAGCTGTCGGAGAAAATCCGCGAGGTGAGTCATACCATCACCGTGGCACTGGTGGGCAACCCAAACTGCGGCAAGACCTCCTTTTTCAACCACGCCACAGGCCTGCACGAGAAAGTGGGCAACTACGGCGGCGTTACCGTTGACATCAAAACGGGCATTTTCTACCACAAAGGCTACACCATCCGTCTGGTGGACCTTCCGGGGACCTATTCGATAAACGAATATTCGCCCGAGGAGCTGTGCGTGCGCGAGTACCTCAGCCGCAACGAGCACGACCTGATTCTGAACATCGTCGATTCGTCGAACCTCGAACGCAACCTGTTCCTCACCACCCAGCTTATCGACATGAACACACCTATGGTGATGGCTCTCAATATGTTCGATGAGTTTCAGGCCAACGGCGACAAGTTCGACTACAAGACTTTCAGCACCATGCTTGGTTTCCCGATAGTGCCCACCACGGCCTCCAAAGGCACCGGCATCCCCGAAGTGTTGCAGGCCATCATCGACGTGTTCGAGAACAAGAAAGACATCACCCACCACATCCATATCAACTACGGCAACGACATCGAGGACGCCATCTCCGCCGTCAAGAAAGAGATTGAGGAGAACAAGGACATTATCAATAAATATCCTTCGAGATACTTGGCAATCAGTGCGTTGGAGAACGTGAAACATACCACTGCCGAGCTTGGCGAACTGCCCAACGGCAAGGCCATCCTCGACATCGCCCAACATCATCGCGAACATCTGGAGAAACACCACAAAGAGGCCATCGACACGCAGATAAGTAACGCCCGCTACGGCTTTGTGCGCGGCGCGCTGAAACAGACACTGGTGTCGAACAAAAACAACACCAAACGCTGGAAGGCTTTTCGTGCCGACGAGCTGCTTACCAACCGCTGGCTGGGACTGCCTGTGCTGCTGGTGTTTATGTGGCTGATGTTCCAGTGCACCTTCACCATCGGCGCCTATCCGCAGGAGTGGCTCGACATGTTTGTGGGCTGGCTCGGCGGTGTGGTGCGCGACTTGCTGCCCGAAGGCGTCCTTAACGACCTCATCGTGGACGGCATCATCGGAGGCGTGGGAGCGGTCATCTCGTTCCTGCCTAACATCCTGATACTCTTTCTGTTCATCTCCATAATGGAAGATACGGGCTATATGGCTCGTGCCGCCTTTATGATGGACAAGCTTTTCCACAAGTTCGGCCTGCACGGACGTTCGTTTATACCTTATATTATGGGCTTCGGCTGTGCCGTGCCGGCGATTATGGCCACCCGCACCCTCGAAAACCGCAAGGACCGTCTGGTTACGGTGCTCACCATCCCGTTTATGTCGTGTTCCGCACGACTCCCTGTGTATCTGATACTTATAGGCACTTTCTTCCCCCATAACCAAGGTCTGGTGATGATGAGCCTTTATCTTATTGGCATAGTTGTGGCCGTGCTTACCGCCAAAGTGCTGAGCAAGACGGTATTCCGCAGCGTGTCGGAGGAGTTCGTGATGGAGCTGCCGCCGTACCGTGTTCCTACTTTGCGTAACGTGCTGATACACATGTGGGACAAGAGTGCGCAGTACCTGAAAAAAATGGGTACGGTAATTCTCGCCGCCTCCATCATCATCTGGGCGTTGGAATATTTCCCCCGCAACTCCGCCGCGGAACGTGCTGTGGCACAACAGATTGAACAGACCGAAAGCACTCCCGAAAGCGACATCTTCACAGCCGATGTAAAGACCGCTGCCATCGACTCCCTGACGCAGCTGCAGGCAGCAGTGCACAGCGAGAACTCCTTTGTGGGACGTTTCGGCCATCTGATAGAGCCGGTGGTTCGTCCCTGCGGCTTCGACTGGCATATCGGCGTGGCACTCTGCACCGGCATCGCCGCCAAGGAGATAGTGGTCTCCACGCTGGGCGTGCTGTATCAGTCGGGCGACACCGAGACGGAGGAGGGCGAGACCTCGTTGCAGGCCAAGCTCCTCGAACAGCGGTGGCCCGAAGGCAGTATCGACGCGGGAAAGCCCATCTATTCGCCGCTGATGGCGTATGCCTTTATGATTTTCGTGTTGCTCAGCGCGCCCTGCATCGCCACCCTTGCCGCCATCAAACGCGAAGCCGGCTGGGGCTGGGTGTTCTTCACGCTGATTTACACGGTGTTACTCGCATGGCTCTGCTCGATGCTGGTGTTCCAGATAGGAGGTTTGATTTAGTTGAAAGTTGAAAATTGAAAGTTGAAAGTTTGGCTTCGACAAGCTCAGCCAGCAGAGAGCCCTGAAAGGGCGAAATACAACAGGCGGGGGTGAAGAAAGGTTCAGTGAACCTTTCGATAGCGAAGCGGAGAATTATTAGCCCCCGTAAAAAATCAACAAGATTTACAAGATCTCGCGAGCCGTAGGCGAGCAGGAGAATCAAAAACAAAAAACGGATTTATTGAAATTACAATGATTGACATACAAACAATTATAGCATTATTGATTGTCGCTGCTGCGGTGGTGGCAGCCGTGGTGCTGGTGCGGAGACGTCTCGGCGGCAAGGACTGTGGCTGTGGCTGCGGAAAAGACTGCCAATGCAACGCTTGTCCCGACCGCAAAAACGACAACCCGAACAGTCCCTGCAATTCGTGTCCGAAAAATAAAAATTGACACCCAAAATATGTCGGAGACACTGATAAATTAATGGAAAATTCGTGATAATTCGTGTTCAATAACAAACTGTTACGTGTGTCCGTGCAAAAGTCATAAAAAATATGTATCTTTGTAGCCTCAAACCGATGAAAAACGTTACCGATATGAAGCACAAACTCTTTACCGAAGACATGAAATTGGCCGACCTTATCATTGCCAATCCCCATCTGCTGCCCACCTTGCCGCGTTTCGGCATCAAGCTGGGTTTCGGCGACCGCAGAGTGGGGGAGGTGTGCCGCAAAAACGGTCTCGCGCCCGATTTCTTCCTGCTTATGTGCAACGCATACACTTTCGAGTCGTACACGCCTTATCCCGAGACCATCGCCGAGACGGACATGAGTTACCTCGTGCCGTTCCTCATCGCCTCGCACCGCTACTATCTCGACACGCAGATACCTCATATCGAGCGACACATGTTCAACATCATCGGTGACGAGAACAGTAACTACGCCAACGCCTTGCGCACCTTTTTCAGCGACTACAAAGCCGACATCACCGAGCATTTCGACTACGAGGAACGCAACCTGTTCCCCTACATCACAGACATGCAGCAGGGCCGACGCCGCAACGACTATAGCATCTACGACTTTGTGCGGACGCACAGCTCGAGCATCGAGGACAAGCTCAGCGACCTTGCGTTGATACTTTTCAAATACCTGCCCGAAAAGAAATCCGACAACGACGTCATCGACCTCATTTTCGACCTGATGGAGCTGACCTCCGATTTGAACAAACATGCCACGATTGAGGACAAGATACTTGTGCCTTACGTCGAGACTTTGGAGAAAGGAGCCGACAAATGACAACAAACAAAGCCAAAATCCTTTTGGTGGAGCCGTCGCGCATAGTGGCGGAAGGCTTGTGTAAAATCCTCAACGACAGCGGGTTGTTCGGCCCTGTGTCGTGCATCGCTTCTGTGGAGCATCTGGTGAGCTATATGACCAACGTCAATCCCGACGTGCTGATAATCAATCCGATGCTTGTACCGGCCGACAAGCTTCCCGATTTCGTGGCCTTGCGGCAACGTTTCCCTAACGTTAAAAACGTGGCTTTCTGCACGCAACTCGCCGACAACGCGGTGATGGAGAAATTCTCCACCGTGCTCAACATCTTCACCAACCCGTCGCATGTGGTGAAAACCCTGCGCGACATCACCGAAAAGCCACAGCCGAAGGCACGTAAGACCGAGGAGAGCGACGACCTTTCGAAACGCGAGATAGAGATATTGATACTTGTGGCACAAGGACTTATGAACAAAGAAATTGCTGACCAGCTCAACATCTCGCTCAACACCGTCATCACCCACCGCAAGAACATCATCAAAAAGACCGGCATCAAATCCGTCGCCGGCCTCACCTCTTACGCATTGATGCACAACTATATAAATATCGGAAGTTGAGCTAACTTTGCTTCTTTCGAACAAAAAAAGAACCCTGTCGCGTGAGATTTCGACAGGGTGTTGTAGATGTAAAAAAGTGATGTTCAAAGGCCTTTCACTGTCCATCGAAGCAGAGCGCACGACGACAGGAAATATACTCCGGCCTGAATCCAGAGTCCCAGCAGCTGCGGGAAAATCTGTATCACGCTGGCACCCATGGTGTTGGCGGCAACGTATCCCTGTGCTGCAAAGGTAGAGGGGAATATATATGAAAATGTCTTCCAAAACAGAGGTATGTTCGATGAAGGCCAAGCTATTCCCGACACAAACAGCAGTATGATGCTGAAGGCTGGGAACATCACCAGCGCGGCCTCGCGGCTGCGGAAGAACGATCCCAACGTCATTGCGAAAAAGGCTGTGGCCAGTATGAAAGGCACTATCAGCGCAAGCAGTGTGCCCACGCTGCCCACGTGCGGCAGGTGGAACAGGTGCGGTATCAGCATCATGGAGTACACCGAAAGGGCGGTGTAGATGATGAAATAGGCCAGTCCGCGGCCGATAACCACACGATATATGCTGTTTTTCTTGATAAACGACGGGATGTAGTGCTTGCCGTCCTCGTAGGCGGTGCCGCTGAGGGTGGTGACGCCGAAAAACAGCGTCTGGTGCAGTATTAGTATCAGGAAGATAGGCAGCAGGAAACTGCGGAAACCCTGTGTGGGCGAGAAAAGGTCCACACTCTCGTTGATGACGGGCTGCTGCATCTGCCGAGCCTGTCCGTCGGTCATGCCGAGGGCGCTGAAACGCCGCAGCTCTATGTCGCGCATCTCGTCGAGCATCACCATGTTGGTGCCCAGATACACGGCGCGGTAGTAGAGGAAACTGCCCATGTCGCAATAAAGCGACAGATAGGCCTGTTCGATGCGTGCCAGACGGTCGTTGTAGTCGTTGGGAATGTAAAGGACTCCGTGAACTCTGTGATTTTCAAACAGTTCCTGAGCTTCTTCCATGTTGGCACAACGGTATGCCACATCCACCTCGGGAGTGGCGTCGAGCTTGTGCACGAAACGTCGGCTTTCCGTCGAATTGTCGGTATCCACCACAGCCACAGGCACTTCCGTAAGGTTGTCGCCGCTGTAGATATAGCTGTAGAGTATGGGGTACACAATGCCGGCAATGATGAAAATGATTATCGCCGTTTTATCGTGGAATATACGTTGAATTTCAAGGCTTGCAACGTACCAAATATCCTGCAAAGATTGTAAATACTTGTTCATAGCTTAAATTGCTGGATAGTTTTGGTAAATAAGCGCTTTGTGCAGACGTTTGGTGGTGAACAAAGGCAGTAGCATGAACACGGCAATCATAAGCAGGTACTTGGCGGTGTGTGTGGCCGGCAGTCCGAGCATCGCAGTGTCGATGGTAAAGAGGTAGAACGACCGCATGGGGAACAATATCGCAAGTCCCTGAATGGCAGGCGGCATATATTCCAGCGGGTAGGTGAATCCCGACATCGTCACGGCAAGTATGCCATAAAGTATGGCAAGACTCAATCCCGTGCTGATAACGGGCATGGCACCGATGAAAAACACCCCGATACACTGCATCGAGATGATGAAAATCACCGCACCTAGCATATAGAACGCAAGGCTGCCCTCCATCGGGAAACGGAACACGAAGAACATCAGGTACACTCCCACCATATATATTATGATGTATAGCAGTGTGTGGGGGAGCAGTTTGCCGATGATGGCGGTCCAGTACGACTTTCCGGCGGTTTTCAGCCACTGTCGCGAAGTTTTGTTTTTCAGCTCCACACCGATGGAATAGGTGGTGATGAGCAGGATGATAAGTCCCAGAAGTCCGGGGAACACCGTGGTGAGCAGGTAGGCGGGGTAGTTCAGGTACGGGTTGCCGATTAGGTGCGAGTCCACCACCACGGGCTGTATCAGCCCCATGATGGTTTTGTCGTTGTATCCGCGTGCGCGGTAAAGCTCGCGCTGCACGGCGGCAGGGGCGAGGTTGGCCATCGTTGTCAGCTCTTTCATCGACAGCGAGCCGCCCATCAGGTAGGCTTGGTTCATGTAGAACGACATCTTGGGTTGCTGGAAGGCAAGGATGTCGGCGTAGAAATTCTCGGGGATTACAAAGAAAGCGTATATCTTGCCGCGCTGCATGGCGTCGCGGGCTTCCTCGAAAGAGGTGTACTGCTGGCTGATGTCCACGTAGGGCGTGGTGTTCACCTCGCGTATCAGCCGGCGGGAGATGTTGGAATGGTCGTTGTCCACCACACCGATGGGCAGACTCTGCGGTGCCCCTTCACTCAAAAAAGTGAAGAAAAACACATACAGCAGCGTCATAATGCCAAAGGTGGCAATGATATAGACGGGGTTTCGGAACACCCGCTGTATCTCCCTTACCGCTACCTCTTTTAAATTGTTGAACATCGTTGATGTGAGGTTTTGAAGTGGGTTATTTGTTCACGATAAGCACTGTCATGCCTGGACGCAGGTTGGGGATTTCTTTCACCGGACGGGCTTTCACCTCGAAAGTCTTGGCGTCGAATTTGGCGGTGTGCTTGGTGGCGCGCCATGTGGCGTACGACATCATGGCTTTCATGAAGGTTACTTTGGCTTTGTAGGTCTTGTCGCCCAAAGCAGGCACCTGCACTTCGATTTCCGTGCCGACGGTCATGTCCTTCAGCTGGTCCTCGCGCACGTTGAAGGTGAACCAGATGTCTTTCAGATCCACGATGCTCATTATCGGGGAGCCGGAACCTATCAGCTCGCCAACCTTCGGGAAACGTTCCGTAACTTCGCCGTCGACGGGCGAAACAAGGTTGATCTCATCAAGGTAGGATGTTACTTCGGAAACAGCGCCCTCGGCACGTTCCACCAAGGCCTGCGCTGCCATTATGTCCTCGCGCTGGGCTCCGTTCACAGCCATGTCGTACTGTGTCTTGGCGGCGTCGGCTGTGGCCAAAGCGGCTTTGTACTGGGCTTCCACCTCGTCGCGTTTCTGTTGCGGCACCACGTTTTTCTCGTAGAGCGACTGCACACGGTCGAACGATTTTTTGGTGATGTCCACACCCACTTGGGCTTTCTGGTACAGAGCCAAGGCTCCGGCAATCTGTTCCTTGCGGGCGCCGGCGTGGGCTTTGGCGTTCTGCGCCGAAGCGGCTTTCTTGGCGGCCTGTGCCTGTGCCAGTTTGGCCTGTATCTCAGGACTGTTGATAAACACAAGGGTGTCGCCTTTCTTCACTTGGTCGCCCTCTTCGAAATAATATTCCTCGATACGTCCCGGCAGTTTGCCCGACACACGGTATTCGGTGGCTTCGGCCTCGCCGTAAATCACATCTTTGTCTTTGTCGTAAAGGAATATTCCGATAGCCATAACCATGAAAACAATGATTCCGATGGCTATCAATCCGCGCCACAAATTGGCTTTTCTTCTTTTTGTGCTATTCATCGTATTGTGATTTTACTTATGTTATTCTTCTGTTGTTGTCGTTTGTTTTTCGCCAAGAGCCCTGTTCAGGTACAGGTCGTTGATTTTCAACTCTATGGCTGCGTCGATTTTCTCCGAGAAGGCTTTCATCCAAGCTGTCTGGGCGCCCATCAGGTCGCTGGCACCGAGCACTCCCTCGTCGAAGGCGGCCTGTGCCAGACGCATGTTCTCTTCGGCACTCTGTATGCTGCTCTCGGCCTGCAGGTAGTTTTTCATCGCCACGAGGCGCTGTTGCGAAATCTGCGTCACCTGCAGCTTTATCAGCTCCTTGGCCTGTTCGGTCTGGTATTCCACCTCGCGCTGTTTCGATTTGGCCAGTTTCATCGAGTGGAAACTGGTGGGATGTGCCAACGGGAAATTCACCATTACGCCGCCGTAGAACATGCCGCCGAACTCTTTCTCGAAGCCGTTGAGCAGGTTGGGGTTGGAAATTAGGTAGCCGCCGTTGGCCACAATGTTGGGCATGAAGGTGGAGCGTGCCACGTTCACACCTTCTTTGCCTATTATCTGTGCCTGTTGCAGCATCTGCATCTCGGTGCGATTTTGGTACACCTGCTCCATGTCGATGGCGGTGTCGGCAAGCACAGGCAGGTTGTCGAGGTCGGCGTCCTCCACCGTAAAGTCGCTGTTGATTGGCATTCCGCAGAGCTGTGCCAATGCCATTTTGGCAAGAGCCAGACCGTTTTCTGCCTTGGTGACCGACATCTGTGCCTCGTTCAGCTTCACCTGAACTTTAAGCAGGTCGCCGCGGGTTGCCACTCCAGCGTCGACCATCTCGCCAACGTTGCGGTAAAGGGTGTCGAGCAGCTTGCAGTAGTCCTTGGCAAGACGGTATTTGTTTTCCACCGAAACCACACGCCAGTAGTATTCATCCACCTGAATTTCAAGGTCTTCTACGGCTTTTTCGTATTCAAGGTCTTTCACCTCGGCGTTGGCCGACGCTATCTTGTAAAGCGAAATCAGCTTGCCGCCCATAAAAATGGGTTGCGTTACGCTAACCATGCCGGCGTAGATGGCACGGGTGTCGGTGCTGAGGTCATCCACAAGACTTTGTCCCACACCGTCGATACGGCCGCTGATGTGGTGCACTAAGTTGGTGTTTGCCAGATAGTTGGCGATGTAGTTGGAGATGGTGCCGTTGCCAATGCGGTCCAAAACACCGTTGGTGAGGTTGGTGCCCATGTTGCTGAGGTTGTTCTGCTGCTGGTCGCTCAAAAGTTGCACCGAGCGGCTGCTCCATATCGCAGCGCCGTTGGCGGTGAGCTTTGGCATAAACTGGTCGAAAGCCATCTGACGCATGGCTTCGGCTTGCGTCTTTTTCTCGTTGGAGATAAGCAACTCCTTGTTGGCTTTTACAGCCTGCTGGCGACAGTAGTCGAGTGAAAGCCGCTCCTGCGCCGTGACTGTAAGCATAGCAGTTAGTACGGTTATTACTGCAATGGTCTTTTTCATCTGTTTATTTCCGTTGTTTTTTGGTTTAAAAAAGAGATTACGTCTTTTTTTTTCAAAAATTATACTACGAACGACGTTTTTTACGTTTATATACAATTTTTTCGACCTTTTGACCAAAAATGCCAAAGTGTCAGAGGCCGGATGTCAGTGTCAATAAACAAAAAATGTCAAAAACAGACAGTAGGAAATGGAACAGAATATTGTTGATATAGAAACACTTAGACGTGCGATAATCGAACGTAACGAGCAAAATCATATAGAACTGATTACCAATAAAATAGCTGTTGTGGGCGATTTGCAGATGGATAAGTTCGCCAACATCATGCAGGTGGATATGTGGGCTTTTGTACTTTGTCTTTCAGGTACTTGCAAGCTGACATTGAACCACGAGGAATATGACATACAGCGCGGTTCGATATTGGTTTACCAGCCAAATCAGAAGTTCAAAATGGAACAATTCTCGCCCGACTGCACGGGAAAAATACTTTTTGTCACTGGCGAATTGGTCGATGAGTCGTTGGCAAAGATTACCGACATTTTCAACTTTCTGCTCTACGTGGAGGCTAATCCTTGCGTGCAACTCACCGAGAGTCAGTGCGATATGTTTCTTAAGTACGGCCAGCTGATACTGCTTAAGGCCGGCGACGCCAACAACCTTTTCTACCGCGAGGTGTCGAACAACCTGATGATGGCACTTTTTTTCGAGGTGTTCAACATCTACAGCCAGAATTTTATCAGTCGCAGCTCGTTCAAGACCAACCGCGACTTTATGTTTGAGCGTTTTCTGCAGCTTGTGGGCAAGCACTACACGCAGGAGCGTTCCATAAAATATTACGCCGGACTGATGGGCCTTACGCCGAAATACCTGTCGCAGATTTGTTTTAAGGTGTCGGGCAAACATGCGGGTGAGTGGATCGACCGTTTTGTGGTGGCCAAGGCCAAAAGTTTGCTGCTCGACACCGACCTCACCATCCAGCAGATTTCCAATGAGTTGAATTTTCCAAACCAGTCGTTTTTCGGCAAATATTTCCGCAAGCACGTAGGGGAGAGTCCCCGACGTTTCCGCAAAACGGGTGCGTAACGATGAAAAACGTTGGTTGTTTGTAGAGACGTGCTGTAGCGCGTCTCACTGTAGTTCGTCACAATTATTAAAACGTTGTTTTTCCCATCCCAAACAATAAACAGCGTCGTTATGCGTTTTTATATAGTTATACAATAGTTATTTGTAAATGATACTTTTGATAATATCCTTTGTCCTGACCATTGCTGTATCGTTCCTGTGTTCGATAATGGAGTCGGTGCTGCTGAGCACCACGTTCCCCTACATCGAGCAGCTGAAACAGAACGGGGTGCACGGGGCGTATCGTCTGCACCGCCACAAGGAGCACTCCGACCGTTCGCTGGCGGCCATACTGTCGCTCAACACCATTGCTAACACCATTGGCGCTTCGGTGGTGGGTGTGCAGGCCACGGCGGTGTTCGGCGAGGCGTACTACGGCGTGGTGTCGGCACTGCTCACCATTTTTATCCTTGTCTGTTCGGAGATAATTCCTAAGTCAATTGGCACCAAATACTGGCGTTCGCTGGCGCTCAACGTGGCGCGAATCCTTACGGTGCTTACGATAATAATGTATCCTTTCACCGTTTTGTCGGAGCTGATAACGAGGCATATCGCCAAAAAGGACAAGGAGGAGAATTACAGCCGCGAGGAGATTTCGGCTCTGGCCAATCTGGGTGCGAAGGAGGGTGTTTTCGAAGAATCGGAAAACCGCATTCTGCAAAACCTTTTGAAACTGAGAAATATACGTGTTGACGACGTGATGACTCCTCGCACGGTGATGGTTACCTGCCAGCAGGACGAGACGGTGGGCAGGTTCCTCGCCGACAAACGGGTGCTGCATTTCTCGCGCATCCCCCTTTACGACAAGTCGCCCGACGACATCGACGGATATGTGCTGCGCTACGACCTCAGCGACCGACTCGACAGCAAAAAGCTGAAACGTCAGGTGAAATCCTTCAAACGCCCGTTTATGAATATCTATCAGTATTCCAATTTGTTGAAGACTTGGGAGCTGATGCTGAAAAACAAAGAACAGATTGCCCTTGTGGTGAGCGAATACGGCGGAGTGGAGGGACTGATTACCGTGGAGGACATTGTGGAGACCATACTCGGACTTGAGATTATCGACGAGCGCGACAACAACGTGGATATGCAGGAGATGGCGCGCCAGCGTTGGCAACGGCGTCAGGCCAAATACAAGTTGCACGTGAGCGACGCATCGCCTAACAACGAAAACGAAACAGCATAGCAATGGGCACATATATTATAATAGGTATAGTAATTGTAATTGGCCTTATCGGAATAATCGGCGCCATAATTCCCGGCATCCCCGGTCCGCCGGTCAGTTTTATCGGATTTCTGGTGGCCTGGCTCTGCCTCGACAACGATTTCTCGTACTGGTACTTGATAGTTACGGGCGTGCTGGCGGCCCTTATCACCGTGCTCGACTATTATATGCCTGTTTGGGGCACGAAAAAGTTCCACGGCACAAAGTCGGGTATGTGGGGCAGCACCATCGGACTGATAGTCAGCATCTTTGTTCTGCCATGGCTGGGGATAACAATCGGACCATTAGGCATAGGCGGTTTGTTGTTAGGACCGTTTTTGGGCGCACTAATTGGCGAACTGATTGCCAAAAACAACAAAAACGCTTTCCGTTCGGCCTTGGGTTCGTTTGTGGGATTCCTGCTGGGGACATTTATAAAATTTGTGTATTGTATTGTGATTATGGTGTTTATAATAAAAATTGTGTTTTGATGTTAAAATTTCCGAGCCAAACTAAGTCTATTTTGAAAAAAAAATTGTAACTTTGCAAAGTCTAAAGTATTAAATAATTAAATAGTAAAAAATATGAAAAAAGTATTATTCTTTCTGTCGTTAGTGGCAGTGATGGGCATGTCTAACGCCCAAGTGAAATTCATTTACAACAACGACACCATCAACGGCGACACCGTTACGGTGAACATAGATCCGCTTGCCGACGAAATAACGTTTGCGGTGGATATTGCAAATACTTCTACACACGATATTGCCCTTCATATGGTTGCCGACAGCACCAGCCCCAACATCAATGTTACGGGAATGTGCGCCGGAGAGTGCTATGTGGGAAGGTCAATAAATTTCACAGTGCCCGCATCTACAGTTTATACCGAATTCCACGCAAATCTTGATGTTGCACCAGGCACTCCCAACGGCTACTCGGCTGTTATTGGCTTTTGCGATCCCTTTATAAATATGCCCAATGTCAATTTCTGGGTTAAATTTGTGGTGCAGAGCTCCTCGGTAGATTTGGCGGAGCAGGCCTCGTTGCAGCTTTATCCCAATCCCGCAAAGGATTTTGTGACAGTAACTTGCACTGGTGCCAACCTATCTTCCAACGCCAAAGTGCAGATTGTTAACGCTTTGGGTGCTGTAGTGAACGAAATGCCGATGACTTCGGAACAGTCGCGCGTAAGCGTGAAAGGCATGCCCGCCGGAGTTTACGCCTGCCGCATAGTGGATGGCTCCAACACCGTGGCCGTAAAGAAAATGATTGTGAAATAAACGATTGATATACCGTCGGTTACAATCCGACAAAGATATATGCGGAGACCTTGGCAGGTCTCCGCATTTTTTTTCAACAACCCAGATGAATAACTTTTTGCCAGATTGTAAGACAGTCAGTTACCCTAAATTGTTGAATAAATGTTTATAACTAAAAAAAATCGTATCGAAATGTGTGCTAATTTTGGCATTGCGTAAACGAAACTTATAGTATTACATAAATAATTGAATCTGTTTATTTTATATGAAAAATAAGGGAGCACAAACCGATCTGTTTGCCGCCGTTGCGGAACAAAATGAAACAACACCCATGCCCGAAAAACCTAAATCGGAGGTGGTGAAGACTGCAGCCGCCAAACCAGCGGAAAAAACTCCCGAAAAACCCAAAACAACCGGCACAAAGATGAAGAAAACCTTTACAGCTTACC
>JAEENM010000138.1 GCA_016283745.1 Bacteroidales bacterium | reverse complement strand
GTTGGGCCACATCTCGGAGATGCTGTTTTTGCCGGCGTATTCTATGCTTTTCTGCAGCAGCACCGACATCCACGAGGGCACTCCCGAGAGGCTCACTATGTTTTTGTTGTATGTAGATTTGATAAGTGCGTCGAGTTTGGCCTCCCATTCGCTCATCAGGGCCACCTCCTTGCGCGGGAAGCGGAACCGTTCGGCCCATGCGGGCAGGTTGTCCATCAGTATCGCCGACACGTCGCCGCAGAAGAGCTTGGTGTCCGGGTTCTCCTGACGGCTGCCGCCGAGGGCTAGGCTGTAGCCGGTAAACAGATGGGTGTCGGGGTACATGTTGCAGTAGATGGCCACCATGTCCTTGCCCCCTTTGTAGTGGCACTGCTCGAGGGCGGCCTTGGTAACGGGTATGAACTTGCTTGCCTTGCCCGTGGTCCCCGACGATTTGGCCAGCCACCGCACTTTCTCGTTCCACAGCAGGTAGTTCTCGCCTTTCATTATGCGTTGCACGTAGGGATAGAGGTCGGCGTAGGTGTTCACCGGCACCTGTTGTGCGAAATCCTCCCACGAGCGTATGTCGCCATAGTGGTATTTGTTGCCCCATTCGGTGCCGAGTCCGCCGGCGATGAGTTCCTCGAACACCCTTTGTTGCACACCTATAGGGTCGTCCATGTAGCGTTCCACCTTGCGGTAGCGCCGTTTCATAAAAGTGTATGCCGTTTTGTTGATAATGTTCATAGTACGTGTTATTTAGGCGATTTCTTTATCAATACAAAGGCGGCTATGCCGAAGACTATGATGGGCAGCAGTACGGCCATCAGCGGGCCGAGGCTGCCGTTGGTGGCGAACACCGTGGTGACTTTCATGAAAATCACAAAGAAGAAGGCTATGGCAATGCCTATGGCGAGGTGCAGTCCCATGCCTCCGCGCTGCTTGCGCGACGAAACGGCCAGCCCGATGAACGTCATTATGATGATTGCCAACGGGTTGAGCAGGCGCTGGTAGTACTCTATGCGGTAGCTGACCACAAGGTGCGAGCCGCGCATCTCCTCCTGTTTGATGAAGTCGCGGAGCTTGAAAAAATTCATCGTCTCCACGTTCTCGTAGTTGATGTTGAACTCGTTGGGCTGTATCGGCAGGGTTATCATGGTGTCTATTGTGCGGTGTAGCGACTCTTTAAGTCCGGCCATGGTGCGGCATGAGTAGTTGAACGCCCGCCATTGGTCTTTCACCGAGTCGTAGCAAATCTGGTCGGCGGTGACTTTCTTTACCATCTCCTTGCCGTTGAAAAACTCCTCGGTGTAACGTATGGCAAGGTTGTTGTGGTTGTCGAAACTCTCGGCGTAGATCTGGTGGCCGGGACGGTATTGTATGTGTATGTTGGTGTATTTGTTGTTGTAGGCGTTTTTGATGTATTTCCGTTCGAAGTCGGTGACGTAGGTGTTGTTTATCGGTATCACAAAATTGCCCAAAATCAGTATCACAAAAGCTATAATCACGGAGCCTATTATGTACGGTTTGATAAACTGCCGGAAACTGATGCCGTTGCCCAAAATGGCAATTATCTCCGTATGTCCCGCCATCTTGGAGGTGAAATACACCACCGAAATGAACACGAACAGCGGGCTGAACAGGTTGATGAAACTGGGGATGAAGTTGAGATAGTACTGAACCACAATGAGATGCAGTGGGGCGTGGTTTTCAAGAAAGTCATCGAGTTTCTCCGACACGTCGAACACAATGATAATGACGATAATAAGGCTTATGGCCAGGGCGAAAGTGGCCAGAAACTTGCGCAGTATGTACTTGTCTATTATCTTCAGTTTGTTTATATGCATAATGCAAACACTTGTGTTCCCGTTTTTTACATATGTCTTGTGCGGACGGAAATAACCTACAAAGTTACGTATTTTTTTTCGTTTTTCCTAATGAAATGTGGCGGAGATGGCGAAAATGCTGTTACATTGTGCCGAGCAGGGCATAAAAAAAGAGCGGATTTTTCAATCCGCTCTTTTTCGTTTTTGATAAGAATAACTTATCTTTTCAGTTTTTTGCTGGCTTTAGTAGCTTTTTTGTCAAGGTTGTTGTCCTTAACAACGGTTGTGTTGGCTTCAACAGCTTTAACAGGTTCGTTGGTGTTCACATCAACAGTACTTGTAGCCTCGGTGGCTTTTGCTGCGGTGTTTGCCTTAACGCCAGTGTTGTTTTTCTTTGCTGTGGTGGTGGTTTTCTTGTTGTTGTCAACCACGGGAGCTTGTTCCTCTTCAGCAACGAGAGCGGAGTCGATAGTTACATCTTCGATAGCTTCGTCAATAACGCTGTCAACGCTGTCAACAACGGCTTCTACGGGTTGGTTGTTGTTGCAAGCTACTGCAAGACCCAGAACCAAAGCCGAAAGGCCTAAAAAACGGAATGTCTTTTTCATGATTTTTAATTTATTTAAATGTTATTGTTTCGTTTTTTTTGTTTATTTATTTTTCAACTTCTTCAAGAGCAACGTTTTTGTAAACCACTTTCAGGTGTTTCTGGTTGCCGGTATGTTCGTCTTCGGCGTTGATTTCGTACATGGTGCCTTCAACTTTGCCGGAGATTTTCATAGTGGAGTTGTCGAAATTGTTTACCGATATCTCCATATCTTCGCCATTTTCCCAGCCGTAAAGGTCGTAGTCGCCCTCACCGTCAGCAAAAGCGAAAGTGTTTTCTTCTTTTTCGAGATAATTTATAATCAGTTCGTCTTGGTCGTCGGTGCCTTTAGCGTTTCCGAAAACGTAAACCATGGGGTATGTTGCGTAAGCTGTTCCAACTTGCTCGCCGCCAACAGTGATGGGGATGTATCCGATTGTCGAATTCGGAGTGGCGTAGAAAGAGAAGGATCTTCTGCTTGTCAAACCGCTGGTTGTTACGGTTGTCATACCGTCGATGTATTTGGCTGTCCAAGTGTAGTCGCCAAATGTTACGTTTACGCCGTCATCGGCTAATACTACTTCAGCTTCGTCTTCGGTGCAGGATGTGAAGGCGAATGCGCCGGCTGCTAATAAAGCAAGACCTAATACTTTAAAATACTTTTTCATTTTTTTGTGTTTTTAATTTGTAAATCTTTTTATTTTCGTTTTTAATTCTGAAAAAATACTATTGTTAGTAAATTTTCAGCCTGCAAAATTACGAAAAAAAACGTTACACCCATATTTTTTTTTCTTTTTTTTTGTTTTCAAAACATAATGCTCTATGAATCAATTATTTGTATTGGGTAAATTATTTCGTTTTTTTATGCGTATAGTTTTTTTTGATGTTGTTTTTGCGTTGTTTTATCGGGTTTTTAGTGTCTTTTTGTGGATTCAACAAATTGCAATGCAGTGGTTTTCATCTGTCAAAAGCGTTGCCGTTGGGCAAAAAAATTTTTTTATGTCGGATAAAATATGTATCTTTGCAATTTGTATTATATAATGTATAAAAGATAAATACAGACGTTATGAAGTTGAAAATCATAGTTTTGATATTGTCGGTGCTGCCTCTTTTTGCTGTGGCCCAAAACCAGATTGACAAACAGGGACGCCGCCAGGGCCCGTGGACCAAGGTGGACAAGAACAACCGCAAGATCTACGAAGGCACCTTCAAGGACGACCATGAGACAGGCGTTTTCACCTATTTCTACCCAAACGGGGCTGTCCGCATGAAAAACACCTTCACCCCCGACGGCAAATACTGTAGCCACGAGGTCTATTCCGAAAAAGGCCACCTGCTGGCCACCGGTTTCTACAACCAGAAAAACCGCGACAGCGTTTGGCATATCTACAACGAGGACGGTGCCCTGGTTAAGATAAACCGTTACCGTATGGGCGTCAAATGGGGCACGTTCTACACCTTCTCGCCCGAAGGCGACACCCTCGAGATTTTCACTTGGAAGGACAACAAACGCCATGGCTACGCACGCCGCGTTACCCGCGAGGGTTATGTGGAGATGCACTATGTCGACGGTCTGCTGCACGGACCTATGGCCGAATATGCCAACGGCAAACGCATCAAAGAGGGACAGTTCGAGAACGCCTTGCGCGTGGGCGAATGGAAACGCTGGATAAAAGGCACCCTCTCCGTGAAAGAGAACTGGCGCGACGGCATGCTTATCGACCGCAAAGTGCTTGTACTTGCCATCGACGTGCCTAAATTCATTTCTACAAAAGAGATAGCCTATTTCCACAAATCGGGAAACTCAAATACCGTCATCATGCTCCGCGACGGCAAACAGATGTCGTCGAACGAGGATTTCGACAGCTTCTCCGACAAAATCGGCACGGAGAATTTCGTTATTGTGGACCGCAAGAACAAGGTGGTGGCCGCCAACGACTGTGTCAAAGGCTTGTCCAAGGACTCCGAAGGCCGCACCATTCTCGAACTTACGCCACAAACACGTTTCAACATATATGTTGACGAGAAAAAGGATGCCGACCTCATCAAAATGGTCGAATATCTGCTTCAGGAGAACAACAACTAAACCTGCGAAGCCTCTCTTAAGAAACCGACAAACCTCTTTGCCATGGGCATAGTTGCGCGACAAAGCATCAAAGGGTCGATATTCAGCTACTTGGGTGCTTTTATCGGCTTTGTGAACACTCTGTTCATCGTCACCTCCATGATGGAGAACGAGGTTTACGGCCTCATCGGCGTTATAGTGGAGGCCGGCACCTTGCTGGGCAGCTTCAGCATGATGGGCATAGGCTCGGCGGGATTCAAGTTTTTCCCCTTTTTTAAGTCAAAAGACGGCACCCACAACGGATTTTTTTTCTATCTGCTGGTGATACCGCTTATCGGATTCGCCCTGTTTTTCTCGCTGGCCATTATTTTCAAATCTTCCATCATCAGCTATTTCAGTGAAAACGCCTCGCTTTTCGTCGATTATTTCTGGTGGATATTTCCGCTGGCGTTTTTCTTTGCCTACCAAACGGTGTTTGCCACCTATTCCAACGTGCTGATGCGTGTGGTGGTGCCGCGCTTTGTGCAGGAGGTGCTTGTACGGGTGCTCAATATGGCCATATTCATCCTTTACGGATTCCATTTTATAAATCTGCAATGGCTTATAGCCCTGCAGGTTATGGTTTATGGGGCGGCTATGCTGGTAAACCTGTTCTACATCTCGCGCATAGGCAAACTTACGTTGAAACACGACATAAGCTATGTGTCGCCGGAACTGCGCGGACAGATTGCACGCTACTCGGCCTACACGTTGCTGGCGGTTATCGGCTCCACTATTATGATAAAGATAGACACCTTTATGGTGGGGGGCGTGCTGGGACTGGCCAAGCTGGGCATCTACCGTGTGGCGTTGTTTATGGGCGTGATTGTGGAGATACCATCGCGGTCGCTCTTCGCCATAGCGCAGCCCATAGCCTCGGAGGCCATTAAAAACGAAGACCGTGCGGCTCTGTCGCAGCTGCTTAAGAAAGTGTCAATCAATCTGTTGCTTATAGGTTCGGCGATATTCCTGCTTATCTACATAAACCGTTTCAACATTTTCGAGATAATGCCGAACGGTGACAAGTACGCCGAGGGCCGCGATGTGATGGTATTCATAGCTCTGGCCAATCTGGTCAACATCACATTTATGTTCAATTTGTACGTGTTGCAACTTTCCAAGTACTATATATATTATCTGCCGTTTTTGTTGCTGCTTTCGCTGTTGGGAATTTTAGGCAACTATTTCCTGCTGCCCGTTATGGATATGACTGGCGGCGCGGTGGCCAAGATTGTCACATACGTTTTTGTGGCAGTGATACTTACGTTGTTTGTGTATTGGAAACTGAAGATACATCCATTCACACTGCGGCATATGTATATGGTGCTGATACTTTTAGGAGGTATCGGTGTCGATTATCTGCTGCCCGTAATTCCCAACGCCATTGCCGACGGAATCTACCGCACGCTGATTATTGGCTGTGCGGGGGCGTTTTTGGTCTATCGCCTAAAAATCTCGCCCGACGCAAATGCCATAGCAGACAATATTTTCGCAAAATTGAAAAAAAATAATGAATAATTATAAATAATAACATAAAAAATAACCTACAATGAAAAATTATTTTTTGGCACTGATGTGCACGGCAGCATTTGCTACAATCGGCCTGATGGCAAGTTGTGACGAAGAAAACCCTGGAAAAGAATCCAACGAGGGAAATGAACCTGTTGAATTTGTGGATTTGGACCTGACAAGCCACACAAAATGGAAATCCGCAAATGAGAACGGCTTTTATAATTACGAGTCGGCTATGGAAAAATTTGGCACTTCGCTGCCGACAAAAGCCCAGCTGCAAGAACTAAAGCACGAGTGCACTTGGGTGTGGAACTCCGCCAAGAAAGGTTTCGATATAGAGGGTTCAAACGGCAACTCCATTTTCCTGCCTGCCGCAGGCTATATCGACTGTGTTGGCGATTTGCGCAGAGTGGGCGAACTGGGATTCTATTGGTCTTCTACAATCGACCACGACGACTACGCGTGGGATTACTACTTCGTTTCGGACAGCGTTGGGATATACAGCAGTAGTTTTTGCCACAATCTAAGTGTGCGTCTTGTCCAAAATTGATGTCCCTTTTAATAAAAGTGAAAAATGCAAATTGTTTAATATTAAAAAAATAACGAAAATGAAAAAGGTTTTTATGGCACTGATGTGCATGGCAAGTCTTGCGATAGTAACGGCTTGCGGAGGTGGCAACGCTAACAACGAGACAGAGGCTACAGCCGACGACAATGCCGCCCAAGTAACGGAAAACAACGAAAACGAGAGCGAGTCGGAAGCAGTTGCCGAAGGTGAGGCAATAAACGAGGCCGACGCTGTGGGAAAAACTGAGGAGAACAAACGCGTGGTTATCAAATACGAAGGCTCCGACCTTGGTTTCTGCGACCTGAAAATCAACGCCGCCCGTCAGTACCTTATTATAGAAGGTTTCAAGGCCGATGGCAAAATCGACGAATGGAAAGAAAAATGCCGTACTTGGTATTTCTTCGACGATGAGGCTACCTACGACGCCGCTGTAAAACTTTATTCCGAAAAAATGGGCAAAAACGGCATCAAGGAACAAAACCGCACATCCCTTTATTTCGTTGGCATTGGTCTGAAAGACCGCGACTGGGACACTTATAAGAAAATCGTCGCCGATGTGGAAGGAAAACATATCCCCGGAAACATGATAGACACTGAACATCCGGAAAACTACGGCTTGGTAAAATAAAGAGCTGAAAATAACCAGCTATAAGAGAAAAAGGAGGCACTACGGCGCCTCCTTTTTTTTGTGTTCAAGCGTTGTAAAAGGTTATTCCTCGATAGTGAAAACGAACTTTTTGTTCAGTATGTCGCGTAGCAGGTAAAGCACGAAATAATAAACCGCCACCAATGCTATGGCCACCAGCGACGACACAAGCTCGTTGGCACCCAGTGCCATGCATATTGCGATGGCGGCTATTGCCACGATGGCAGGAATTACATACCCAAAAACCACCGCCAGCAGGCCTTTGCCCGACGAGGCGTTCACCGTAACTTCGTCGCCAACGTGGTATTCCTTGTGCAGTTTCGAGCGTTTCACGTCGATGAATTTGTCGGTTTTGTCGGACAGCGAGCACATCGTTTTGGCGTGGCACGCGGCGCATGCCGAAATCGATTCTATCTTTACCCGCACTATGTCGTCGGTAACTTCGGTTACAATTCCTTTATGTTCAGCGGTATCAGCCATTTATCTCAGTTTTTTGCAGTTTTTCACACATTTTCCGGTTTTGTCGATGTTGTGTATCACACCATTGAGCACCACTTCGGCGCGGCCGTTGTCGAAATACGAAGCCGACTCGTATTTGGCGGGTATCACCATCTTGCCCGTGGTGTCGATATATCCCCACCACACTCCGTCGCGCACTGCGGCCAGCCCTTCGCTGAAAGGGTATGCGTTGGTGTAGATGAGCGGCACCACAATCTTGCCTTTGGCGTTGACGAATCCGAAACGGCCGTCCTTCTCCACCAGAGCAAGTCCGTCGCGTAGCACGTAGGCGTTGGAACGCATGTTGGCGGCACCATATTCCACTGGCAGCACAATGCGCCCTTTTTTGTTGATGATGCCGTAACGTCCTTTCTCTATAACCATCGCCAGCCCCTCCTTGAAACTCGTCACCTCATCGTATTGGCACGGCACAACGGTCTTGCCTTTGGTGTTGACAAATCCCCAGAGTCCGTCTTTCTTCACTGCGCACATTCCCTCGCTCACACGTTGCATATCTTCGTAGATAAAAGGTGTTACGGGTTTAAGGTCCTTGCCGATAAGTGCGGCGTCGCCGTTGAATACGGCAAAGGTGAAGCCGTCCTGCATCTGTCCGAGCAGCTCGTATTTTATAGGCAACACCTCTTTTCCTTGGTGGTCGATGAAACCGTAGCGTTCGTAGGCTTTCACCACGGCAACGCCCTCGGTGAACGGCATGGCATAATCGTAGATGGTCGGAACCACCATATTGTTCTGTTTGTCGATAAAGCCGTAGGCCATTGTGCCGTTGCTGTCGGTGATTATCGCCACCACGGCACGGTCTTCAAAGAAAGCGGAGGCTGCGACGTAGGTGGCGGGTATCACAACCTTGTCGGCGGTGTCGAGGAATCCGAAACGGGAGTTCTGCTGGAAGCGTGCCAGTCCGCAGCTGAAATAGTCCAGGTCCTCGTACTGGCAGGGTATCACCTCACGTCCGGTGGAGTCGATGAGGCCGCATTTGCTCACATCGAGCCACACCTTGCAGTAGCCGTTCTGGAAACGGTCGGTCTCGATGTATTTGTTGGGGGTGAGGATTTTGCCGTCGTAGCGTTTGAAACCGAACTTGCCGTCTTTGTAGGTCTTTTGTATACCGTCGATGAAATAGAGGTCGCAGCCGCATTCTTCCTCGTCCACGTAAGTGTCGGGGTTTTGGGCCATCGACGAGCTTGCAAGGAGCAGGGCGAAAAGCAGGACTATCGTTCTCGGCTTGGGCATCGGCTAAATGGTTTCTAAGTTGGAGTTCTCGGTCCAGCCGGTGTTGCCGTCGGAGAGTTTTATCTTTGTCCATTCGCTGATGGCGTCCTCCACTTCCACTTTGGTGCCTTCGTGCAGTAGAAATTTGTCGGCGGCGTCGTAGTCGGGAGAGGTTTTCACCGAAACAGCGGGCAGCATAATTATGGCCTCGTTGTGATTGTTGGCGCGGTTGTTGCTGGCGCAGAGGCTAATAAATGCCACAGCAAGAACAACGGTCAGCGTAAGCGCTGCAAAGAACGAAGTTTTTTTTGCGCTGTATGATTTTGCAATGAAGAAAAACGCCCACACCCCACAAACAATGAGCATCAGTATTATGCAGGTTACAGCCCAGCCGTTGACCGAAAACAGTCCCACTATACTGTTTGCCCATTCGGAAAGGAAAAACGACGGCATCTCGTTGATGTTGTCGGTGGTTTTGCTGCGGGCGAATTCGAGGTTGTTTACGATGTCGTTGTCGTTCGGCGAAAGACGATAGGCGCGCTCGTAGTTGAGTATTGCCCGTCCGAGGCTGCCGTTGCGGAATTCGGCGTTGCCGAGGTTGTAGTAGAGTGTCGCCGATTCGTAACCGGCGTCGAGTATCTGGTTGTACAGCTCGATGCTCTGCGGGTAGTTGCCGCTTTTGTATAGGTCGTTGGCTTGGTTGAAGAGTTCCTCGTTGGTTCCGGCAAAGAGGTTCGCCGAAAGTGCCAGCAGCAGGGCGGCAAGGGCCGTGATATGTTTCATTGTGTGTAACATAGTCTATTTCAATTGGTTTTCGAGGTCAAGAATCATTTGCAAAGCCTGATTGTAGATGGCTTGTTTTTTCGAGGCGCTGTCGCCAGGGGCGAAACGTGCGAAATCCACATCGTTGATGGTCTGCATAATGGTTTGCACAACCTGTGGTGCCACGTTGCGGCTCTCGAGGGTCTCCTGAATGGTCTCCGACGACAGCTGCGATGTGGGTATGGTGAACTTGTCGGACACGTAGCCCCAGATGGCTTGGTAGATTTCGACGTAGAAACGCTCGTCGTCGTTGTCGGTGAGGAATTTCTCGGCTTTGCGCAGACGTTTCTTGGCCTGTTTGGTGGCTTTGCGCAGACGCACGGCACCAAGGTCGGCGTTGTCTTTCCTTACTTTGCGGAAAACCAATACAGCTGCCACGGCCAGCAATATCGGCAACAGTAACAGAATCCAGAACAACGGCGTTCCGAAGAACGAGTGTCCGGTTTTCTGCAACGACGGGTCGCTGGTTTTTATGTATTCGATGTCGTTGTTAAGCAGTTTGACGTTGTTTTTGGCTGTAGCGCCGCCGTTCGACGAGGTGCCGTCGCCTTTGGCCACATCGATGTCGAAACTGCCGGTGGTCTTGGTTACAAAAGTCTTGCTTTGCGGATTGAAATATACGAGCTTGGCGGCGGGGATGGTGTATTTGCCCTCGCTGCGCGGTATCAGTATCCACTCGAAGGTCTTGCTGCCCGAAACTCCCGCCGAGGTGCGTTTGACGTTTGAGTTCACCTTTGGCTCGTAAACTTCGAACGAGGGCGGGAACTGGATGTCCACATTGTCGATAAGCATTATGTTGCCCTTGCCCGAGATGGTGAGGGTGTAGGTGAGGGCTTCGTTGGCCTTGAGCTGCTTGGTGTCCACGCTGCTTTTCACGGAGAAATCGCCGCAGGCTCCGTAATAGCCTTCCGGCTCGCTTGGCAGTGGCTTGACGTTGATGGTCAGCGAGTTGGACTTGATTTTCTTGTTCACCGCCTGATAGGAGCTGCCTCCGAAGAAGGGGTCGTCGAAGAAAATGTCGAAAATGTTGCCCGACTGTCGGCGGTTGTTCTGCACCTGCACAATTGCCGATACCTCGGTGGTTATCGGCGAGAGGGTTAGGGTGCCGGTCTCCTGCGGGAACAGGGCTATTTTGCGTATGTCGTAGCAGGCGTAGTTCTGCCCGTTGAATGTCTCCTGACGCTGCTGCGGGTTAGAGGACTCGTCGGTGAGGTCCTCGCTCCAGAACCCTTTGTTGCTCGGCAGTTTGTCTATCTGGAACTGCCGTACCTGAAGCTGGGTGTACAAACGGTAGGTAACAATTACTTCCTCGCCTTGGTAGGCGGACGATTTGTTGGCTATTGCCCTGACAAACAGCGATTTGTCGGAAATGTTGGCATTCTGCTGTTGAGGTTGTTGCTGCTGTTGTTGTCCTGCGTTTTGCTGCTGCCGTGCTTGTTGCTGGTTGCCGGCCGATTTTTCCACGGTGATGGTTACTGGGTCGCTGCTGATGGTCTTTCCGTCAACTACGCAGGAGGCGGAGCCGATGGTGTATTGACCTTCGCTTGTGGCGGAGAGGTTGTAGGTGTACGAAACATCGACAGACATTGTAGTTTGTCCGTTGATGTTGCGCATGCTTGAGCTGTGCGACTGGAAAGGTCCCCCGAGGTAGTTCAGACCTTTGAACGAAGGCGCTTTGAAATTCGACGGCTCGGCGTTTACCTTGAACTGTACCGAGAACCGTTGCCCTACGCCGACGGTGCGGGGAGCGGTAACCGACAGTCGCGGGTTTTGCGCCAAGGCCGCCACCGATATTACAAGCATCAGGACCCAACACAGTGCCCTGCTGGTGATATTTTGGTATTTCTTTGTTTTAAGAATGTTCATAACGCTCTATGTCAAAGTGTTTTAAGTTGTTGGTATATGTAGCTGTTCAGTCGTGCAAAGATAACGAAATTTATCTGGATTTCTTATGTGGGAAAGAAAGTTTTTGTGTGGCAACCGAATTGATTTTCTTTATCGGGGCATAACGGAAGGACGGTCACAGTGAGTCAGTCCCATAGTATTTCACAATAAGGTAAAGCCAATATTATTACCATTATCCCACAAATTAGTATTAGTACTCGAGCGTCTTTTTGTATTATGTAGTAAATGCTCCAAACAATCATGTTTAAAACCAGAATACTCATTCCTTTTTCGAGTAGTAAACCTTGACCTGAGAGTGCGGGTATAATAAAAAATAGAACTGCTCCCAATAGTAGCATAATGCCCCATTTCTCAAAACAGTGCGCCAATTTATTGATAATGAAGAATATCCAGTATCCGAAGACAATTGCAAAATATATTGTATAAGAGATTAATATGATATTTTTACAACTTTCGCATACTAAAGGATTATAAAATGTTGTTGCAAAGACAAAAATCAGCGAAAATGCTATTGTTGCTATCACTACTCCAATTGAAATACCTTTATTAATGTTGATTTTCATTATTAAGATATTGCGTATAAATCAATTAAGAAGTGATCTCATTTGTTTTCTCACATGACGTTCTTCTAAGTCCAATCCGTCAAATTCCGAACTCCGAATTCCGAACTCGAAATTACCAGTCTTTTTCCACTCTGCCGCCGGAGGGGATTTTTACTTTCTGTTTCTCTAGTGTGTTTTTCTCTTTGTTTTTCAGGGCTTCGAGCATGCGTTCGGCATCGGCTTTCTTTTTCTGCTGGTCTTTGTTCTGTTGCTGTTGCTGCTGTTGTTTTTGCTTGTCCTGATTTTGTTTGTCTTGGTTTTGCTGTTGCTGCTGCTGGTTGTCTTTTTTGTCTTGTTTCTGTTGCTGCTGTTTCTGTTGTTGGTTCTGGTTTTGCTGGTTTTGGTTTTGTTGGTTCTGCTGGTTTTGCATCTCTTGTTTCAGCAGCTGCTGGGCCATGGCGAGGTTGTATTTTGTGTTGTTGTTCTTGTCCGACACTCGCAGCGAGTTTTTGTAGGCCTCCACAGCCTCCTGATACGATTTGATGGCTTGGTCGGGGGCTGTGTCGCGTTTGCCAAGTCCCTCCTGCAGTGCGCAGTTGCCCATGTTGTGCAGGGCGGCGCTTTTTTCTTTCTCGTCTATCTCCGGCGATTCGGCGGCTTTGGCGTAGTATTTCTTTGCTTCGGTGTAGCGTTTTTGGCGGTACATGGCGTTGCCGAGGTTGTACTGGGCTTTGTAGAAAGTGCTGTCCTGAACCAGCGAGCGGCGGTAGGCAATCTCGGCCTCGCTGTATTTCTTCTCTTTGTACAGGCTGTTGCCTTTGCGTGCCGACTTGCGGTAGTCCTGTGCCTGCATAGCACCGCAAACAACCAAAAGCGTTACAAGTATATATATTGCGTGTTTCATCGTGTTAATGTTATCTGTTGTCGGGGCTTTTGCCGAAAATATTTTTGTAGTTCAGTACTTTGTTTCTTCGTTCGAAAATAAGCAGGTCGATTAATATCAGCAGTATGGCGAAAATCAGCGGGTATTGGAATTTGCTTTCGTATTCGGAAAACATCTGTTCGCCGTAGTTCTTTTTGTCGAGCTTGCTTATGCGGTCCATTATCTCCTCAATTCCGGCGGTGATATTGTTGGCCGGTACGAAAGTGCCGTTGCCGGCTTGTGCTATCTGTTGCAGCATCTGTTCGTTGAGACGTGTGGTTACGGGGTTGCCGTCGCGGTCCTTTTTGTAGCCTAGCCTTGTGCCGCGCGAGTATTGCGGTATCGGCACGCCGTTGGGAGTTCCCATTCCGATGGTGTTCACCACAATGCCTTCGGCGTAAGCCATTTTGGCCATCTCCACGGCGTTGTCCTCGTGGTCCTCGCCGTCGGAAATTATTATTATCGTGCGGCTTTTGTTTTTCTCCCACGGTATGTCCTCGTTGCCGTAGCCGAAAGTTTCCATACATTTGGATATAGCTTCGCCTATGGCAGTGCCCTGATATTCAATCATATCGGTGCTCACTGCATCGAGGAACATTTTGGCTGCGCCGTAGTCGCTCGTGAGGGGCAGCTGTGTGTAGGCCTTTCCGGCGAAGATTATTAGTGCCACGCGGTCGTTGGTGAACTGCGCGATAAGGTCGGAGACGCTCTTTTTGGCACGCTCCAGACGGTTGGGCTGCACGTCCTCGGCCAGCATGCTGTTGGAGATGTCCAAGGCAATTGCCACGTCGATGCCAGCGCGTTCGCCTTTCACCATCTTCGAACCCATCTGCGGGTTGGCCATGGCTATTATCAGCAAGGCAAGGGCTGCCAGAAGTATGCCGAATTTGGTGTGCGACTTGATATTGGAGACATCGGGGGTAAGGTGGTTGTACATGCTGCTTTCGGCAAAGGCAAGCGCCCTTTTGCGACGACGAATGCGTATATATATGTACAAAACCAGCAACGCCGGAATTATCAGCAGCAAGTATAGAAGTATGGGATGTTCGAAATGTATCATAGTTGCAGAGGTTTATGGAGTTGTTTTAAAATATGTGAGACTTAGCAGTATCTGAAGTGCGAGGGCCGCTACAGCCGTTATCAAAAACGGCAGGTGCTCGTCCTTGGTCTGGTTGTATTGCGTTACGTCGATTTTTGTTTTCTCCATCTGGTCTATCTCTTTGAAGATGGCTTCGAGGGATTTCTTGTTGGTGGCACGGAAATACATGCCTCCGTCGGTTAGTTCCGCCATGTTTTTCATCAGCGGTTCGTCTATCTCAACGGGAATGTTCTGGTATTGTATGTGAGTGCCGAAGGGTGTCTGCACTTTGAAAGGGTAGGGGGCTTCGCCGCGGGTGCCTACACCTATTATATATAGGCGTATGCCGTAGAGTGCGGCAATTTCGGCTGCCGACTGTGGGTCCACGGCTCCGCGGTTGTTCACACCGTCGGTGAGCAGTATTATCACCTTGCTCACGGCCTTGCTGTCCTTGATGCGGTTGATGGCCGTGGCCAGTCCGTCGCCGATGGCAGTGCCGTCCTCAACAATGCCGTACTCCACCTTGTTGAGCTGGCTCAGAAGCACTCCGTGGTCGATGGTGAGAGGGGTTTGGGTGAACGCCTCACCGGCAAATACCACCAGTCCCATGCGGTCGGTCTTGCGTCCGTCGATAAAGTCCTTGGCCACGCTCTTGGCGGCTTTCAGACGGTTGGGCTTGAAATCCTCGGCAAGCATGGTGCCCGACACGTCGAGGGTGAGCATTATGTCGATGCCCTCCACCTGCATCTCCTGCCGGCTGAGTTTCGACTGCGGTCGCGCCATAGCAATGATGGCGGCGGAGAGTGCTATCATCTGCAACACGAATAGCAGTGGCACAAGCCGTTGCCGCATGGTCTTTTTTATCTTCACGGCAAAAAATCCGATGTCGGAGAAATGCAGGTCGGGTTTCTGTTTGCGGTATTTTACGATGTACCACGCTATTGCGGCGGGCACGAGCAGCAGCAGTAGAAGCAGTTTGGGGTTGGCGAATGTTATCTGTGAGAGCATGGCTTATTCGGTTTTGTCGTTTTGTTTTTGCTGCATCAGTAGCAGACGTTGTTTGGTGGCTGCGGCGGTTTGCGACACGAAATCCACCGACTGGCTCATCGAGCGGTCGTGTTCCCACGGCTGCGGCTCGGCTTTGGCGAATTTAACGAGGTCGGCGGTCTGCAAAATCTGACGCAGGTTGTCGTTCTGTTCGGCGCTGATGTCCTGTTTTTCCGAGCAGGCTTCGGTAATCTGGTCGGAGGTCATCTCGGCGGCGTCGATGTCGTATTGGTTGTAGAGATATTGGCGGAGAATATCGGTGAGGTTGGTGTGGTATTCCTTGGCGCGGCCTTGTTTCCAAAGCCCTTGCGTGCGCAGGTCTTCGAGTTGCGAGAGTGCGAGGGTGTCGGCCGGGATGTCGGGTTTGGGTGCCACGGGGGTATCTTTCTTTTTGTTTTTCAGATATTTACGTAAGAAATACAGACCCACCACTATTGCGGCGATGGCCAGCACAAGCAGTATCCACGGAAGTATCTCCTTGAAAGTGAGTGGGACTCTCATGATGTCCTCTATGTCCTTGATAGCCTGTGTGGTGTCCACCTCCACGCTGTTCACGATGAGGTACATCGGCTCGGTCCATATCGCATTGGCGGAGTCGCAGCCCTGTTGGTAACGCACGGCAAGCGGGTTGATGGTGTCGTGCCCTTCGGTGAACGATGTTATTGTTGAGAGTTGGGTGATTTTCAGTATTTTACCGTCGTTGTCGCGGGTGGTGTCCATACTCTGGCTTATCACTTCGATGCCGTTTTGCGATATCTCGTCTGGCGCAGGGAAGAGGAGGAATCCGTCACCCATGTTTTCCGCCGACACAGTAAGGCGTACGTGGTCGCCGATGGTGATGTCGGTGGTGTCGAGCGACGACGAAACCTTTATCTGCGCGTTTGCCGCAACGCAGGCGCACAACGAAAAAATGGCCAATATGTATTTGATTCTTGTCATCGGTGTTACATTTTATGTCCTCGCATCTTGAATAGTTTCATAAGCGGTTTCACGTAGTCGTCGTCGGTGAGTATCAGCGTGTTGTCGATTCCGTATTTGGTGAAAATGTTCTGCAGCTGCTCTTCGTGTTCGGCGTATGCCTTGGCGAAGGCCTTACGAACGCTTTCGTCGGAGGTGTCGATGCAGATGCGTTTCTGGCTCTCTTGGTCGAAGAAATTCACCAAGCCCATCTGCGGCAGGCTTTGCTCGTTGCGGTCGGCAATGCGCAGTGCCACAAGGTCGTGCTTTTTGGCGGCAATTTTCAGAGGCTCGTCGAAGTTGCGGTCGTAGAAATCGCTGATAATGAAGGTGGTGGAGCGTTTTTTTATCACGTTGGTGAAATATTTCAACGCTTGTGCGATGTCGGTGTCGGTGTTTTCGGGCTCGAAGGTGATAAGCTCGCGTATAATCCTGAGTATGTGCGTGGAACCTTTCTTCGGCGGGATGAATTTCTCTATCTTGTTGCTGAAGAAAATCACCCCCACCTTGTCGTTGTTCTGAATGGCGGAGAAAGCCAGCACAGCGGCCAGTTCGGCAATCATGTCCTTTTTCAGGCTGACGTGCGTGCCGAAGTTGTTGGAACCGCTCACGTCGATAAGCAGCATCACCGTAAGTTCGCGCTCTTCCTCGAAAATCTTCACGTAAGGGTGGTTCAGACGAGCGGTGACGTTCCAGTCGATGTTGCGCACGTCGTCGCCGTACTGGTACTCGCGCACCTCGCTGAAAGCCATGCCGCGTCCGCGGAAAGCGCTGTGGTACTCGCCCGAGAACATCTGCTGCGACAGTCCGCGCGCCTTGATCTCTATCTTGCGAACCCGCTTGAATAAATCCTTCTCGTTGTCCATTTATCTACAGTCCTGTCTTTTTTGTCGAAAAAACTAACGTAATAACTATGATCAGGGCACTTCGACGCTGTTAAGTATCTCGTTGATAATCTCTTCCGAGGTGATGTTTTCGGCTTCGGCCTCGTAGGTAAGTCCGATACGGTGGCGCAGTATGTCCATCGAGACGGCGCGTATGTCTTCGGGAATCACGTAGCCGCGGCGTTTGATGAAAGCGTAGGCCTTGGCGGCGATGGCGAGGTTTATCGAGCCACGAGGCGAGGCGCCGTAGCTGATAAGTCCTTTCAGCTTGCCCAGCTTGAACTCCTCGGGATAACGTGTGGCGAAGATGATGTCGGTGATGTAGTTCTCGATTTTTTCGTCCATATACACGTCGCGGACCACCGAGCGGGCACGTATGATGTCCTCGGGACGCAGTACGGGTTTTATTCCCGGCGCCTCTTTGGCCAGACTCTGGTGAAGTATCTGTTTTTCCTCCTCCTTTTTGGGGTACGAAATCACCACTTTCATCATAAAACGGTCCACCTGGGCTTCGGGCAGTGGGTAGGTGCCTTCCTGCTCTATGGGGTTCTGGGTGGCGAGCACGAGGAACGGCTCCTCAAGCTTGTAGGTGCTTTCGCCTATGGTAACCTGACGTTCCTGCATGGCCTCCAGCAGCGCGCTCTGCACTTTGGCCGGGGCGCGGTTTATCTCGTCGGCAAGGATGAAATTGGAGAAGATGGGACCTTTCTTCACGTTGAAACTCTCGTTTTTCTGACTATAAATCAGCGTTCCGATAAGGTCGGCGGGCAGCAGGTCGGGGGTGAACTGTATGCGGCTGAACTTGGCCTGGATGGCCTCCGCCATCGAGGTGATGGTGAGTGTCTTGGCAAGTCCGGGCACACCTTCGAGCAGTATGTGTCCGTTAGCCAGAAGGCTGATCATCAGGCTTTCGATCATGTGTTTCTGCCCAACGATGTTTTTGCGCATCTCAGAATTCAAAATGTCCACAAAAGCGCTTTCGCTTTGGATTTTCTCGTTTAGTTCCCGTATGTCGATTGTCTCTTCCATTGATTTGTTTTTTGAAGTGATTATTTTAAATGCACCCCCAAAACGCCAAAAGCACTTCTATTCGTATAATGTTATTATTAAAAAATGTTAATTTGCTAAAAGTCCGAAATAAAAAAATAACAGCAAAACAGCGGATAATCAGACCTTTCGGTGAGTAAAAAAATAAAAAATAGACAAAAGTTGTGTGTAATTGAAAAAAAAATATTATCTTTGCCTTTTGTATTAAAACCGAAAAAAAAAGATAGTAAACTAATTATAAACATCTTATGAAGGTAAAAAAACTATTTATCGGAATGTTTGTTTGCGTTTTTGCAGCAGGAACTATTGTTGCAACTAGCGGCAATTTCAGCATCAACAAAAGAGCTTTCAACAATTCTAACGACAAGGAGAAAGTTGCAAAAGTCGCCAAGTCCGCCACAGAGGATATCGTGGAAATTGGTCCTGACAATGTTGCAGGCCGCATCAGGGGCTTGATTTTCGACAATCAGGATTCCACCAACCAGACATTGTATGCAGGCGGTGTGGCTGGAGGTTTGTTTAAGACAACCGACGGTGGCCAGCACTGGCAGAGAGTTCCCATGACGCTGCCTAACGGGACCGAGGTTTCCCTGCCAATCTCTTGTATGGTTCAAACTTCCGACGGAGTATTATATATAGGTACAGGCGAAGGCTTCTGTGTGTCCGGCATCAACAACAACATCACCGCCCCGGTTGGCCGAGGTTTGTACCGTTTTGTAGATGCTAACAACTACAGCGTAATACCTGCAACAGCACCTGCATCGGACACCATTGCCGATAACACTGGTGACTGGGCATACATCAACCGTTTGGCCGCTGCCGAATACAACAATGTTCTGTATTTCTATGCAGCAACTAACACAGGTCTGTTCCGTTGGAAAATCCAATCCGCAGCCGACTGGAACAATAGTCCCACAAAAATATTCTCCGGCGATGTGAAGGATTTGGACGTGTCTTACAACAAGATGATGCTCTATTTTACTACTAAAAATACTATCTACAAAATAGGCAATATTCTTAGCGACACTCAAAATCCGATTGAGATTTCGAGAAACTATTTAGACACCACAAATATTGGACGTATCGAAGTCGCAGTAGCTCCATCCGACGAGAATTACGTTTATGCTGTTATTGCAGACACAAACGGTTTGTCCAAGGGTGTTTATCTTACCAACAACCAACAAGTTTGGAATATAATCACAACATCTACTGTTACGCTGTTCAGCCGTGCTAACAAAGGAACTCACAACAACGCCATAACAGTGTTCCCCAACAACCCACGCAAAATTGCTGTCGGTGGTAACGCTCTTTGGATAGGTGAAGGTTTCGACGGAGCAACTCTCTACACTTGGACAAAATCGGCATACACCGAAAGCGACCTCAATGCAGGCAATTACATGGGTCAGGTATATGCTTCCTCTTATTTTGTTCATTCCGGTATTCATAATATTGTTTTCCCCAATTATTCAACTGACGGCAACACGTTCTATATGGCTACTGATGGCGGTGTGTTTAGCACAACCAATGCTGGTAGCTCGTACACAATGCATAATAAAGGACTTAATACTACACAGTTCTATAGCGTGGCAATCTCTAACGATGCTTCCGTACTTGGCGGTGCACAAGATAATTCCATGCCGTTCATCCAATCGCGCAACGCTTCCGACAGTGGTGATGTTAACACGACAGCTCAGGTTATTTGGCAGGGCAATGGCGGCGGTGTGGCATCGTCGATGTTCCAAATGACTGCCCCAATAAGCAGACGCTGCCTGTTCGTTTCCAGCGAAGGCTCCAACTTGGGAAGAACTTATGCCGACTACTCTGATTTCACCAACACCCAGACTTGGCACATGGGTCAGGATCTGATAAATGGAAAATTCTCCTCCGGAGCACCTGTTCCGGCTATGCTGCTTTGGGAGACAACAAATGATCAAACTATTGAAGATAGCGTTACTTTTACTATCGATACAAACTCTTGGGTAAAACGTGGTAACGATATATTGTATGTCCGCAACCCCGATCTCACAAGCGAAGACCGCCTCAACTTCACCATTATGGCAGGCGACACAATACTCGTGCGTAGCCGCGGACACTTCGACTATCCTTTCGAATACGTGTTCCCCAGCACTTTCGTGGCAAAAGACCAACTCAGACATACCGTTAAAAATCCAATTCAGAACCGTTTCTTTATAGCTGCTTCAAATGGCGGTATGAACAAAATTTATATGACGCCACAATCTACAGACTTCACAAAAACCCGTCTGATTTGGTACGAACTGATTAATTTCAAAAAATCGGTTCCTCACGCTCTTGCTATCAGCAATGATGGTAACTGCTTGTACATAGCTATCGATGAAGTCGACGGAGGCTCGCGTCTTGTTCGTATCAACAATATGTTAGCAGCCAACAACGCTGAACAATTGCAATACGAACCCCCGTATATGGGTCAGCCTGGTAAATATCTTGTGCAGGTTGATACTGTATTCTTTGGCGACTCCAACCGTCTGCAGCGTAGAATAACATCGTTGGCTTTTGACCCGCGCGACGGTGAGGATAACCTTGTTATTACTTGTGGAGATTTTGAGGATGCCCCCAACCTTTATTATATGACTAACGCTACACAGACAAGCTATACTATGACACCGAAAACAGTCATTAAAAACACTATGCCTCTCTACTCTTCATTGATAGAAATGACATCGGGTGACGTTTATGTAGGTTCAGAAAACGGTCTGTTGATTAGTTCCGACATCTCCAACTCCACTCCGACTTGGACAGCTCACGGCAATTTCTTCGGCACACCGGTATTTGCTATCAAACAGCAAACCAACAACATGCAATTCAAACAGACCACATATATCAGTGGTGCCAACGAAGAAGTGTACAAATGGGGTAAAACAAAATACCCAGGAGCTATCTACTATGCTACATACGGACGTGGTTTGTTCATGGATAAACAGTATATCACTGACACCACCAACGAGATTTCTATCGAAGAACCGCAGAATGTGGCAGGCGAAAGCACTCTGAAAGTTTATCCCAACCCCGCTACAAACCACGCTTACGTAGATTTCACAGTTAGCGATAACACCACCGTCGACATCCAGATGTTCGACATGTCCGGTAAGGTTGTTTACAAAAAATCACTGGGCAAAGTTGCCGCCGGCAAACACTTACAAATCATTCCTTGCGACCAACTGAACAAGGGCGTTTATGTGGTGCGCGTAGCAGCAGGCACTCAGCCGATGACCTCCAAACTGATAGTGAAATAATTAGTTAGACATTTACATATCTAGAGGGTCATTGTACACGATGACCCTCTTTTTTTAAACATCGTATAATAATGAAAACCAATTTTGTAGAAGAACTTAGATGGCGTGGTATGATCCACGATATGATGCCAGGCACCGAAGAACAGCTCAACAAAGAGATGACCGTGGCATACGTGGGTATCGACCCCACCGCCGACTCGCTGCATATCGGACACCTTGTTAGCATAATGATGCTCAAACACCTGCAGGCAGCAGGCCATAAACCCATAGCCCTTGTGGGCGGCGCCACAGGCATGATCGGCGACCCTTCGTTCAAATCGGCCGAACGCAAGCTCCTTACCACCGAGGAAATCCAGCACAACGTGGACGGCATACGCAAACAGTTGTCCAAATTCCTCGATTTCGACAACGGCGAAAACGCCGCCGAACTGCTCAACAACTACGACTGGATGAAAGACTACCTCTTCCTCGACTTCATCCGCGACGTGGGCAAGCACATAACCGTCAACTACATGATGGCCAAGGACTCCGTGAAAAAACGTATGGAAACGGGTATCTCCTTCACCGAATTCTCGTACCAGCTGTTGCAGGGCTACGATTTCCTCACCCTCTACCGCACCAAAGGCTGCAAGCTGCAGATGGGCGGCTCCGACCAGTGGGGCAACATCACCACCGGCACCGAGCTGATACGCCGTATGGAAGGCGGAGAGGCGTTTGCCCTCACCTGTCCCCTCATCACCAAAGCCGACGGCACCAAGTTCGGCAAGACCGAAGGCGGCAACGTGTGGCTCGACCCCGAAAAGACTTCGCCCTACAAGTTCTACCAGTTCTGGCTCAACTGCTCCGACGAGGACTCGGTGAAATACATACGTATCTTCACCATGCTCTCGAAAGAGGAGATAGAGGCTCTCGAAGCCGAACATGCCCAAGCTCCGCACCTGCGTCTGTTGCAAAAGGCTCTGGCCAAGGAACTTACCATTCGCGTGCATTCGCAGAAAGACTACGAACAGGCTGTGGCGGCCTCCGAAATCCTTTTCGGAAAAGGCACTACCGAACAGCTTCAGCAGCTCGACAAAGGCACCATTGCCTCCGTGTTCGAAGGCGTTCCGCAGTTCACCATCGCCAAAAGCAAGGTGGAAGCGGGAATCGATGTGGTTGACCTGCTGGCAGTGGAGACCAACGTGTTCGCATCCAAAGGCGAGATAAAACGTGCCCTCAAGGAGAACTCCATCTCCATCAACAAGACCAAAATCCCCGAAGGCTACAACGTTACCGCCAACGATATTCTGGCAGGTTCGTACATCGTGGTACAGAAAGGCAAAAAGAATTACTACCTTATTATAGTAGAGTAGCTGTAGAGTATGGAGGCGACAATACTTATATGTTTTGTCATTTATACGGCATTGCTGTTCCTTGTGATGTGGCTCACATCGCGCAAAGGGGCGGGCAACGACGCCTTTTTCCGCGGCAACCGCAAGTCGCCGTGGTATGTGGTGGCATACGGCATGATAGGGGCTTCGCTTTCGGGCGTTACCTTTATGTCGGTGCCGGGTGGCGTGCAGGGCGGCGCGTGGACCTATATGCCGCTGGTGTTCGGTTATGTGCTCGGCTACGCGGCAATAGCTCTTGTGTTGCTGCCGTTGTATTACAAACTCAACCTCACCTCCATTTACACCTATCTAGAAGTGCGGTTTGGCAAGGCGAGCGAAAAAACGGGCTCCCTGTTTTTCATACTCTCGCGACTGCTGGGCTCGGCACTGCGTATGTATCTGGTGGTGTTTGTGTTGTATGAGTTCGTGTTCAGCGCGTGGGGCATTCCGTTCTGGGTGCCTGCCGTGGTGTTTATAGCCATAATACTGCTCTACACTTTCCGTGGAGGCATAAAAACCGTGGTGTGGACCGACACGCTGCAGACCACTTTCCTGCTTTTGGCGGCAATAGCCACCGTGGTGGCCATACTCAAAAACCTCGACATGGGCATGGGCGATCTGCTGAGCAACGCCTCCGAAAAAGGCTACACTCGCATGTTCGAAACAGACCCCTCCGCCCCTAAGTTTTATATCAAACAGATTCTTTCGGGAATGTTCATCACCATCACGATGACAGGCTTGGACCAGGATATGATGCAGAAAAACCTCACATGCAAAAGCCTGCGCGACGCACAGAAAAATGTAATGACGAGCAGTCTGCTGTTCATCGTGGTGAACATCTTGTTCCTCTGCCTTGGCGCCGCCCTGCTTACCTATGCCTCGCAAACGGGTTTCGAATTACCTGTCGATGCCGCCGGAAATGTGGTGCCCGATAAGATTTTCCCGTCGGTGGCCTTCAATCTCAGCGGTTTCACTGCGGTGATGTTCGTACTCGGAATGGTGGCCGCGGGTTATTCCAGTGCCGACGGTACTTTGACCGCACTCACAACCACGTTCTGCTACGATTTTCTCGGCTTTGGCAAGGCTGATTCCGACAAAAAACGCAACGAGCTGAAAATCCGCCGTTTGGTGCATGTAGTGTTTGCCTTGTTGTACCTGTTGGTAATTATCGCCTTCAGGCCGTTCCACACGCAGTCACTGATAGATACGTTGTTCGACGTGGCGGGCTTCACCTACGGCCCGTTGCTTGGACTTTTCTGTTTCGGCCTTTTCACCAAACGCCGTACCCGCGACGCTTGGGTGCCCGTGGTGGCAGTGCTCTCGCCGATAATTTGTTACATACTCAAACTGAATTCCGAAGATTGGTTCTGGGGATATAAGTTCGGTTTTGAAATATTGATTATCAATGGCTTGATAACGTTCCTCGGACTTCTGGCTATGTCAAAAAAAGATAACACATATAATAATATATGAATACAAAGAGCATACTTTTTCCGTTTTTGGTGGCTTTGCTGATTGTCAGCGGATGCTCATATAAAGTAACCCAAGTGAAGGGTCGCCCGTCGCAAGACCTCAAAGGCGGTATTTTCTATTCTTTGCCCAAGACGAAAATACGTGTCGCTGTTACTTTCGAATACACCAACTTCGAGCTTGCGCCCTATTCCGACTATGCTGAAAAATATCTCGGCATAGAAGTCGACGACTCCCGTGCTTGGAATATCGCTGAAGTGGATATCTCCGCCGTGGCGGAACCCGACCCCGACTATTTCTATTACGTCGAGCCGCGCAATTCCGACATCTCCGTGCAAGTGTCACCAAAAGGGCTGCTCAAATCGGTAAACAGTAGCTACTCCGAGATAGGCACTGCCGACGATTATCAGGTGGAGCAGGTGGAGAAGCTGAACATCGCCGAATTCCTTTATTCTACAGCCAACTACAATATCTACGAGCAGGTGGACACCGTTTACACACGCAGTGGCGATTCCGGCAACGAAGAGAGTGTGGCGTATGTCCGCTCGGCGGTGTCTAAAAACGACGAACAGCGCGCCGAGGAGGTGGCAAAGCAGATTTCCGAAATCCAGCAGAAGAAAATGGAGATACTCTACGGCGAGTACGAATCGTCGTACAACGAAAGCGCCCTAAATTTCGTCTATTCGTCGCTCGACCGCGAGGAAAAACGTCTGTTGCAGCTCTTTACCGGATCCAAGACGAAAACCACCAAGGTGTTTTACGTCGAACCCGAAGTGTCCAAAGTTGTTGTCGACGACCAGATTGTTGAACTGTTCCGTTTCTCGCCGCAAAAAGGCATAGTGGACAGCACCGATGAAGAGGCGATACCGGTTTACTGCAACCTCACTATCGAGAACAGCCTTAGAGCCGTTTCGCGCTACGCCAAAGGAAAACCCTCCAAATCGTCGGGAGCCCGCAAGAAATCTTCGAAAAACAGCTCGTCGGCATTCAAATACCGCATACCCGAAGTGGTACGTGTCAGTTTCATCACCCCTTCGTTCACCAAGCAGAAGACTGTAAAAGTGTCGCAGTACGGCACCGTGGTGGAATTGCCGGCACGCAAGGTGGAAGCGGTGTTCGACTCCAAAACGGGTGAACTGCAGTATCTCAGAAAACTTTAGAAAAACACTTCGACGATGGGATTTTATCTGACAGTTTTGGGAAGCGGCGCTTCGATGCCTACCGGCCACCGTTCGTGTTCGGGGCAGGTGGTTAATGTCGAAGGTTTTAAGATTCTTATCGACGCCGGTGAGGGGGTGCAGAACCAGATCCGTAGGTCGCATGTAAAAATGCAGTCCATAGGCACCATACTCATCTCGCATCTTCACGGCGACCATTTCTTCGGACTGCCCGGACTTATATCCTCCATGCACCTGTGCGGCCGCACCGAGCCCCTCGACATTTACGCTCCCAAAGGCTTGGACGAAGTGATCGACGCCATTTTCCGCGTAAGCGACACCCAACTCAATTTCCAACTCACAATCCACACCCTTGCTCCCGAAACGCCACAGACAATTTTCGAAAACTCCAAGTGCCGCATCACCTCTTTCCCCATCTACCATTCCATCGAGACATACGGTTTTGTCATTGCCGAACAGCCCAAGAACTCGCTCTCGCTCAAACGCGATGTGTGCAAGAAATACACCCTCGCCAACGACGACCTGCTTCGCGTAAAGCAGGGCGCCGACCTTACCTTGCCCGACGGCACCGTTGTTCCCAACTCGCAGCTCACACAGCCGCCCAAGCCTATTCGTCGCTACGCCTATTGCTGCGACACCACATACAACGAAAACCTCATCCCGGCCATCAAAGGCGTGGACCTGCTCTGCTTCGACTGCACCTTTGACTCCAAGAATACCGAGCTGGCGCTCAGCAAAGGGCACGGCACCACCGTGCAGGCCGCAACGCTGGCCAAACAGGCCGAAGTGTCGCAGCTCCTGCTCACGCACTTCTCCGCTCGTTTCAAAGATATCACCCCTCTGCTCGACGAGGCACAGGCCATTTTCCCCAATACCATCGCCGCCACCGACCTCGCCGTGATAGATTTGCAGAATCTCGCACAGTCGAACGACTGAGACATTTTTTTCCCTTCTTTTAGGTGTCAAAAATGCATTTTCGCATATCACAGAAAATGTTTTTGCGTAATATTTTTGTTTTGCAACCGACTAAACCAATGTGGTTTAGCAAAAATAATTGATAATCCCGATTAAAAATCGTATTTTTGCACGATTAAAAAGTTTGATGTTATGGTAAAACGATTTTTTTCATTCATTGCAATTGCAGCTTTCGCTTTGCAGTTGAACGCACAAATCAGCTATGGCGGAAAACCGCGCATCGAAACCGAACCCACTCTGGGCAAAGTGCAGGTGCCGTTTGCCAACCTTGAGAAAATCGACAATGCCAAATACATTGCCGAAGATATGGAGATAGACGGCAAAGGACATCCCTACCGTCTCAGCGTGATGCAGGAGGTGAACCTCTCCAACAAAACCGATGGCGTTACCACCCGCCTGCCTAACGGCGATATGGTGTGGCGACTGGGTATCAGGACCGAAGGTGCCGAGCATACGTTCCCCATTTTCAGCAAGTACGACATTCCCGAGGGTGCCGAGTTGTTCATCTACACCCCTGATAAGGACCTCGTTCTCGGCAGTTTCAACATTGAAAATACCGAGGAAAATGGCGGTTTCTACTCGCAGGCACTCCCGGGCGACGAATTTATTATAGAATACTACGAACCTGCCGAAGTGGCCGGACAGGGCACTCTGGAAATATCGCAGGTGGCGCACGGCTACAAAGGATTCCTCGATTTCCGCAATAAGAAACGAGATAAAATTCTAGACAACGAGTCCGGTAGTTGCCAGATAAATGTGGCATGCTCCGTAGGCTCAAACTGGGCAGACCAGAAACGCTCCGTGGTGCTTATGTATATGACTTATGCCGGTTACGGCTATATGTGTACAGGTGCTATGATAAACAACACTCGAAACGAGAAAAACAATTATATGCTTTCGGCAAACCACTGCATCAGCGATTTTAGAAACCTTACCAGTGTAACATTCACTTTCTATTTTAATGCGCAGACAAGCACCTGCTCCGGTTCTGTAGGACAACGTAACCAGTCACTTACCGGTGCCACAAAACTTGCCAATTATTCTAACTCGGACTTCCTTCTTATGAAGATAAACAGCAACATACCATCCTCATACAATGTCTATTGTGCAGGTTGGACCCGAAGCACCTCGTCCCTCGTAGGATGCTGCATCCACCATCCAAATGGCGATTGGAAAAAAATATCCATTCCTAATAGTGTGCAGGCAATAAGCCAATCGGGTTATACTAATTTCTGGTATGTGAAATGGAAAACAGGGACTTCAAACCAAGGATGTGTAGAGGGCGGTTCGTCCGGTTCGCCGCTGTTCAACGCCAACAAACTGATAATAGGTCAGCTCCAAGGCGGTAAGAGCGACTGTGCCTATATTAATGACGCATCAAACATGTACGATATGTACGGTCGTTTCGACAAGTCGTGGACAGGCGGAGGCACAAACACCACACGTCTAAGCAACTGGCTTGCCCCCAACAACAGTGGTGCCACCTCTGTTTCTGGAATGAATTACAACTCATTGGGGATAGAAACGCCCGAACCCGAAGACCGTTCCATTTCAGTTTATCCAAACCCGTCGAGAGGCTTGTTTAATGTAGAAGTCCCAGAACTTGGAGTGGCCACCTACACCGTTTACGATATGATGGGACGTCAGGTGCTGCAAGCAAGAACCGTCCTATCAACGCAGGTGCACAAGATTAATCTCTCTGGCCTTCACAACGGAGCCTACCGCTTGGAAATCGACGTGAATGACCACCGATACGTGAAACCAATATTGATAAACAAATAAATACAGATTGTTATGGACTTAATGTCAAAAATCAAAGCATCTGCCAAAGCTGCCGGCAAATGCATCGTATTGCCCGAAGGCAACGAGGAACGTACACTCAAAGCAGCAGACATCATCCTTGAAGAAGGTCTTGCAAAACTGATACTCCTCGGCAACGAGGCTGACATCAAAAAGCTGGCCGCCGAATGGGGACTTAAAAACATCGACAAAGCCACCATCATCGACCCGCTGAACAACCCCAAGAAGGAATTTTACGCACAGATGCTGTGCGAAATACGCAAAAGCAAAGGCATGCAGATGCCCGAAGCCCTGAAACTGGTGGAAGACCCCCTGTACCTCGGCACACTGCTTATCAAAAACAAGGAAGCCGACGGCGAAGTGGCAGGTGCCCGCAACGCTACCGGTGACGTGCTGCGTCCCGCTTTCCAGATAGTTAAGACCCTCCCCGGCATCAGTGTCGTTTCCGGTGCCTTCATCATGGTGTTCAAAGACAAGAAATGGGGTGACGACGGTATCATGGTCTTCGCCGACTGCGCAGCCGACCCCAACACCGACGAAAACAAACTGGCCCAGATAGCCGTTGTTACAGCCCAGACAGCCAAGAACATCGCCGGCATCGACCCGCGTATCGCTATGCTGAGCTTCTCCACTAAAGGCTCCGCCAAACACGAACTCGTCGACAAAGTGGTCAACGCCACACGCATTGCCAAGGAGATGAACCCCGACCTCGTTATCGACGGCGACCTCCAGGCCGACGCAGCCATCGTTCCCAAGGTTGGCGCCTCCAAAGCCCCCGGCAGCCCCGTGGCAGGCAAGGCCAACGTGCTTGTGTTCCCCTCGTTGGAAGTGGGCAACATCGCCTACAAGCTCGTTCAGCGTTTCGCCGAAGCCGAGGCCATAGGACCCATCATGCAGGGTATGGCAGCCCCCATCAACGACCTCTCGCGCGGATGCTCCGTAGAAGATATCGTAAATGTTGTGGCCATCACAGCTACACAAGCCTCAGGCAAATAAAACACATAGCAACAGAAGGGCCAAAAGCCCTTCTGTGCTTTTTGTCGGACCAATACTATTTACTATGCATAAATGGAAAACACTGATAATTCTATTATTCATAATCCCTTTATTTGGAGCAGCTAACGCTCAGGATATGGTAAACCAGCGGCATATAGCCACCCGTTACCATAACAAGTTCGTGAACCGCAAAACCTCCAGCGGCGAACGTTTCACACAAAAGAAATATACAGCGGCACACAAAAATATGCGACTGGGCACATACGTGCTTGTCGTGGACACAGTGACCAAAAAATGGGTGGTCGTGAAAGTGAACGACCGCTGCGTGGGCTCCAATGTGATCGACCTTGCCGGAATAGCCGCCGAACGCATAGGACTAACAAAACGCAAAGGAGTGGCCCGGGTGCTGGTGTCATCGTTGGGCGAAGGAGGCGAGGCCCTGTGGCAGCGGCAGGACTCCATGCCGAACGAATACTCCGACAGCATCTTGTCGATAATACAATCGTTCTCGAAATTGCCCACACCGCCACCGGTGGCCGAGAATGATAATAACACAGCGTCGGCAACCCAAACACAAACCAAAACCAATACAGTAGCCAAAAATACTGCAAAAGCAAAAGAAAAGACCCCCCCCCAGAAACAAACTCCGGCGAAAATCATCATCTCCAACATAGAAAGCACCGACGTGGCCGAGGACATCCTCGACGAGATGAACCCCTCAATTTCGCGCAACGCAAAAATAGTGAACAATACCGATAGTCTGAGGATAGAAATAATACTAAACAACGACATTGACAAGTTTACCACGCACTTCATAGCCAAACATCCGAAATATCAGGTAACTATAGAAAATGATGGCGAAAAATAATGTACTGAAAATCAAATAGTTGAAAAAAATATAAAAAATATTCGCGAAATAATTAGGTGGATTGCGTAAAAAATGGTATCTTTGCAGGTTGTATTTTATACGTAAAAACGCAATTTATAACAGAATAAAGCTGTTTATATGATTGATAATGAAAACTTTGTAAATTATAAATAGGCATAACCATGAAAATCGGATTAATCAAAAAAGTATCAGTTTTTGTGTTGATAACGGCATTTTCGTGCGTTGGTTATGCCCAACAACAAGCCCAGTTCTCGCAATATATGTTCAACAGGCTGTCCTACAACCCGGCATACGCTGGTAGCGTGGGTTCAATCTGTTTTTCAGGCTTATACCGTAACCAGTGGTTGGGCTTGGAACTGACCTCTCCCGGAGGCGACATAGCACCGGGCGCAACACCTCAAAACATACTGTTCTCCTTCGATATGCCCGTCAACTTCCTGCATGGCGGCATTGGACTCTCCGTACTTACCAACAAACTCGGTTTCTACAGCGCCATCAACATCGGCCTCGACTACGCCTACCGTTTCTTTACCCCTCGCGGAAGCCTTGCAATCGGTGTTGAAGCCAACCTCTCCAGTGGCAATCTGGACTATGCCAATCTGGTAGGTTACAGCGCTCTTACGGGCGACGTCACCAATCCCGTGGACCGTGATCAGGACCCCGACCCCGTTCTCTCTTCGCGTAAAACAGAATCCGATATGATTTTCGACGCCGCAGTAGGCGTTTACTACACTGAACCCGGACATCTCTATTTAGGCCTGTCGGCCAAAAACCTTCTCGGAGCCGAGAGCGCCGTGCTCAACTACAAAAACGCCCGTTCCATCTATGGTTTCGCTGGATATGACTACGAATTCTACGACAAGAGCTATCACTTGCTGCCCTCGCTGCTTATAAAAACCGCCGACTTCTCCACCATGCAGCTCGATGTTTCGTGCCTGCTTCTGTATCAGAACACCTTCTGGCTCGGTGCAAGCTACCGTATTCAGGATGCTGTGTCGATACTCGCCGGCGTAAATTGGAAAAACTTCAGAATAGGTATGGCATATGATATCACAACTTCCAAACTGGGTACATATAAATCGGCACGCAGTAAAGGAACGTTGGAGCTCTATCTCAAATACTGCTTCAAGATTATACCCAAGAAAGCAATACCTTCAAGCTACATCAACTCAATTTATTTTATGTAAACACGTAACCTTACATAAAAAACGACGTAAAACGCACATTAAACACATTAGAATATAAAAACAGTTATGAACATAAAAAACTTTAAAGATATGAAAAGGTTGTTTTTATTGCTCGGTGGAGCCGCATTGCTTTGGAGCTGCGGCTCAAGCAGCAAAGGCGAACTGACAGGCGTTACAGACCGTCCCGTTTTCGAGGATATGGACCTTGCCGGTATGATCTTTGTTGAACAAGGAAACTTCATTATGGGAGGAGGTAACCAAGACAATATATATGGTGTAACCACCCCCGAACGTACCGTTCAGGTAGTTTCGTTCTTCATGGACGAGACAGAAATCACCAACAACGAGTACCGCCAGTTTGTTTACTATGTGAGAGACTCCATAGCACGCAGACTCCTCGGCGAAGCCGGTGTTGAAGGTTATCTTATCGAAGAAGACCAGTATGGCGAACCCATCGAACCCGCACTGCTCGACAACAGAACAAGAATCAACTGGGACGAACAGGAATCGCGCGAAGCACTTGAACCCATGTACCTCGCCGAGAAAGACCGTTTCTACCGCAAAAGAGACATAGACCCCGCCAAACTCAACTATGAGTATTATTGGATAGACTACCAGGCTGCTTCCAAGAAAGAGAAAGAAGGCGTGTCCAACAAAGGCGAGCTCAAAGGCTCTATGTTTGCCAACCGTCCGAAAGGTCTCAACAACAGAAGTCAGTTTATAAAGAAAGAAGTGGTTAATGTGTACCCCGACACCCTCTGCTGGATGCACGACTACACATATTCGAACAACGAGGACTTCACACGTCAGTATTTCACCTCGCCCGCATACGACAACTATCCTGTTGTTGGTGTTAGCTGGGTACAGGCCAAAGCATTCTGCGTGTGGCGTTCGCAATACCTCAACAACCACCTTGCCAACATCGGCTACGCACAGATGTGCGACTTCCGTCTGCCCAGCGAGGCTGAATGGGAATGGGCTGCTCGTGGCGGTATGTCCAATATGTCGTATCCTTGGGGCGGTCCCTACATCCGCAACGGCAACGGCTGTTTCTTGGCTAACTACCAGCCCCTGCGCGGCGCCTTCGATGACGACGGCGGTGTGAAGACTCTTATGGTGGGCCACTACGCTCCTAACGACTTCGGTCTGTACGATATGTCCGGCAACGTAGCCGAATGGTGCGAAGACGCTTACTACGAATCCATGTACACTGTGGGTAACAACCTCGCAATGTCTTACCAGTACAACGCTAACGATGAAGACGACAAAGCTATGAAACGCAAAGTGGTCAGAGGCGGTTCGTGGAAAGACCAGAAATACTACATCCAGGTGCAGACCAGAACTTACGAATATCAGGATACAGCCAAATCGTACATCGGTTTCCGTTGCGTGCAGTCGTACCTCGGCCGTGTTAAAGGCGATAACCTGAAATCTGCATCCAATGTATATTAATAGAATATAAAAGAACAAAAACAATAAAAATAACACATAAAAAAACACACAAATTCTTTCACTATGAGCTTTATAGATAATTTAGTACGAAGCAAAGGATATAAATCCTTTATGGGTAAACTTTACGGCGTAGGTGCATCAGTCGTAATCGTGGGAGCTATGTTTAAGATCATGCACTGGCCCGGTGCCGACCTTATGATTGTGGTAGGTATGAGTACCGAGGCTATCATATTCTTCTTCTCAGCTTTCGAACCTCTGCACGTTGAATACGATTGGAGTCTGGTATATCCCGAACTGGCTGGCGTTAAAGAAGGCGAAGGCGAGGCAGGCGGACTGCAGATGCAACTCGATGAGGACGGCAACCCCGTACTTGACGAAAACGGCAACCCAGTAATGATACAGGCTGAACCGAGCCACGCCCACGGCGACGGAGCTCATATTGAAGGCGGTGGACTGAATATTCAAGGCGGTGGCACGTTGGTTATCAACCAAGATCCCGTTTCGCAGCAGCTTGACAAGATGCTCGACGAGGCAAAAATTGGTCCCGAACTTATCGAAAGTCTGGGTAAAGGCATGCAGAAACTTGCCGAAACCACCAACACTATCAGCGAAGCTACTTCGGTGGTAGCCGCCAACGAAAACCTCATGAAGAACATCGACGGCGCAGCCGAATCGGCCAACAGTCTTTCGGAAGCTTACCGTCGCACCGCAGAGAATGTCAGCGTGAATGCCGGCGTTTCCGAAGAATACCTCAAGAGCATTCAGGACGCCACCAGCGCTGTGGACAACCTTTCGTCCATCTACAGGGAGACAGCACAGAGCCTCTCCTCCGAAGACGTTTCTTACGCCGACGAGCTTAAGAAAATGGCTTCGAGCCTCTCCTCCATCAATGCAATGTATGAGATGCAGCTCCAGAATTCATCCACACAGCTGCAAGCCACAAAAGAAGTTCAAGATCGCATCCAAGATTTGGTTGTCAATTTCGCCAACTCAGCCGACGACGTGCTCCGCTACAAAGAACAAGTGGACGCTCTGTCGAGAAAAGTGGCCGAACTCAACCAAGTTTACGGCAATATGCTGGCCGCTATGCAGACCCGCATCTAATGCCGCATGAAGTCTTTTAATAAATAAAATTTACGTAAGTAAGGATATTTAAAATAAGGAAATAATATGGGTGCTACAAATTGCCCGGAGACCCCGCGGCAGAAGATGATAGGAATGATGTACCTGGTGTATCTGGCACTGTTGGCGCTGAACGTTTCGGCAATGCTGCTGAACAGCTTCGTTACGGTGTCCGACACCATGGACGCTTCCAACGCGAACATACAGACAAAAGTGGCTGACACATACAATAAATTTGAACAATTTGCTACCACAAACCCCGATAAAGTTGGTGAATTCTACGAAGTGGCCAAGGAAGTAAGAACCTATTCCGATGAGCTGCGCAATTTCGTGGACAGCATGAAATACGACTTTATTGGCCAACTGGAGAAAAAAGCCTCCGTCGACACTTCCGGCGACGGTAACAAAGTCTCCATCCCCCTTATGCAGGGCGACAAAGTGGATGTGAAAGTTGTTGAAAGAATAGTGAAAAAAGCCGGTGTGGGCTGGATGCTCCAATCCAGTGCCGACGCTGCAGCACAGAACCACTTCCTCGGAGGCGGCGAGTTCGACCCGTCGAACGAACAGCTCCGTTCCGTTATTATCAAAAAGAAAATAATGGAATATAAGGACAAAGTTACCAAAGCCGTGGCCAAGGTTAGCGACGACACTGTAAGCTTCCCCGGTCTTGAGGTGGAAGGCGAGGAATTTGCCCTCAACGTTCACGGCAAAAATATGAAAGGATGCTGGGAACGTCATACTTTCGAGAGCAACATTCCCATTGCCGACATTATTCTGCTCACACGTATCACTTCCGATGTGATGAATGCCGAGTTCGATATCGCCAACAACCTGTACAAGGCTGTGAACGCCGACGACTTCAAATTCGACAAGGTGGCTGCAAGGGTTATACCCAAGTCGACTTACATCATGCAGGGCTCGCAGTTCGAGGCCGACATCTTTGTGGCCGCTTATGATTCCAAAGCCCAGCTGAAAGCCGATGTGAACGGCACCAAACTGGTAAGCACCGACACTAACGGTTCTATCACTTGGAAAACCGGTTCGGGCGGTGAGGGCGTTCACAAATATCAAGGAAATGTATATGTGAAAGCCGCCAACGGCGAAGACGTGGCTTATCCATTCAGCGGTGAATACACTGTTGGAAAGCCTGCAGCCGTGGTTTCACTGACCAACATGAATATATTGTACGTCGGTGTTGAGAACCCCGTTTCGATTTCAGTTCCCGGTATCCCGGCAAAGGATATCTCGGCAACAATCTCGAGCGGCACAATTACTTCGGTGGGCGGAGGAAACTACAATGTGAAACTCTCGAAACTCGAAAGAGAGGTTACCATTGCCGTATCCGCAAAAATCGACAACCGCGTGCAACGTATGGGCGAATTCAAATACAAGACAAGAAAGATACCTTCGCCAGTGCTTAAGGTGGGTAACCTTTCGAGCAAGAAAGTTACCAAGGACGAGCTTTCGAACGCAGGCAAGATCAGGGCCACTTTCCCCGAAGACTTTGTGTTTAAAGTTCCGCCACTGACGGTGAGAGGCTACACCATTTCGGTGGGTGCCAACGACAAACCTATTTCGGGTAACACCATCAACGCCGAGGCACAGAGCATCATCAAACAGGCTCGTAAAGGCCAGCGTGTGATGATTACCGATGTGGAGGTACGACTGCCCGACGGACGTAGTGAAACACTGGAGACTGCTTTCCGTATAAAATAAGTAGATTACTAACCATAGGGAAACCTATCAAATATTGACAGAGATGAAAAAAATAGCCTTATTACTCGGAGTAAGCCTTTTATCGATGATGGCTTTATCGGTGAAAGCGCAGAACGTGGTTACTGCCCAGCAGGAAGAGGAGAACAATTTCGCCAATTTCTACGAGGCAACCACCAACACAGGCCGTAAAGCTGTTGATTTCGCGTTTGTCCGCGAAGCCGACGTCGCTTGGGAATGTGTGATCTGGAGAATAATCAATTTCAGAGAGAAATTCAACGAATTTTTCTACTATCCTACCAAAGAACAGGCCGACGCTAACGACGCACAAGGCAGAAAGAACCTTGCCATGACTATTTTGGAAGCCGTGGAAAGAGGCGATATTCAATGTTACGAAAGTGAGGATTTCAAGATTCCTATCGACTACGCCGCAATGCGTGCCAAAGGTGCTTCGATTCGTAAAGACCGTATAACTATCTACTGGACCGACCCCGAAACCGGTGAAGAGACCGATGAGGTGCAGGAAGAGAAAGATACCAACGTGGCCGTTGAAATCAGCGAGGACAACATCACCCAAATCAAGCTGAAAGAATACTGGTACCTGAACAAACAGGATGCCCGTCAGAACGTGCGTATCATCGGCCTGAGCCTGATGTATCCGAAACCCCTGCGTACCACTGCCGACGATGACGAAGGCGAAGCCGCTTTCCAACTCGTTGACATGGGCTGGATTCCTATGAATGACCCCAGAGTGCGCAACGTGCTTGTGAAACAACGCGCCTACGATGACTACAACGAGGTAACAGAGCGTTCGTACGACGACATCTTCATCACACGCTATTTTAGCAGCTATGTTGTGCGTGAGTCGAACCGCTACAACCGCTCTATAAGCGATTACCTGACTGGTGAAGACGCTCTTATCGCAAGCGAAGAAATAGAAAACCGCATCTTCAATCTGGAGATTGATATGTGGGAGTACTAATCGATATTTGTTGATTTTTTATGGTTAAAAAACGGAACAAAGAGACTTTGTTCCGTTTTTTTAATTCGATATACTTATGAAAGAACCTTTTAAACCCGGCACTATGCTTTACCCGCTGCCTGTGGTGATGGTGAGTTGCGGCACTATGGAGGGGGAAAAGAACATTATCACTGTGGCCTGGACGGGCACCATCAACTCCGACCCGCCGATGTGCTATATTTCGGTGCGTAAGTCGCGGCACTCGCACGCCATTATCTCGCAGACCAAGGAGTTTGTGATAAACCTCGTTACCGAAGATCTGGCCTTCGCCACCGACTGGTGCGGTGTGCGTTCGGGCAAGGATTTCGACAAGTTCAAGGAGATGAAACTGACTTCCGTGGCAGGACAGGTGGTGAAAGCTCCGCTGATAGAGGAATCGCCGCTGAGCTTGGAGTGCAAGGTGGTGGATGTGAAAGAGATGGGTAGCCACGATATGTTTATTGCCGAGGTTGTGGCAGTGGACGCCGAGAGCAGTCTGATAGACCGCAGCACGGGGCAGTTCCAGCTGAACCACGCCCATCCGGTGGCCTATTCGCACGGAAAATATTTCAAACTTGGCGAGAAATTGGGCTCTTTCGGGTATTCGGTAAACAAAAAAACGAGAAAAAAGTAGGGCAGAAGTTGGAAAATTGGAGATTTTTTGCTATTTTTGAACTTTGTTTCGCAACGTCGTTGTTGAAATAATATTTTGTAAAACAGATAATTAAATAAAGTATAAACATAAAAAAGTATTGATATATGTCAGGTCATAATAAGTGGTCGAAGATAAAGAGACAAAAAGGAGCTACCGACGCAAAGCGTTCGAAAGCGTTTTCGAGAATTTTGAAAGAAGTAACAGTGGCTGTTAAGGAAAGCGGTCCCGATCCCGACGGCAACCCCCGTCTCCGTCTGCTTATGCAGAACGCCAAAGGTGTGAACATGCCCAAGGATACGCTGATGCGTGCCATCACCAAGGCCAGCGACAAGGACTCCGCCGCGTTGCAGGAACTCACTTTCGAGTGCTACGCCCCCCACGGCATCGCCATTTTTATCGAATGCCTGACGGACAACAATATGCGTTCGGTTGCCAACGTGCGTTCCATTATGAACAAATTTGGCGGCACCCTCGGCACCAACGGCTCTCTGGGTTTCATTTTCGACCGCAAGGGTGTGTTCCAGATTAAACGTTCCGCCATTACCATGGATTTGGACGAGCTCGAGATGGAACTTATCGACGCCGGTTTGGAAGAGATGGAGAGCGACGACGAATACATTACCCTCTACACAGCTATGGAAGACTTCGGAGCCATGGTTAAGAAACTGGAAGATATGAAGATAGAGGTGGAGAGCGCCGAACTGCAGCGTATCCCCAACACTACCAAGACTATCGACGAGGAATCGATGCGCAAGGTGCTGAAAATTGTCGACCTTCTGGAAGAGGACGACGATGTGCAGGCCGTTTACCACGACATGGAAATCCCCGAAGATTTTGAAGAATAAAATTTGTTATTTTGTAGGACAGTAGATTGCCTCCGGCGACCTACTGTCTTTTTTTATCTTACATTATGGCTGACCCGAAACTGTATTTTGTGCCCACTCCGGTGGGGAACCTCTCGGATATGACATTCCGCGCTGTGGAGGTGCTTAAGAGTGTGGACCTGATTTTGGCCGAGGACACCCGCACCTCCAAGACCTTGTTGCAGCACTACGGCATTGACACTCCCATGCAGTCGAACCACAAATTCAACGAGCACCAGAAAGTGGGGCAGGTGATGGATATGCTGCGCAGCGGCCGCACTATTGCAGTGATTACCGACGCAGGCACGCCCGGCATTTCCGACCCGGGTTTTCTGCTGGCCCGCGAGTGCGCCAAAGAGGAGATTGAGATTGAGACGTTGCCCGGTGCCACGGCTTTTGTACCTGCCTTGGTGAACTCGGGACTGCCGTGCGACAAGTTCTTTTTCGAGGGGTTTCTGCCACAGAAGAAAGGTCGCCAGACGCGGCTGAACGAGCTGAAGGAGTGTCATTACACCGTCGTTCTGTACGAATCGCCGTTTCGTTTGGTGAAGACGCTGGAACAGCTGTGCGAGTTCTTCGGCGGCGAGCGTAGGGCAGCGGTGTCGCGGGAGATAAGCAAGGTTTACGAAGAGACGCGGCGCGGCACGCTGGCAGAGCTGGCGCAGTCGTTTGCCGAGACGGGCGTGAAGGGCGAGATTGTGATTGTGGTGGCGGGGAAGGAGTGAGGAGGTGAAGATGTGAAGGCGATAAGATGTGAAGGTGTGAAGGTGTGTGGTTGTTGTTAGGATTATTGTATTGATGAAATGACAAATCTTCAACGACAGAATTTAGAATATCATGGCGCTTGTATCATATTACAAACAAGCGACAACAATTTATATATCCATATTTCTGCGGATATAATTAGGAAAATATTATAATACTTTGCGGACTACAACAAGCAAAATTTTGCGTTTGGGGTTAATAAAAAAACTGCAGAAAAGGGTAAAGAAGCGAAAACTTCAATCAATAATGTGAGAAAGTGTGTCCGCAATCTTTGCAACGATAGCCCGTTTTGTTTCTTTCCGTAAAATAATAGACAAAAAGGATGATGGCCCAAACGCCTGGTATTAGAAAGAACACTTCTTTTCTAAGAATTATATAACTGACGATCGGCACTATTATAAAGAGAACGGTCATAACATATACTAAGATTGTAATCCATCGGGGTATTTTTACCTTAATGCCATATTCGAGATTTTCGCTACCGCATTTCGGGCACCACGTCATTGCAGAATCGGAATTGTTCTCAAATTGTTGCAAAAGTTCAGTGGCTTGGTCGTAATCGTCGGTAGAAACATATATTTTACTTGTTTGCCAGATACCTGTAGTGCCCAGGTACGAATCGGCATTGTTGCGCACTTCCTCAACAGTGCACTCGATTTCGTTTTGTTGCAAATACTCTGCCACAAGTGTGGCTTTGATCGCGTCACATTCGGTTAAAAGTGTGTATGACATAATATTCAGATTGTTTTTGTTAAAGTTCATTTATTGCTGTGAATAATGGCATATTTGATTTGCAAATTTACGCTTTTTCTATGAAAAATTCTATACTGTTGAAAAGATTTTGAGACAAAACATTGAAGCATTGTCAAGACACTCTTTCCAATGAAAAAATTCTTACTTCAATTCCCAACTCCGAACTAAATGAAAACATTTTCCTCGCTCACCACTACGCTCTCTATGGTATTAACCTTAGTGGGGACGAAGGGAGTCTTAACACGGATGTAGTTTTCGGTGAAGCCGAGCATAAAGCCGTCGTGCAGGTCGCTTTCCCACAGCACTTTGTGGGTGGTGCCGTAGTTTTCCTTGTAAAACTTGGCCTTTTTGCGGTCGGAGATGTCGTGCAGCACTTTGCTACGCTCGCGACGCACATTCACCGGCACCTTGCCCTCCATGGCTAGAGCCCTTGTACGGGGACGCTCGGAGTAGGTGAACACATGCAGGTACGAGATAGGCAGCGACTCGATGAAACGGCAGGCGTTTGCGAACTCCTCGTCGGTCTCGCCGTTGAAACCCACAATAACGTCGGCGGCGATGCAGGCTTCGGGCATCACGGATTTGATTTTCTGCAGTCGTGCGGCGTACAGTTGGGTGGTGTAACGGCGTTTCATCAGTTGCAACACGGCATTGCTGCCCGCCTGCAAAGGGATGTGGAAATGTGGCAGAAACGCCCTTGACTGGGCAATGAAGTCTATCATCTCGTCGGTGAGAAGGTTAGGCTCGATGGACGATATTCGGTAACGGCTCACCTCCTCCACATGGTCCAACTCCTTGATTAGCTGGAAGAAACTCTCGCCGTGCTGTTTGCCGAACTCGCCTGTGTTGATACCCGTAAGCACAATCTCTTTCACTCCCGTTGCAGCTATCTGGCGCGCTTTGGCCACGGTCTCGGCCACGGTCTGACTGCGGCTACGGCCGCGGGCGAAGGGTATCTCGCAGTATGTGCAGAAATAGTCGCAGCCGTCCTGCACCTTGAAAAACGAGCGTGTGCGGTCGCCGGTGGAGAAGGTGGCCACAAACTCGTCGCCGTCGCCCATGGGCATCACGGTCGTGGGTAACGACTTGTCCTTGCCGCAATTCAGCACATACTCCGCAAGACGGTGTTTGTCGGCGTTGCCGAGGATGATGTCCACGCCTTCTATCTTGCTAATTTCCTGCGGGTTGACCTGCGAGAAACAGCCCACCACGGCAACAATGGCGTCGGGGTTGGCGGCCACGGCCTGATGTATGGCGGTACGGCATTTCTTTTCGGCAATGGAGGTGACGGTGCAGGTGTTGATGATATACACATCCGCAACGTCGCGGAAATCAACCACTTCGAAGCCACGTTCAACAAACTGGCGCACCATGTCCGAACTTTCGGAGAAGTTCAGCTTACAGCCTAAAGTATGTACCGCTACTCGTTTCATAAGTCATTATCTTTTAAAGCATTGGCGAAGGACGTTTGTCGGTTTTCTTGTCCCCCTTGTCCTGTTTTTGTGCCCGTTTCTCCACATCCTGCTGGTGCAGGCGTTCGGCATCCTTGTTGGTGTAAGTCTTGGCGGGCGTTTGGTTGGTTTTGTCTGGTTCTTTTTTTGTTACCGGGAGCATTTTCGGCGGGGTGACGCTCAGTCCGTCCACGCTCAACTGATTTAGTGTAACGTGGAAACAGTTGCGACGCTCGTATTTGACGTAACAGATTTTCTGGTCGCGCAGTTCGGCAAGGGCTTTGGCAAGGAATTCCTTCATCTCCCAGTCCGTAACATCGGGACCGGAAATTTTTACAAATTTATGGTACGATATATCTATCGTGGTGCCATGCCGGTGACAGGAGTTTTCCGTTGCCCAACGGTTACGACGAACAAGCTTGCTTACATCCTCCTCGGTACGCAAAACACTGGTTACTATTATCTTATATCTTGAATCGGGATATTTCTCCGCCAACACATCCTGAAAACACTTGCCGATGGTGTTGAGCATCACGCGGGCGGCGGGGACAAGGTACGGCACCGAATATTTCAGCTCCGAAATGGTGTAGTATTCGTTGTCCTGAAGTTTCACAAGACCGTATTTTTTGTAGTCCGACACACGGCTTGGCAGTTTTTGGATACCGTTGCGCATCGCCGCTTCGAGTTGGATGTCGTTCTCGTCGCAGAAAACGGCGGAATAGTGGTTTCGCACCAGCTGTGGGGGCTTATAGGTGGGCGAATGTGTGTAGCACACGGCGGTGGGGTTGGCAAGCAATGAATCTACTGATGTCTCGGGGTTTTCGACAGGTTGCCCCAGAGTTACGATGCCGTTTCGGAAAAGGAAATAGATGGCCACGGCGGAGAGCAGCAAGGCAATAAACAGCAGCCACACCACAGGGGACCTGCGGTGTGATTTCTTTTTCACCGGTATGTCGCGTGCCATCGCCATAGTCTCAAAAATTTAGGGGGTTGCCGTTGTGACAATCCCCCAAACTATTACAAACCAATCATTTTCGAAAGATTAATAGGCATAGCCGAACATCGACAGGTATGGTTTGAACATTGCCTCTATCTCGGCAGCTTTATCTGGGTCTTTCAGACGATTCAGGGCTATGTCCTGCAAAGCGGCCAGAATCTGTATGTCTGTCTCCATATCGTGGCGCACACCTTGGGCTTTCTCACCTTTGAACTGCGAGAAATAGGTAAGCTCCTGGTTGTAGTAATGGCAGATGTCGTCGAGATATTGTTTGGCCATAGCCGTGTCACCGACCTGTGAATACACATCGATGAAGAAAATGGTGAATCTGTCGCGCGGGAAGTTCTCCTTGGGGAAATATTTTTCCGAAAGGGCGAGCATATCTTTGGCCTTTGCCAGCTGCGACTCGTCGTTAATGGTGCGTATTATCTCAGATTTGCCGTCGGGATGTGTCAGACGTTGTGTCAGCACACCTTTGTCGATAAAATCCTGTGCGAGTAAAGCCCACTGCTGACGCTGTACAATGCCCATGTTCAGACTTACGGGATCCACATAAACGTCGGGGTTGTTGAGGTTGCCCCACTGCATTTCGCCCGATTTCTCGCCGTTCATATAGTAGTTGTAAGTCTCTTCGAGGTTCACCGTACGATTCGAATGGGTGGAGTAGGGAAGCACACGGAATACCATGCCTACCTGTTCGCAGTATTCGTTGATGAAAGGCACAACCTCTTTCAAGCTGTAGTCGGGGTTGAGCATACAAATCTCACGTTCGAACTTGTTGGTGCCGAAGATGTCGAGAACCATCAGTTCGTGGCGATAGAGTGCGTTTTTCTTTGTCTCCCAACGGATGTCGTCGGGGATGGTGTCGGCGCAAGCCTGTGTTATGATGCCGTTTTTGACCAAAGCGGGCTTGTCAAGGGTTATCTTGAAACGATTTGTCGGGATAACCAGAGCCTTTTCGCCTTGCTGTGTGTACTGTACAAACAAATCGGGGTTGTCGTTAACCAATTTCAACAGATCGGTTACTTCGAGATACTCCGTGGTGCGCGGCACCAGATAAACCACATCCTTGCCCAAGCCGTAGAACTCTTTGGAGAGCGTGAAGGGCAGTCTTTCCGATTCGTAAAGTGTGTTGAACAGCTGTTCCACATACCAGTGCATGCCGGCGAGGGTGTAGTTGAGGATACGCACGTCGGTGCGTGTACCCTCCACCTCCTGCGTGTACCATAGCGGGAAGGTGTCGTTGTCGCCGTAGGTGATGAGTATGCCGTTCTTGCCCACGCAGTTGAGGTAGTTGTTGGCGAAATCGCGGGCGGCGTATTTCTGTGAGCGGTCGTGGTCGTCCCAGTTCTCCTTGGCCATGATGCCGGGAACGAGGAACAACGTTGCCAAGAATACCACTATGGTGGACACCATGTGGTTGAGATTCAGTTTCTTCAGCCATTCGGCCAAAGCCATAACGCCGAGGCCTATCCATATCGCGAAAGCGTAGAACGACCCGGCATAGGCGTAGTCACGTTCACGGGGCTGACGCGGAGGCTGGTTAAGGTATATCACAATGGCCAAGCCGGTCATAAAGAACAGCAGGAACACTATAAACCAGTCTTTTCTGTTTTTCATAAAGTGGAACACAACACCACAGATGCCGAGCAACAACGGCAGGAAATAGTAGGTGTTGCGGGCTTTGTTGTTGGCCAGATGGTCGGGCATGTTTTTCTGCGGTCCCAAACGTGCCTCGTCGAGGAATCCGATACCCGAAATCCAGTTGCCGTTGATATAGTCGCGGGTGCCGTCGTCGTTGAAATAGTGGCCCTGTATGTCGTTCTGGCGGCCTACGAAATTCCACATAAAGTAGCGCCAGTACATATAATGCACCTGATAGCGGAAGAAATATTTGAGGTTCTCGCCCATGGTAGGCTTGCGGTTGCCCGGCGTTCCGGACCACCGTTTGTAATATTCCTGATGACGCAGACGTCCGTCCTGACTGTACATGCGCGGGAACACGCCGCAGTCGGCGTCGGCAAACTCGTATTCCATGCTCTTGGCGGCCTCAATATAGCGGTCTTTGCCGTTTTCGTCCTGACCTTTCACATATTTTGTATAACCCTCCTTGACACCGATGGGTTGGGCGGCTGTGAAATAGTTGCCGTAGAACAGCGGCGTGGAGCCGTACTGTTCACGTCCGAGGTAGGCGCGCAATGCCACGGCGTCCTTGGGGGCGTTCTCGTTGATAGGAGTGTTAGCGTTGGAACGAATCACCAGTATAAAGAATGTGGAATAACCCACAAGCAGGAACAGAATCGAGAGTATCACTGTGTTCCACACAGGTTTGTTCTTCTTGTAGGTGAACCAAATGCCGAAAACGATAAGTCCTACAAGGACAACGAAATAGAATATTGTACCCACGTTGAACGGGAATCCGAGGGTGTTGACGAAGAACACTTCGATAGCGCCGGCCCAGTTAACGATGTAAGGTATTATCAGGAAGAGTATCAGCGCCAGAAGCACCACGGAGATGATTCCCGAAAGGATGAAGCCTTTGACGGTAGTCTTTTCCCAACGTTTGAAATAATACACATACACTATAGCGGGTATGGCAAGGAGGTTCAGCAAGTGGACTCCAATGGCGGTGCCTATGAGGAACGAGATAAGTATCAGCCAACGGAGGGCGTGCGGCTGGTCTGCCTGCTCCTCCCATTTGAGCACAGCCCAGAACACCACAGCCGTGAAGAACGACGACATGGCGTAAACCTCGCCTTCGACAGCCGAGAACCAGAAAGTGTCGGAGAAACAGTAAGCCAAGGAACCTACAATGCCACTTGCGAACACGGCCCACACACGGCTGTCCTTGAGGGTTATCTCGCCGGGCTTGAGACCTGCTATTTTCTTACCAAACAGAGTGATGGTCCAGAATAGGAACATGATGCTGAGGCCACTGCATATGGCCGACATTGCGTTGATGGCGAAAGCGGGATTGTTGGGCATCAGCATGGTGAACAGGCGGCCTATCACTTGGAATGTGGGTGCTCCTGGAGGGTGTCCCACTTGCAGTTTGTCCGCAGTTGCGATGTATTCGCCGCAGTCCCACCAGCTGGCGGTAGGTTCGGCGGTGAGCAGGTAAACGGCACAGGCTACTATGCCTATCACCCAGCCGATGATGTTGTTGACCAAATGGTATCTTTTCATTTATCAGTGTTTTTAGTTGTTAGCTTTTTACTGTCTTTGCGCCTTTTCGGACAATGCCGAGGGCAAAATTTGAAACTGCAAAGATACGAAAAAAAATCGAATTGGAGGAGCGGAACCTCTAAAAACACGAAAAAAACAAAAAAAACAGTTGCCGTGACTTGAAAATCAGTCATTAGTAGACTTGTGCTAATTGTAAGAGTTTTTTGTATCTAAATAATGTGAAATGTTGAAATCGATTTTTTCAGTAATCGGTAACTTAATATTGGGTAAGACTATATAATAAGAGTTTACAAACTGAACACCCAATAGAATGCAACAAAAATGTTTTTTCTCCGTTAAATATAAATTGTATGGTTGGAAAATCCAATCGTAAATGATTAATTTAAAAATAAAACAAAATGAAGATTTATAACAAAATGTTGGCCGAATGTCTCGGCACTTTCTGGTTAGTTCTTGGCGGTTGCGGAACCGCTTTGTTTGGAGGCGTTGGCTTCCTCGGCGTGGCAATAGCCTTTGGTCTCACCGTTATCGCGATGGCCTACGGCATTGGTCATGTGAGTGGTGCACACCTCAACCCCGCTGTTAGTTTCGGCGTTTTCGTTAACGGACGTATGTCCTTCAAAGACATGTTGCTGTACTGGGTGGCACAGATTGTAGGTGCTATCATAGCAGGAGCTGTACTGTTCTTCATTTGGACTTGTGTAAAAACAGAACCAACCGGTGTTTTTGCCGCCAATGGTTTCGGATCTGACTTCCAAGCCGCTGCAGGCGAGAACTACGCCGCTATCAGCTGCGGAGGCGCTTTCCTTGTTGAGGCACTGCTTACCTTCGTGTTCCTGATGGTGATTCTTGGCGCCACCGACGAACGTAGCAACACTAAAGCTGCTGGACTGGCTATTGGCCTCACCCTCACACTGATACACCTTGTAAGCATCCCGCTGACCAACACCAGCGTGAACCCCGCCCGTTCGCTCAGCCAGGCTATCTTCAGCTGTCACGAGAGCTGGTGTGCAATGTCGCAGGTATGGCTGTTTATTGTGGCACCCCTCGTAGGCGCCGCCGCCGCAGGTCTGTTCTATAAACTGGTTGCACCCAAAGCCAAAGAAGAATAGCAGAAATGCTTTTTAGAAATAATGACGGACATCTTTTGAAAGGTGTCCGTTTTTTTTGTTGCACTGTGAAAGATAAAGAGATTAGGCAGAAATAGACCAAAATGACAAATGGTAGGCTGAAATTTTTGTAATAGTTATTAAATCAACGTATTACAACTTTCAATAGCAACAAACAAAAACAGGCGGCTCGCAGAGCCGCCTGTTTTTTGAGTAAGTGTTGAGTATATTATTTGGCTTCGTCTTCCACTTTCTCGGGTTTCAGAGTTACGCTGACGTAGTTGTTGAGGTTGATGAATTTGTTGGCGAGGTTTTTGATGTCCTCGGGGGTAACTTTCTTCACCATAGCGTTGTAGTCGGTGATGTATTCATCGCGGCTTTCGCCATAGATGTAGCTGCCTTTGATCTGGCCCAGCCAGTAGCTGTTGTTCTGCACGCCTTTGTCGTGTTGAACAATCATCTGTTCCTGAACTTTGCCGAGGGTCTTGGCATCGGGACCTTTCTTCATATACTGTTTGAGAATGTTGATGCAGTCTTTCTCGATTTTCTGAGCTTTCTCGGGGTCGCACTGGATGAAGAACTGCCAAGCTACAGTGCCGTCGCCGGTGATGGAGGGGCTGCAACTGATGTTGGCGCTGGGGCTGTAGGCGTCACCGTTTTTCTCGCGAATGATTTCGAGGGTGGTGATGGCCAGAGCGTCGCTGAATTCCTGGATGGCTATACGGGTCTGGAGGTCGAGTTCGCTGTTGTCAACTTCCATCTGACCCGACAGGAGGAGCATGCCTTGTCTTTCGAAACCTTTGACGGCTTCGGAGTGCACGATGCCTTTGGCAAACTCGTTTTTACGGTCGATGGCGTAGTTTTTGGTAACGGCGGGGATAGTGGGCAGGTGGTTGAGGTAGTTGGCAATCATGGCCACGGCGCTGTCGCTTACATTACCCACGAAGAAGAACACTTGGTTGTTGGCGTAGGCGAAACGTTCTTTGTAGATTTGGTACATGCGGTCGAGGTCGAGGCTGCGCACCTGCTCCTCGGTGGGGTAGGGCATTATGCGCTTGCTGTTGGGATAAGCGGTTTTGATGTATTTGTCGATAAATACTACCTGCGGGTTTTCGCGGACGAATTTCAAGGCTTGCAAAGTGTTCTCTATTTCGCGGTCGTAGGCCTCTTTGTCCTTGCGGGGAGCGGTGTAGTAGAGGTTGATGAGCTGCAGTGTGGTTTCGAGGTCCTTGGGCGAGCAGTTGCCGGTGAAACCTTGTGTTGAGTTGTCGATGCTGGGGCTGATGGAGAGGTTCATACCTTTCAGTTTCTTGCTCAGCTGGGTTGAGCTGAAGTTGCCGATACCGCCTGCGTCGATGAAGTCGTCGGCATTGTCGGCTTGGAAGAAGTCGGCGTCGCCGTAGAGCGAGGTGCCGCCGAGGGAGTAGGATCCGATGAGGATTTCGTCGGCTTTGAGTTCGGTTTTCTTAACCACGAAACGCACGCCGTTGGGGCAGGTGTACTCGGTGTAGCCGAGGGTGCTGTTGCTGGCGGTCTGTATCGGGGTGACGGCGGCCACGGTCTCGTTGAACAGGGGCTCGCTGTTGAAGTTGTCAACCCAAGGCTCGGTCTGGATGTTCTTGTAGTTTTTCAGGATGGCGAGGACTTCCTTCTCGGTGGGAACGCCAACATCTTTCTTGTCGGGAGCGGTGAGGTAGTAAACGATGTTCTCTTCGGTAATCCAGCTCTTTACGAGGGCGTTACATTCCTCGAGGGTAACTTCGGGAACGAACTCCTTGGCATAACGGAATTCCTGACGGATGCCGGGGCAGGGGTCGTTGTCGAGGTAGTGGTTGGTGTATTCGTCGGCGAAGGAGTTGGTCTGGGTTTTGTTCTCCTCCTTGGCCATCTTGGTGTAGCGAGAGATAAGCTCTTCTTTCTGACGTTCGAGTTCGGCTTCGAGGAAACCGTGGTCTTCGATCTGTTTCATAACTTTCAGGAGCAGTTCGGTGGTCTCGACGATACGTCCGTCCTTGGGCATGGCGCCGGCTTCGAACACGTCTATCTCACGTCCGAGGAATCCGCTGTAGCCGCCGTTGGCCATCATCATGGGAGCGGTGGGTTTGTTGGTGATTTCGCTGAAACGTTCGTTGATCATCATTCCGGTGAGGCTGCGTACCAGCATTGTGCGGTAAGCTCCAACAGTGCCTTTAGGACCTTTTTTGTGTTTCCAGAATATCTCGAGGGTGGTGCTGGTGGCCTCCTTGTCGGTGGCAATAGCGATAAGGGGTTCCTTGTTGTCGGGGATTTCGTAGCTCTTGCGGGGCAGTTTGGGCTCTTTGCCGAGGAATTTATGGCTGCTGAACACGTCTTTCACCTTCTGTTCCATGGCTTTGTCGCCCTTGAGGCCGTTGTATTCGAAGTTGTCCATATCGCCAACGATAACGATGGCCTGCAGGTCGGGACGGTACCAGTCATTGAAGAAATCGACGATGCTCTGGCGTTTGAAGTTCATGATGACTTCTTCTTTACCGATGGGCAGACGTTCGGCATAGAGGGAGCCTTTCAGCATGATGGGCCAAGTTTTCTTGCGGAGACGGTCGCCGTGGCCTACGCCGCCGCGCCATTCTTCGTGGATAACGCCGCGTTCGCTCTCAATCTCTTTCTCGTCGAAGAGGATGTTGCCGGCCCAGCCGTCGAGGATTTCGATACCCATTTTCACCATTTCGGGGTTGTCGGCGGGCATGTTCACGTAGTACACCGTTTGGTCGAACGAGGTGTAGGCGTTGATGTCGCGGCCGAATTCCACACCGTTTTCCTGCAGTTTCTGGATCATGGTGTTGTGGGGATAACCCTTGATGCCGTTGAAGGCCATGTGCTCGCAGAAGTGGGCGAGACCCTGCTGGTCGTCGCGTTCCATGATGGAGCCGGCGTTCGACACCAGTCGGAACTGGATCATCTTTTCGGGTTTCTTGTTGTTACGGATGTAGTAAGTGAATCCGTTGTCGAGTTTGCCGTAACGCACTTTCTTGTCCAGGGGGACGGTGGCGTTGAGGTCGGTTTTCTTCTCTTTCGAGCCGCCGCCGAGGCCGCCAAGCTGTGCGAAAGAGGCGCCGCTGAAGACGAAAGTCAGCAGGAGGGCTAATAGAAATGTTTTTTTCATTGCGGTAAGTTTTTTATGTTTATACTGTTTATTTATTGTTTTCGTCGGAAAATTCGAGTATGTCGCCGGGCTGGCAGTCGAGCACCTTGCAGATGCTTTCGAGGGTGGAGAAACGGATGGCTTTGGCCTTGCCGGTTTTGAGTATGGAGAGGTTGGCGGGGGTAATGTCCACCTTCTCGGCGAGTTCGTTGAGCGACATCTTACGCCGGGCCATCATCACATCCAGATTTACCACTATTGCCATACCTTGCTGAGTGTTAGATTGTTAAGTCTTGGTCTTCTTGCATCTGTATGCCGATATGGAATATCTCGGCAATGAAAAGTATCACCAGTCCGAACATCAGGCGCACGAAATGCAGCGTGAAACCGGTGTTAGCCACAATGTCGGTGGATTCGAGGAAAGGTTTGATGTATTGCAGCTCGCAGTATTTTGCAAAATCGATGCACAACGACATCAGTATCAGCGCAATGGCTATCACTTTGAGGTAGCGTATGCTTTTCTTTTGGAAGATTTTGCCCTGTTTGAACGATTTGTAAAGCGAGCGGAGTTCGAGGAAAATGAAGATGAAAATCACCAGAAGTATCAACACCGTGACGAACTGCAGTACTATGGCTGTGGTGGCCAGCGGCGAGCTGAGGCGGTTTTCGTCGGTGGAGAGCACCGAAACGTCGATGCGGTTCACATGCGCGCTGATGGCGAGGGAGGTGTCGGCGGGGTTGTCGATAACGAAGTCGTGGGCGGTGCTGTTGGCCTTGTTGCGGATGTCGGTAACCATAACGAAGGAGGCGTTGCTTTTGTCGCCCAGCAGACGGCTGTTGACGCGGTCGAAAGTGTAGTAGTCGTCGGACGACACCACCTCGGTGAGGAACAGCCCTATGCACAACAGCAGCAGACCGATGAAAACGGCGTAGATAATACGCAGGTGCCGAAGGTATTTGTTTACGTTGTTCATTTTTTGACGTGTTACTTCCAATTTGGTTTTGCAAAGTTACATACTTTTTTTGAATTGAGCAAATTTTTTATCGAAAAACGATAAATATTTTTTGTTAAAAAATAAAACTATCTGTGTAGTAAGATGTTAGAAAATGAAATTTTTTCCCAAAAAATTACTTTTTTGGGTGAGATTTAGGAAAAACTTGCGGAAAATGAATTACAAATTTGTTGTTTTTGTTCTTTTTGCCTGCGCTTCGCGTATCTTGTCCACGCTGTTGGCCATGGAGCTAATCACCGAGGCGGCACGTGCTGCATCCAGTCCGAGGTCTTGGAATATGGGTTGCAGTTCCACCAGTCCGCCCTGCCCTTTGAAACCGTCAAGCACACGCAACAGTGCCTCGTTCATATCCTGCTGCATAAGCTCGGTAAACTCTTTCACTTCCATACGTGCGGCGGATGCGAACTCGGCGGGTTTCTTTATCATCTGCATGATAAACTTTTGGAATGCCGTGGCCGACATCTCCTGCTTCTGCATGTCTTGGTCCAACGCCGAGGCGAAGCCAAGTATGGCATCTGCGGAGAGGTTCGCCTGCGTGGCGATGCCGCCCATCCGCGAAAGGAACTCCACCAGATAGCCCTCGTTGGCGGTGCTGCTCTGTCCTAACATGTTCACGGCGGAGCCTATCTTCAACATCTTGGATTCTAGGTCGTCGCCTGCGGCGGCCAGCTGTTGGGTGCTTTTGGCGTACACGTCCGACAGTTTTCCAATCTTCACCATGGCACCCTCGCCCAGAACATCGCCCAAAGCGATATTTATTTTGTCGGATGCCGACACGAACTGCGCCACCTGCTCTTGGCTGGAGATACCCAGTTTTCCGGCTTCGTAGGCCAGCTGGTTAAGCTGCTCGCGGCTGGTGCGTGTGTCCATCTTTTTGAACGCCTCGTTCAGCTTCTCCACCTCCTCGTGTGTCAGGCCGGTAGTCTTCTGCACATCGGCATACACGTCATCGAGGGCGGCGGCATCGGCGGCAAGGTCTTTCAGTTTGCCTATGTAACCATCAATCATATCCTTGGCATTTTTTAATCCGATAAATATTCCGCTGTATTTTGCAAGGCTGTCTTTAGCATCTTTCCAATCCTGTGAGGCTTCTTGGATGGCGCGCCTATGATCTTTTATAACACTATCTATCTCTTTTATCTTTAGCGAGGTCTGAATATATTCTTCACTGCCTATAATCATTTTTTCTTGTTCTCGATGCAATTTGTCAGATGCTTTTTGCAACGATTTTAGGCTTCCTTCTATTTCCTTGCCGTTTATATAGATGTGAACTTTCCTTGATAATACTTTTGCTGACATGATGTTATTATTATTTTTTTTGCAAAAATAGCGACTTAAAATAACTATTGCGGGACAAAAAAAAGGAGAGTCAAAAAAAAACTCTCCTTTTTTTTTAGCAAATGTGTTTTGTCAGCAAACCACGGGTATATAAGAAGATTCTTCCTCCAACACTGTATCATGAACATTAGCACCACAGAAATTAGCTCCAATGCGCACAGTGCTTTTGAAATTAGCTCCTCTACAATCTGAATGCAAAAAATAACAGTTAGAAAGGTCGGCACCCTCGAAATTTGCATCTCTTAGATAGCACAAGGAGAAATCGGCATCAGTCAAGTCCATTCCGCAGAACTGCGCTTCGGGAAGTTCCATTTCCGAAAAGTTGAACCCGCGGAAATTTTCCAAATCAGGGCGGTCAATCAGCATTTCTCCGTCAATATTTTTTATCTGTGCCATAGTCTGCTGTTTTTATTGTTAGTCGCAAAAGTTGTAAAAAACTTACTTTTTTACGTATAACAAATAATCATTTTTTTCAAATGCAAAGATACAAAATAAACATCATACAATGACATTTTTTTCCGTAAAATAAACTTTTTTTCTATATAAATAATAAACTGCTGAGGTGGTAAATTACTAAATACGTTTTAAATATATCTGGACAGAGTACGGAACAATTCTTTGATGTATTGGATTATAGTTAAAAAAGACAATAAAGTTAAAAATTTGGCAGTTACACATTTTTTGTGTAATTTTGCAAATGTAAAATAAACAATATTAAACAAATGAAAGACACTCAATCAGAAGATTATAAATGGTTTATAGAGAATCATGAAGAATTGGTAAATCTTTATAAAAACAAATATGTTGTTATAAAAAACAAAGAAGTTATTGCAACTGCTGACACCATAGAACAAGGTATTGAAAAGGCTTTGGATATGGATTGTGAGTTGGGAACATTTATTGTTCAGCTTTGTACAGAGGGAGATAGTGCATACACTCAAAAGTTTTATTCAAGAGCAATTTTTTAACAATATGCCAATACACGCTATCAGTAGATATTATCAAAATATTTCTGATTCAATTGTAACAGACTTGTCTGTAGTTAATCCATTTAACGGACTAATAGAAAAAACGTCTGGAATTTGGGATACAGGTGCAACAAATTCATGCATTTCTAAAAATCTTGCACAAAAGTTGGGTTTTCAAACTGTTCAGAGAACAACAGTTATTGGAGTTCATGGTCCGCAAGAGGTTAATGTGTATTTCGCCACCATCATTTTACCCAATGAGAACATAAAAATTAATATTCCTGTAACAGAATGCAATGAGCTCTCCAAAGACGGAAGTATAAGCGTACTTATCGGAATGGATGTTATCACAAAAGGAGATTTCTGTATAACAAATTTGAATGGAAAAACTGTCATGACTTTTCGTTCGCCATCAATTGAACTAATAGATTGGGTTGATGACATCAACAAAGAAAACAAAATACATAAAATGCACAAGATATGGTCATCACACGGCAATGACAAGTGTCCGTGTGGCAGTGGTCGTTTATATAAAAATTGTCATGGTAAGAAACAATAATCAATTTAGTTGATAATTTATAAAGCGGTAATCTAATATGGACTACCGCTTTTTTATTTTACAAAACAACATAAATTGTATGGAAATGTCAACACCATTTTTTACTTTTTCACCCCCATGAACGTCCGCACCACCTTGTCCGCGCTGTGTTCCGCCACGATGTCGAGCATCTTGTTCTCTTTGCGGTTCAGCGCACCGCTGAACCAGTCGCTCATCGAGCGGCGCACGGAGTTTCCCAACGAGCGCGGAGCACCACGGCCAACGCCGTATTCGCGGAAAATGCCGTGTACCGGGAATTGGAACAGTACGCCCGCCACCTCGCCTGCGTCGCTCTTTAGCTGGAACTGCACTTTGTTGCGCAGTTTGCCCTCTCTCGTACCTGCCTTCTTGCCGCTCTTGTAAACGCGGACACGGCGTTTACCTTTGGTGAAAGCCGAGGCCTGAGCCTTGGCCAGCTGCTGCACCTTGCGGCTCCAGTCTTCCATCTGGCGGTTATACTCGTCGTCGGTGAGCCAGCCACGCCTGCCGCTGAAAACATCCTTTACAACAACTTTGCCCATTGCGCCAGTTCCTTCAACATTTTTATCAAGTCGTATTGCGGATGCGGGTTGTTAGTCTTGCGGCTGAAAGCCGTCATCAGGAACACCCCCTCTTTGCCCTTCACAGCCTCGTTCCCTTTTTTTCAACTTCCGCAAGATTTTTGTTCCGCATGGCAAGTTGTCCCAAACGAATTTTGAAAATTGCGGAAAAAATGTTACATTTGCAAAAGTGTCGCAACAGCGTTGTTGTGGCGTAAGGCGGTGTCAGTTAGCGATATACGCCTGATATTATTATACGTACCATCAAAAAAACAGACTTATGGCAATAGAACTCAGTGAACAGGAACAAATTCGCAGAAACTCTTTGAACGAGCTTCGCAAGCTTGGTATAAACCCCTATCCCGCAAATCTTTACGAGGTAAACGTGAAGACTTCGGACATCCACGAACAGTTTCCGAAAGACAACACTCTTTTCCAGAATGTAAGCATAGCCGGACGTATTATGAGCCGCCGTATCATGGGCGCGGCGTCGTTTGTGGAGCTGCAGGACAGCTACGGCCGCATCCAGCTTTACATAAAACGCGACGAGATTTGTCCGGGCGAGGACAAGACTCTGTACAACACTGTGTTCAAACGTCTTACGGATATCGGTGACATAGTGGGAGTTACGGGCTATGTGTTCGTTACCCAGATGGGCGAGATAAGCATACACGTGAGCACTTTCACCCTGCTGAGCAAGTCGCTGCGTCCGCTGCCCATAGTGAAAGAGAAGGACGGCGTGGTGTACGACGCTTTCACCGACCCCGAACAGCGTTACCGTATGCGTTACGTGGATCTGATTGTAAATCCGCAAGTTAGAGAGACTTTCGTGAAACGTGCCCAGATAATGAAAACCATGCGTCAGTATTTCGACGAACAGGGTTATCTGGAAGTGGAAACACCTGTACTTCAGCCTATTCCTGGAGGAGCCGCCGCACGTCCCTTCATCACCCACCACAACAGTCTGGATATCGACCTCTACCTCCGCATCGCCGACGAGCTGTATCTGAAACGTCTTATAGTTGGCGGATACTCAGGAGTTTACGAGTTCTCCCGCAATTTCCGCAACGAGGGCATGGACCGCACCCACAACCCCGAATTCACCGCCATGGAGATTTATGTGGCCTACAAGGACTACAACTGGATGATGACGTTCACCGAAAACCTGTTGGAGCGCATCGCCATGGCCCTGCACGGCACCACCAAGGTGAAAATCGGCGACAACGAGGTGGATTTCCGTCCGCCGTTCCGCCGTGTGCCTATGATTGAACTTATCAAAGAGCAGACGGGCGTGGATGTGAGCGGTATGGACGAGGCCCAGCTGCGCGAGGTGTGCGGCAAACTGGGTGTGGAAATCGACGACACCATGGGCAAGGGCAAGCTCATCGACGCCATCTTCGGCGACAAGTGCGAGCACCTGCTTATCCAGCCCACTTTCGTGATAGACTACCCGCGCGAGATGTCGCCTCTGTGCAAGCGTCACCGCGACAACCCCGAGCTTACCGAGCGTTTCGAGCTGTTTGTCAACGGCAAGGAGCTTGCCAACGCCTACAGCGAACTTAACGACCCCATCGACCAGTTGGAGCGTTTCCAGGAGCAGTTGCGTCTGAGCGAGAAAGGCGACGACGAGGCGATGTTCATCGACATGGACTTTGTGCGCGCCCTCGAGTTCGGCATGCCGCCCACGTCGGGAATGGGCATCGGCATCGACCGTCTGACGATGTTTATGACTGGCGAGCAGTCGATACAGGATGTGCTCTTCTTCCCGCAGATGAAACCCGAGCAGAAACCGCGTGTGAGCACCGACGAGGAGTTCAAGGCCATCGGCGTGCCCGAGCCTTGGATACCGTTGTTGCGCAAGATGGGATTCAACACCGTGGCCGCCCTCAAGGAGGCCAACGCCAACAAGCTGTTCAACGACCTCAACGGCCAGCGCAAGAAAAACAAACTCGACATCGCTCCCCTGAAAAAGGAAGAGGTGGATGCGTGGTTGGGATAGGATTATATCATGCCAACACCCAAAAATTTCACGGTTTATCGCGCTTCGGCGGGGTCGGGAAAGACCTTCACCCTTGTGCGTGAGTATCTTGCCTTGGCTTTGCAGGGCAGCGACAGGGAGATCGACGACAATTTCCGTCATATCCTCGCCATCACCTTCACCAACAAGGCCACCAACCAGATGAAGGAGCGTATCCTGAAGACTCTCTCCGACCTTCAGGAGAATCCCTCCGACGCTATGGCAGCGGCTCTGTGCGAGGGAATTGGCGTGAAGCCTCAGGAGCTGTCGCGGCGGGCTGCGGTGTTGCAGAAAGCCATACTGCACAACTACTCCGATTTCTCGGTCTGCACCATCGACAGTTTCATGAACCGTGTTGTCCGCACTTTCGCCATCGACCTCGGACTCCCTCCGCGTTTCGACATCTCGCTCGACGACAGCGTGGTGCTGGAAAACGCCGTGGACAGCCTTATCGCCGACATCAGCGACGAGCATCCGGAACTCACCAATGTGATCAGGACTTTTTCGCTGAAAAAGATGGAGGAAGGACGTGCTTTCAGCGTCCGCGACGATATCCTTGCCAGCTCGCAAACCGTTATGAGCGAGGACTTTGAGCAACGGTACGAGCTGCTGAAGGATGTGAATCTGACCGATTTCTATAATATTTCCGAAAAACTGAAAAAAGACAACAAAAAATTCGAGGAGATGGCACAAGAGAAGGCGGCGGCAATCTGCGGCAGGATTGCGAAACTCGGCCTCAGCGACGATGATTTCAAAGGCAAGTCGAGGGGCGCGTATGCTTTTCTCAGGAAATTAGCCGAAGGCGGTTGTGGTTTCTCTCCCACAGATACTTTGCAGAACATCATCGATTCGGGCGACATCGCCAACAAAGGTGCCAAAGATGTGGCGGCTGTCAATGCGTTTGTTCCTGATATACAGAACTTTTTGGCATTTCTTGGCCCCGAGGTGATACTCCGTTCCACGCGTAACCTGCTGTTGGAGAAGATTTTCCAAGTGGCGTTGCTCAAGGAGGTGCGCGACAAAGTTCGTGATTACTACAACGAAAACGGGCTGGTGCATATCTCGGAGAACAATAAGTTGATTTCGGAGACGGTGCGCAACGAGGAAGCTCCCTTCGTCTTCGAGCGGCTCGGCTGCCGTTACCGCCATTTCCTTATCGACGAGTTTCAGGATACCTCTATCATGCAGTGGCAGAATATGTTACCTCTTATCGAGAATGGTCTGGCCGAGGGTTGGAAATCGCTCATTGTGGGCGACGGCAAGCAGGCCATCTACCGTTTCCGGCAAGGCGATGTGGAGCAGTTCCAATATGTGCTGAATTTGCCCGAAGGGAAGGAGAAATCGATAACGCGCCAGCGTCAGGAGGCGGTGGCACGCAACGGAAAAGAGGAAAATCTTGGCACTAACTTCCGTTCGTTCAGTGAGATAGTGACTTTCAATAATAGTTTCTTCTCTTTTGTGGAAAAACAGCGTGAGGAGAGTGCCAACGGCAGCCAGCTGATGCACGATATTTATGTCGGCGCCGATGCCGAACATCCCTCGCTTGCGCAGAAAGTTGCGAAAGGCAAGGAGGGCGGATGCGTGGAGGTGCAGTTCTACGACAGAGGCAGCGAAGAACACCCCACACCTTTTGAAAGGATTTATTCCGCCATAGAGCGTTTGAAGTCAGTGGGTTATGATTATAAGGACATCGCCATACTGACACGTAAGAACGACACCTTGTCGGACATTTGCACCAACCTGATGTTGATCAACAGCGAACGTCAGAAAGAGGGGCGGGGACTCGATAACTTGCTGTTTTCCACCGCCGAATCGTTGAAACTGTGGAACAACGAAGATGTGAAATTCCTGCGTTCCCTGCTCGGCTATCTCGACAACGATACCGACGATGTGGCCAAGTTGGAAATGTCTGAGTATCTGAACGCTAGGGGCGAGAGCCGTCCGCTGTCGTCGTTGCTCGGCAACAAAGATGGTTTCGGGAAGGTGTTGACGGAAGTCTATCCCACCTTCGACCGCGACTGGCTTTTGTCGCAGACGTTGTACGACTGCAGCTACGAGCTGGTGCGCATTTTCGGCGTGCCGCTGACGCCCTATGTGTATTCGTTTTTGAATTTCGTGGCGGGATATGGCGCCCATAGTCGCAACAATCTCAGCGAGTTCCTCGAAAGTCTCGACGAGGTTTGGACCACTCTCTCCACCAAGACCTCCGACGACCTCAACGCCATCCAGATGATGACGATACACAAGTCGAAAGGGCTGGAATTCCCCGTGGTGATTTATTATATGCTGCCCAGCAGAGACATGGGCAAGAACGAGATGTGGGTGAACATCGACAAGGAAGATGTGGGTGCCAATCCGTTGAAAATTAGTTTGGTAGGAAGAAAACAGGCCGCCGCCGGCACCATTTTCAGCCAGCAGTACGCCGAGGAGTTGCAGAAATGCGAGATCGACGACCTGAACGTGCTGTATGTGGCTCTGACACGTCCTGAGCAGCAGCTGATTGTCTTCGCCGCCGACCCGTCGACGGTTCGCTCGCAGTACGGGGGGGTGTTCATGGATTATGTGAAGGACGCCTCCCACGGCTTTGTGGAGGTGGAGGCCGACAGGCTTTACCGCAAAGGCAACCCCGATTTCTGTAAAAAGAAACCGAAAAAGCCTTCCAATGTTTATGAGCTGAAAACCAACGAGTCGCAGTCGTGGGCGAGGGAGATGCGCATTGTGGGAAAAACCTCCTCCAAGTTGGA
>JAEENM010000137.1 GCA_016283745.1 Bacteroidales bacterium | reverse complement strand
CAAAAATGGCTGAGACCAACGAAAACGAGGAGAAAAAAAATCTCAATTTCCTTGAAGAAATAATCGAAAACGACCTTGCCAACGGCACTCACAAAAGCATACTGACGCGTTTTCCGCCGGAGCCCAACGGCTACCTGCACATCGGTCACGCAAAATCGATTTGCCTCAACTTCGGACTGGCAAAGAAATACGGCGGCAAGACCAACCTGCGTTTCGACGACACCAACCCCGTAAAGGAGGACACCGAATATGTGGACTCCATTATGGAAGACGTGCGCTGGCTGGGTTTCGAATGGGCAAGCGTGCACTACGCATCCGACTATTTCGACCAACTATACGAATGGGCCAAGGTGCTGATTAAGAAAGGTCTGGCCTACGTCGACGACCAGTCGCTCGACGACATCCGCAAAAACCGCGGCACGGTGACCACTCCGGGCGTTGAAAGCCCTTACCGCAATCGCAGCGTAGAGGAAAACCTCGAACTTTTCGAACGCATGAAAAACGGCGAGTTCCCCGACGGCTCCAAGGTGCTCCGCGCCAAAATAGACATGGCTCACCCCAACATGCAGTTCCGCGACCCCATCATGTACCGCATACTGCACGCCGAACACCACCGCACCGGCAACAAATGGAACATCTACCCGATGTACGACTACGCCCACGGACAGAGCGACTCCATCGAAAATATCACCCACTCCATCTGCACCCTCGAATTCGACATACACCGTCCGCTCTACGACTGGTTCATACAGCAGCTAGGCATTTTCCCCTCGCACCAGTACGAGTTTGCACGCCTCAACATCAACTACACGGTGATGAGCAAACGCAAACTTCTGCAACTTGTCAAAGAGGGTCACGTTAGCGGCTGGGACGACCCGCGAATGCCCACCATCTGCGGTTTCCGCCGTCGCGGATACACACCCGAGGCCATACGCAATTTCTGCGACCGCATAGGCGTGGCCAAACGCGACAACATCATCGACTACTCGCTGCTTGAGTTCAGCCTGCGCGAACATCTCAACAAAATTGCCCCGCGTATGATGGCCGTGCTCAACCCCGTCAAAGTGGTGATTACCAACTATCCCGAAAATCAGGTGGAAACGCTTACCGCCATCAACAACCCCGAAGACGAAACAGCAGGCACACGTCAAGTGCCGTTCAGCCGCGAGCTGTACATCGAACGCGACGACTTTATGGAGAATCCTCCGAAGAAATATTTCCGTCTGGCCCCCGGTCAGGAGGTGCGTCTGCGCTACGCATATTTCGTTACTTGTCAGGAAGTTATAAAAGACGAACAGGGCAATATCGTAGAGATACACTGCACCTACGACCCTGCCACCCGCGGCGGCGACTCGCCCGACGGACGCAAGGTGAAAGGCACCATCCACTGGGTTTCGGCACAGCATGCCATCGGCGCCGAAGTGCGTCTGTTCGACCGCCTTTTCAAAGTCCCCGCCCCCGACGACGTGGAAGAGGGACACACATTCCTCGAAAACCTCAACCCCGACTCGCTGAAAGTGCTTACCGACTGCAAGTTGGAGCCTGCTTTGGCAAACGCAAAACCTATGGACAGAATGCAGTTCGAGCGTCTGGGCTATTTCTGCGTGGACAAGGACAGCACCCCCGAACATCTGGTTTTCAACCGCACCTGCACCCTCAAGGACAGTTGGGCTAAAATAAACAGCTAAGTATAAAAAAGTTGCGACAATAAAATAAGATTATACTCGTTTTATTTACTAACTTGAAAAATATACAACAATGAAAAAATATGCTTTTCTGATAGTGCTTTTTGCCGCCTGCACAGTGTTTCAGGCCAACGCACAGAAACTTTACCCCTCGCAGGACGACAACGGCAAATGGGGTTATGTCAATGAAGAAGACGAATGGATTATTCCCGCCCGTTTCGACGACGCCCTCTACGAATCCGACGGCGGCATGTACGGCGTGAAACTCCGTGGCAAATGGGGCATGGCCGGCTACCATGGCGAAATTCTCGTGGAAACACAGTACGACGATGTGCAGGTGTGCATCGACTACACAAAATATGTATATCCTTACGTGCTAGGCGCCGTTAAGAGAGGCAACAAATGGGCTTTCGTCACCATTCAGGGTGTGGAAGTTACTCCTTTCAAATACGACGAAGTGCGCATCCACGCCGGTCAGTACACCTTCAAAATCCGCAAAGGCAACACCGAAATCCGCGGTCACCTTGGCAGGGATGTTGAGGAACTTATAGACGAAGAACGCCAGCTGCCTGCTCGCAAATAGCGCAAATTCCAAACGCAACACGCTGTAAGACAAAGAAATGCTGCTGATATACTGCCCGAAGGTTACAAACCGTGCCGGATACGTCTTCAACCTGATTTTCAAGACAATACTTGGCACAGATTTTGAAATAACCTCCGACAGTGCGTTTTTCGAAAGCCACAGCGGTACAAAAATTTGTTACAACGGCACCAAAATCGGCGACGACTGTATCTTTGTCAAATCCAGTCCGTTGCTTTTCCGCCACTCTATCGACACTCTCGACACCGACGTTTTCGACTACAACGGCGTCCCTGCCTTTTTCGGCACCAACAACAAAGATGCCGACATCCCGTTCGACATCTTCGCTGCAAGTTTCTACCTTGTGTCGCGATACGAGGAATATCTGCCATTCCGCACCGACAAACTCGGCTGCTACGACGTCTCCAACTCGTTGGCCTACAACAAAGGTTTCCTCGACAAACCAGTGATCGACATCTGGGCGTGGCGCTTGGCAGAAAAAATCAGCCAAGGATTCTCCGACTGGGAGATGCCGAAAAAACGTTTCGACTTCATCTCCACTGTGAACTTGGGACAGGCGTACAAATACAAACGCATCGGGCTGATGCGCACCGTCTACGGCTACTGCCACGACATGGCCAAACGCGACTGGCATCACGTGAAACAGCGCACCAAAGTGCTGCTCAACAAACAGGACGACCCCTACGACAACTACGAACACATCATACAACTTTCGCGGAAATACGGCACCAAGACGCTGTTTTGGTCGCTGATGTGCGACTACACGCCCTACGACCACAACATTTCGTACCGCAACGTGCATCTGCGCAACACACTGAAACACCTCGCCGACTACGGCAAAGTGGGAATTTCGCTGTCGTATGGCTCGGAAGGCGACCTGCTTAAGCAAACCTCTGAGACAGAGCGTCTTGCCGATGTCTTGCACAAGCCCGTCATCCGAAGCCGCTTCAACTATCAGCGTTACCACCTGCCCATGGACTACAAAAATCTGAACAAAATCGGCATAGAGAAAGACTTTTCGATGGGTTACCACAACGCCGTCGGTTTCCGCGCAGGCACCTGCACACCCTTCCATTTCTTCAACATCGACGCCAACAGGGAATACAACCTAATGGTCTACCCCACCCCCATACCCGAGGGGATTTTCTCCGACCACACTCCCGAAGAGGTGCTCGACATCTACAAAAATATCATAAAAACAGTCGGCAACGTTGGAGGGACATTTGTAAGCACTTGGAAATCCGAGGGTTTCACCGATGAAACATATACATCAACTTACGAGAAAATTCTCGCACTTTGCAAAGAGATAAAAGACAATAATTAACGATAAATCAACATATTATGATAGTAGTAACAGGTGCGGCAGGCTTTATAGCCTCGGTGCTGGTAGGCACTCTGAACAAACGAGGCATAACCGACATAGCTATTGTCGACGATTTCGGCAAAGAACAGAAGGCAAACAACTGGCAGACAAAGCGTTATAAACAAATTATAGACCGCAAGAACTTTCTCGATTGGTTCCGCAACAATGCCGAGGAGGTTGATTTTGTTTTCCACATAGGCGCTCGCACCGACACCACGGAGTTCGATTGGAACGTGTTTGTGGAGCTAAACCTCGAATACACCAAAGGCATTTGGGAAATATGCGCAAAGAACTACATTCCAATGATATACGCTTCGTCGGCGGCAACCTACGGCAACGGCAGTCTGGGCTACCGCGACAGTCACGACATTGTGGAGCAGTTGCAACCCCTCAACCCCTACGGCCGTTCCAAAAACGAGTTCGACAAATGGGCTTTGAAACAAGAAAAACAGCCTCCTTTCTGGGCAGGACTCAAATTTTTCAACGTTTACGGTCCCAACGAATACCACAAAGGCCGCATGGCGTCGGTGATTCTGCATACTTTCGAGACTGTGCGCAAGACCGGCAAGATGCAGCTCTTCCGTTCGCACAACCCCAATTTCGAAGATGGCATGCAACTGCGTGATTTTGTGTATGTAAAAGATGTAGTATCGGTTATCCTCCACCTTTTCGACAACAAACCCGAAAGCGGTCTGTACAACGTCGGCACCGGCCACTCACAGAGTTTCCTCGACCTAGCCAACTCCACTTTCGAGGCAATGGGCTTGGAACCCAACATCGAATTTATCGACATGCCGATGGACATCCGCGACAAATATCAGTATTTCACCGAGGCAGACATATCGAAACTGCGTTCCACAGGCTACGACAAGCCTTTCCACAACCTCAGCCAGGGCGTTGCAGACTACGTTAAAAATTTTCTGATACCAAATAAATATATATAATGAACTACAAAAGCAAGCTTCACGATATAAAAGCCTTCGTGTTTGATTTCGACGGTGTTATGACCGACGGCTCGGTATGGACTTTCGGCGACCGTGAGACGGTGCGCGCAGGCAACATCAAGGACGGTTTCGCCCTGCAATACGCCAAAAAGAAAGGATACATCACAGCTGTGCTTTCGGGAGCTACCTCGCTAAGTATCAACAACCGCATGGAGGCCCTCGGCACCTCGCCCGACGACATTATGACTGGCTGCGCCAACAAAATTGAGACCTACAAACAATTCCTGCAACGCCACAATCTTACTGAAAGTCAGGTGCTTTTTATGGGCGACGACCTGCCCGACTACGAGATAATGCAACATGCAGGTGTTGCCACCTGTCCCGCCGACGCTGCCGAGGAGATAAAGCTTATTGCCGACTATATTTCGCTGTACCCGGGCGGCAAAGGCTGTGTGCGCGACGTTATCGAGCAGGTGCTTCGTTTGCACGGCAACTGGTTCCACCCAGATGCTGTGATTTGGTGATTAGTAATATTTTTTTCATAGTAATCAACAGCTATCGATATTAACCAATTACGAATTTAAGCGCGGATTACAAGTAATAACCAGTATAATTACTTCACCATGAAAAGTTTCTTTCTCTTTATTGCCACTGCTCCATTGAAAAAAATCTTGGTACTGGGAACAATTTTCTGCGTCCTTGGAATAACGAGCGTACGGGCACAACAGGAAATATCGGAGTCGGCTATTTTTCAATGGTTTCTCGAACCAAATTATTCTTTGACAGTGAAATGCAGCTACTCCGAAATAACAAAATATATGGCTCCCTATTGTCATTATCACAAAGAGCCGGAAAATGGAATGGTAACTTATTATGAAAAATACAGGGGCAACCGTCACGATTGCGAAAAAGACAGTTTATTTCAGGCGGAGGAGATTTATCTTTTGCGATTGGAAAAACTGAACTCAGCTCCAATAATGCGGAATCCACTTTCTCGCGAAACGGCTAAAATAGTTCACAATTTCGAATTGCTTACAGGCACACCCAACAGCGAAGGTGTAGATTCCTTTGGCAAGTACTATATTTCAAACATTGCTTGTACAGCATGGAAAATTTGGTTAAACAAGAACAAAAGCCGACTTTGTTATTGTAAAAGAAATGGTGTTCTGTACGCAAATAAATCTATCACTAACAGATGAAGAAAGTTGCACCGGCCATTCTATCATTCTTACTTCTCTGTAAAATGTTTGGATATGCGCAATGTCCAATAATTTCAGAGATTGACACAAACACCTTTGTAACATTGACCATGCCCAATGGCAGCAAGACACCTTTGGGCGACAGTTTATTGCTTCAAGACACAGGCACCTACAGACTAACGGCAACTGGTTTCACCCCGACGCTGTGATTTGGTAGATTACAATCGGTTATTTATCTAATTATAAGTAAATATATTACAATGAAACACATCGGCAACACCATCCTCATCTGCATTGCTGCAATCATACTGTTTTCTTGCAACAACAGCGGCAAAGAATTGATAGAACATTGCAAAGCTATGGACAATTTGTGTCCTATGGCGTTAGGCGATTTCTTATCCGTAAATAGTGTAAATTATTCAAATGGCGAAGTCGTTTTCACCTATTCAGTTAATAATCAGGCATTCAATTTTGATGCAATACGTGCAAACGAAACTACATTTCACAACAACATGCTTTCAACGTATGCAAACAACACAAATGATAGCTTCAAAAAATTGATCAATGCAATAATAAAAGCGAAAGCCAATTTTAATTTGATATTTAAAAGCACAGACAACAATGATTCTTACACCTGCCGATTCACCTATGACGAACTGAAGTCGGCAATGGGTAAAAACAACCCAAATGTTGAAGACAAAGTGCAAGCCATAATAGACAACACAAAACTACAGTTGCCATCGCAGGTTGCAGAAGGCATTACTATAACCGACGTGGCCATTGAAAACAACTGCTTTACATATTACTGCAAATGTGACGAAAACATGTACAGCATTGAAACATTGCAAGCCAATGCCGATGCATCCAAGAAAATCATAATGGAATCGACAATAAACAACAACGATGCGATATTGAAAGATTTGGTCGCCACGCTTATACAATCAAATCTTGGGATGGCATACAAATATGTCGGCTCGAAAAGCGGAAAAACCTGCACAATCACTATTGATGCCGCTGAGTTGAAGTCCTGCGTGGAACATTCCAAACTCCAGTACAGAAACATTCACTGAGTTTTTACTATTGCAAGCGTTTCTGCGACGAAAGTGGCAATTTAAACAGATTGGTGTGAGGTTCTCCGCCCTGCGGGCTATCGGAAAGTCCACTGGACTTTTTTTGTTCTCCGCTCCCGTTGGTCGCTATCGAAACATCCACCAGATGTTTCTTCACATACTTTTCACAAACAAGCGCAGTACCATCGGCGATGGCGGGCGGAGGCAAAAAAAAAGCGAACCCTTATCGGATTCGCTTTTAAAAAGATTGGCGTGAGGTTCTCCGCTCCCTTCGGTCGCTATCGAAACATCCACTGGATGTTTCTTCACATCCTTTTCACAAACAAGCGAAGTACCATCGGCGATGGCGGGACAGGGCATAAAAAAAGAGCATCCGAATCGGATGCTCCTTTAAAAAGATTGGCGGCGGCCTACTTTTCCACAAACAAGTGCAGTATCATCGGCGATGGCGGGCTTAACTTCTCTGTTCGGAATGGGAAGAGGTGAACACCGTCTCCATAGCCACCAAAATATTCC
>JAEENM010000136.1 GCA_016283745.1 Bacteroidales bacterium | reverse complement strand
CTTTTTTCTCTTGAAAGAAAAAAGAAAGAAAAAAGTTCAAGAACATTTAATCCCTATCCAGCGCGCATCTGCCCACGCTTCCCGGGTAAATGTTCGGCCCACCGCGCACTCGATTTTCTGCGAAAATCGTTAGGTTTAGAAATACCACGTCTAAACCCAAGTGCGGCAGCCTAAAGGCATTGAAAAAAAAGCGTTAAGAAAAACGCCGGAGAGCAGCGTTAAGAAGGCGTCAGTGTCTGAGCATAGAAACGGCAAAACGATTGAAAAACGAAATTATGTGTGAGATTTGGTTTCTGTAGAGAACTATGACTACAGTGCGAGTTTGACGACTTTAGCGGAACGCAGACGTTTTTTAGTTTTTTTTTCACAGCCTTGAATTTTTCTTTTGCTTCTTTTCTTTTGTTTCAAGACAAAAGAAATAGAAGAGGAACTCTTGGGAAAATAAGTCCTCGTCCTCACATCTTAATTCAACAACATGTTTTACTGCGAGTTACGATATTTATTCAAGTTTTATTCAGACTCTAATAGTTTTACAATACGTAATTGCCCATTAAAAAACCCGCTGTTGCGGCCGCAGGCCGCAACAGCGGGTTCATCATGAACAAAGTAGGTATTCAATTTACTGGATGTCGATATATTTCACAGCGTCTTCCTTGGCTTCGGAGGCGAGTTTGGGCAGGGTTACGTTCAGAACTCCGTCTTCAACCTTGGCCTCGATAGCTTTGAGGTCAGCGTCCTCGGGCAGGGTATAGCTCTGCGAAAACTCGGTGTGGCCGAACTCACGACGCAGGAATTTCTCGTTCTTCTCCTCGTTTTTCTCCGATTTTTCCATCGTAACGGTGAGGACTTTGCCGTTCAAGCTGATTTTAACATCTTCTTTTTTCATGCCCGGTGCGGCAAACTGCAGCTTGTACTCTTTGTCGTTCTCGATGATGTTGGTGGCAGGAGTGCTTTTGCGCAAGTACTCGTCGTTCCAAAATTCGTTCATCAATGTGGGCAGCCAATCGTTGTTTCTTCTTGCTAATAACATGGTTTTAATCTCCTATATTTTTAAGTTGTTTTATTTTTTTGTTCACTTGCCTTGCTTTGTTTCGCAAGACACTTTGTTATTGACAAGAATAATGCCAAAGTGAATTTTATGCCATTTTGACAGAAAATAGGACATTTTTGGAAAGAAAATATGTCAATTTGACATTTGGCGGAGCGGGGAATCTTTTTCTCCTTTTCGCTTCGCTCAAGAGATCTTTTGATTTTTTTCCTACTCGCCTTCGGCGCGTGAAATTATGGGAATCTTGTAAATATTTTTCGCCTACGGCGAAATAATTTATGAGATTTCCCGGATTTCAGCCGCTTGCGGCTAGGAGAATCTCAATTTTCAACTTTCAAAGTTTGAACAAGCTCTTTGCGTTGTTTGTCGTGACTTCGGCGACGGTCTCGAAATCTACGTCTTTAAGTTCGGCGATTTTTTGTGCAACCAACGTGCAGTAGGCACTCTCGTTGCGTTTGCCGCGATAAGGCACGGGGGCGAGGTATGGGGCGTCGGTCTCGATAAGGATACGTTCCAACGGTATCTGCCGCACCACCTCGGCAAGGGTGGCGTTTTTGAAGGTAACCACACCGCCCACACCTATATAAAATCCCATGTCTATTGCCTTTCGCGCCTCCTGCACCGAACTGCCGAAACAGTGGAAAACGCCGGTGAGCCCTTTGGCGGAATTGGCTTTCAGCACCTCGAACATCTCGTTGTACGCCTTTCTAACATGCAGTGCCACAGGCTTGTGAAACCGCGACGCCATGTCGAACTGATACTCCAGCGCCTCTATCTGCTGGGCACGGAATGTGTCGTCCCAATAGAAATCCAGACCTATCTCGCCAACGGCCACATAGTCGTCAGGAGAGTCGGAAAGGAGCCCTTCGACCAAATTCAGCTCCTCCCAGAAATCCTCTTTCACCGAAGTGGGGTGCAGTCCCGCCATCTTGCGGAACACCGCAGGGTTGCTGTTGTAAAGTGCCTCCAAAGCGGCAACGCTCTGACTGTCGATAGCTGGCAGAAGCATCATGGTAACGCCCGCATCCACAGCACGTTGCACAGCCTCGGCACGGTCGGTGTCGAAAGCTTCGTCGTACATGTGGCAATGGGTGTCGATTATTGGCATTTCTTTTGTATAATACTGGTAATTAGGGAATAAAGCTCCAACAAATCGCTGTCGTTGGCGAGCAGTTTTTTGTGGTTGGAGATGGTTTTTTCGTCGCCGCGGACGGCAGGTCCGGTCTGCAACAGCCACAAATCGCCGTGCGAGGCCTTTTCGGCAGTTACAGCGATAATCGGATGCAGTATCTCGAAAGGAATATCGTTTAACATTGTAATATCCTGAGCCATAGCGTTCAACGCATTGCCGAAATTATTAACGAACACAGCAGCGAGGTGCAGCTTGCGACGTTGGTCGCTGTTTATCTCGTAAATCTTTTCGGAAACCGGAAGCACAAGGTTTTTCAACCGCTCCAGCACCTCGCCGTCGCTGGCTTCGAGGCAGAACGGCAGCTCGGAGTAGTTCATTTCCAACGACTTGACGAAAGTCTGTGGCGAATAAACCACCCCTATCTTTGCGGAAAGCGGCTTCAGCACATCCATCGGCACGGAGCCGGAGGTATGCACCACTATGCCCTGCTTGGGCGAAATCTGCGTAACCACCTCGTACAGAGCGTCGTCGGGGATGGCAAGGAGGTAAAGATGAGCGTCGTCGGCAAGGTCGGCAAAAGAGTCTATGGCCTGCGCATCCAGCTGACTGGCAAGCACTTGGGCGTGGGTAATGTTGCGGGAATAGACCTGCGCAATGTCGTTGCCCGAGGCGTAAAAAGCACGGGCGAAGTGGGTTGCCACGTTTCCGGAACCGACTACAACTATCTTCATATTAAATACTTACATAACAAAAGCGTCCAATCCCGCAAGGGACCGAAACGCATTTTTTGAAAACAGACGATTTTTAATACTCGTCTTCCTGAAAGAAGAAATCCTCTTTGGTGGGGTAGTCGGGCCAGATATCCTCGATACCGTCGTAGGCCTCGCCCTCATCCTCTATTTCCATCAGATTTTCAACCACTTCCATGGGTGCACCGCTACGCTGCGCAAAGTCGATAAGCTCTTCCTTGGTTGCGGGCCACGGAGCGTCTTCCAGTTTTGATGCCAATTCTAATGTCCAATACATATCAAAGGATTTATTATAATTGTTACTATTTCGGTGATTGCCAATATATTTCGGTTTTGTTTTCGAGTTTCAGAAAATAGCGCGAAAGCACAAACAGATAGTCCGACAGGCGGTTGATGTACTTAAGCAACTGTTCGTCAATGGGTTGCTGTTGGTTGAGACGAACACAGCATCTCTCGGCCCTGCGGCAAACCGTGCGTGCCACGTGTGTAAGTGCCGACACCTCGCTACCTCCGGCAATGATAAAAGCCTTGTTTTGAGGCAGTTCGGCAGTCATATTGTCGATGCTACGCTCCAGACGGGCAACGGCCTCAGCGGGCAGCTGCGGCAACTTGGCGCAAAGCTCGGCATCCTCGGTGGCAAGCAGCGTCTGTATCACAAACAGCTCATTCTGAACACCTTTCAGCTCGTCGCTGATGCTCTGGCTGATGCCTTCGCACTTCACGGCTATCAGCCCGATGTACGAGTTAAGCTCGTCCACGGTGCCGTACGACTCCACACGGTCGTCGCATTTGAGCACCCGTGTGCCGCCAACAAGTGAAGTGGTGCCTTTGTCGCCTGTCTTAGTGTAAATCATTGGTTTACAAGTTAATCAATTACACGTTCCACTGCTGTTACTTCGGGGATGGCCTCTTTCAGAGCCGCCTCGATACCTTGTTTGAGAGTCATCAGGGCGTGGGGACACGAGCCGCAATGGCCTTGCAGACGAACGAACACCACACCTGCGGCGTCCATCTCGACAAATTCCACATCGCCGCCGTCCTGTTGCAGGTAGGGACGTATCTGTGCCATCGCATTCTGCACCTTGGGCACTATTTTCAAGCGTTCTTCAACAGTCATAGTCTGTTTTATCTTTGTGATTATAAATTCGTTAAACGGATTTTCCTCAAAAAATCGTTTTGCAAATATACAATAATTTTACTAATATACAAGAAAAAAAATTAGTATTTAGTAATTAGTGGTCAGGGGGCAGTATTCAGGGGGCAGTAACTAGTTTGTAGTTTGTAGTTTGCAGGTGGGAGTTATGAAGAATTGACAATTGACAATGAACAATTGACAATTAATTTGCAGTTAAACAATCTATTTCCCCGCTCCCCATCACTGTTCACAGATCACAGTTCACTGATTAATAATTAGTATTCAGGGGGCAGTATTCAGGGGGCATTAACTAGTTTGTAGTTTGTAGTTTGCAGGTGGGAGTTAAACGATGCGGGGGTTCGACAAGCTCACCCACCGCTCGGTGTCTGAGCCTGTCGAAGACACATCTTCACTATTCACTAATCACCAATCACTATTCACTAACAACTTAAAAAAAGCAACCGTCGGTTGCGCTTCGCGCAACCGACGGTAAATTATTATCAACCAAAAAGATGTCTTATTTGGCGTCGCGACCGGCTTTGATGGCAGCGATGTTGGAGTTCACCACCTCCTCGCCCTTGCGGCCGAAGATATGACGGATGGCGTTCTCCAGTTCGGCGAACTCTATCTCCAGATGAGGAGCGGCGGCGCCGAGCAGGACCATGTTGGAACGTGCTTTCACGGTCTTGGCTATCTCGTTGGCGTCGAAAGCGAGGCAGTTCTTTATTTTCTTAAGCTCTGCCATCACTTTTTCGATGTCGGGATAGTTGTTGATATTTACAAAGGGAGCCGAGTTGGTGATAATCCAGCCCTCTTTGGCGAGGAACGGCAGGTAGCGCAGGGCTTCCATGGGTTCGCTGGAGAGTATGATGTCGGCTTTGCCTTCGGGGATGACGTCGGAGAAAATGGGCTTGTCGCTCAGACGCAGGTGCGAGAACACGCTGCCACCGCGCTGCGACATGCCGTGGATTTCGGATTGTTTTACGTTGAGTCCCACGTTGAGGGCTGCGTCGGAAATTATCTTGGCCACGGAAACAATGCCGTCTCCGCCAACGCCACACAGTATGATGTCTTTCTTCATTGTTCTAATCTCCTATTATTTTTTGTCGTTTAAGTGTTTTTTGAGTTCCACAAGGCATGTGCGTCGCGGAATGATTACGGAAACGCCGTTGTAGGCCACCTCTTCCTCGAGGATTTTCACAAATTCCTCGTGGTTTTTCTTTATCGGCACTATGGTGCGGATGTGTTCGGGTTCAACGCCCACGCCCTTGCATATCTCGGCTATCTTGCAGTGTGCCGACGAGGGCTGGCCGCCGGTCATGGCAGTGATGTCGTTGTCGAGGATCATCACCACAACGTTGGCTTTCTCGTTAACACAGTCCATAAGACCTGTGATGCCGCTGTGGCCGAAGGTACCGTCGCCGATGACTGCCAGCGAGGGGAACACTCCCACTTCGGAGGCGCCTTTAGCCATGGTGATGGAAGCGCCCATGCACACGGTGGTGTCGATGGCTCCCATGTTGAAACCGAGGGTGTAGCAGCCTATGTCGCCGAACACTTTGCCGTGCTCGTATTTTGCCATAACAGCGTTTACGGCCTCGTAGCTGTCGATGTGGGGACAGCCCTGGCACAGTGCCGGAGGACGGTTGGTTACCACTGCGGGAACGGGATCGCCCTGTTCGGCTTTGAAACCGAGGGCTTTGGCCACTTTCTCGGCGTTGAGTTCGCCGTCGCGGCGGATGGTCTCGTCCAAACGGCCGAACACGCGTTTGCCTTTGCCAAGGAATCCTTTAACAAGCTCTTCCACAAAGGGCTGACCGTCTTCGAGAACGAGGATTTCGTCGCATTCGTCGTACAGTTTGTTAATCATATTGTACGGCAGGGGGTATTGTGCCACCTTTACCACGGGGTGCGGGCACACGCCTGTGGGGAAGTTCTCCATCAGGTAGTTGTAGGCGATACCTGTGGTGATGATACCAAGTTTCTTGTCGGCGCCGTCGATGTACTTGTTGTAACCCATCTCTTCGGAGGCTTTGGTGAAATCGGCCTGTTTGTCGATGAGGTTGCGGTACAGACGTTTGGCGTTGGCGGGCAGCAGCACGTAGCTACTGGGGTCGCTGGGACTGCTGAGGGCGTTCTGCTGACGGGCTTCTTTGCGAACCACACCGGCACGGCTGTGGGCCAGACGGGTGGGGATACGCAGCAGCACGGGGGTGCCGAGTTTCTCGGAAATCTCGTATCCACTGAAAACCATGTCGTAAGCTTCCTGCTGGCTCGAGGGCTCAAGCATGGGTATCATAGCCCAGTGGCCGTAGAAACGGCTGTCCTGCTCGTCCTGCGAGGAGAACATGCTGGGGTCGTCGGCAACGACAATGATAACGCCCTTAGTGCCGATGATGGCGGCATTCATAAAGGGGTCGCCGCAGACGTTGAGGCCCACGTGTTTCATACATGTCATGGCGCGTTTGCCTGCGTAGGCCACGCCGATGGAAGCCTCGAGAGCGGTTTTTTCGTTGGCGCACCAGTTGGCGATAACGCCTTTTTCCTTGGCTTCCTTAGATTTAATCACATATTCCGTAATCTGTGTCGAAGGGGTGCCGGGATAGCTGTTTATCGCGCTTCCTCCTGCGTCTATAAAGGCTTGGGCTATAGCCTCGTCGCCTAATAAAAGTAACTTTTGCATTTCGATATATTTTGTTATTAATTTTTTGAACTTGGAAATGCAAATATAACCTTTTTTTGCGGGATAAACAAATTATTTGTGTAAAACATTGACAGATAACCACTACCACCCTGCAAAAAAAGTCCGCCGACAAGGGAATTGGCTGCTGAGGTACTGAGATTTGAGGTCGGTTCGGAGTTCAGGGGGCGAGAAATCTTTTTTAGTATCCTGCTCGCCTACGGCTCACGAATTGCGAAGCAATCGCGAACACATTTTAAATATTCAGTCTGTGAGCATATCTGATAAATCTTGTTGATTGTTCTCCTGTCCGACTTCGTCGAACGAAATCTATTAAATCTTGTAAATTTTGTTCGCTTCGCTCACTGATATAATAACTGCAAAAGTCCATGACAATATTGTGGAAAAAGGCCACAGTTGTCTTGAACAAACTACGATTTTATCGAATTGGGCAAAATATAAAGTTATAATCCGCCCATTTTGATGATTTTTATCGAAAAGGGCGGATTATAATTTTGGGCAGAGTAATTTTGTAATCACAAATTTTACTTTACTACTAGCACTTTCTGTGCCTGGCGGCTGCCCTAAACTGATGTGGCAGTTGGCCGATTTTTGATGTGGCAGTTGGCAAAAACTTAAGACCAATTCTATGTAAGTACCGCCTCGCCAACCCATCCTCCCCCAAAATATTGTGCAGGCGTGTAGGCACATAAAAAGCCCGCCAAAAGCACTTTTTCCGCTTCTGACGAGCTTTATTGTTGAAAAAAGTAGATGCAATAAATAAATTTGAGCTATTGTGTAATATTTCTTACAGTTTCATTTTCATTTACTTCGACAAACAAAATAGCGAAACCTCTATTATTTTCATCTTCATTGACCGAAGCATTGTCGTCATTTTGTATAAAGTCCACACTGAATGCTTTTGGGTCATCTAACATCTGTTGCAAGAAACAAAGGGTGCCTCTTTGGGGATTGGGATTGACATATCCTGAATTATTCCTTTTAAATACGGCGGTTTCACAATAATGCAACAAATCCCAAATGAGCCTTGACCATTCATCCGAGTCTTTGTTTTTCTCATCTGCAATGACTCTCCCTGCTTGCCAATCAATCATATTTACAATATATCTGCCAAGCGTGTTGTTGGAATCGCACTGCATAGTGTGCAGTGGTTCTGCCATATAAAATTGCACCGATTGACGTTCCGAATCTTTGATTATACAATATGTTCCTCCTTTTGTGCATGTCTTTGGGAAAATATCATATTGGGATCCTAATTGTTTAACAAAGATACTCGGCCAATTTTCATAGAGAAAGAGCTGTTTAAGTTCATTTCCAGCAGTTATTTTTACGGGAGATTTATCCGTCTTTTTTATCTGTACAAGAGAAGCGTTGTATCTATCTCCATCCATCGTTTGTTTATGTACGAATATCATCAAGTCTCCAAGTTCACAACGGCCGCCATTGAATGTGGCCATAGGGCTTTGATGTATAAAACAACCTCCAAACCTAACGTTGGGGAACGTTTTACTTTTCGACATTATTGATGGGAATTCTACTGCAAGAGCAGCGGTAAAATCAGGTTCTTGAAGTTTTATAATCTTTTTTTTAGCTTTATTACGCGTGCTCTTAACAGCTTCCTGTATTATTTTGTTTATTTCTGTAATATGTTTCATTGATGTTTTTCATTGTTTATTCATCTTTTACAAGCCTAACAGAAAAACCAAAATCTGTATTATAATAACTACCACCCCCAGGTACACTGGCCCAAAAATCCATCCCTGGCGATGTTACATCTCTAATACAAAATGAACTTGTACCATAATTGTTGTTTGGAGTGGAAGTCCAATACCAACCTGAGTTATTAATATCTGAAACAGTTGTGCCTTCTCGGTAACCAGCATCAGGTAAAAATACAGCACCGGCATTTTCTAAAGTTATCCATTGTGTAGAGGAAATTATATTCGATGTGTGAGAGGCATTATGAGTGTTGACGTTGCTTAAAGCGTATGTGTGTGAATCCCAATTGTCTGGCAGGATAATTATGCCTTTTTTCCCATTTACTTTTGCTCTGCAATAACGTATGCCCGAATCCGTATAACGAACATTTAATAAATAATCCCATTCTGATTTTGTCAGCACACGCCACATGCCTGGTTTGTTGCCTCCATTGGAGATTGCATTATAAAGACCCCAATCTCTTTTTGTGTCAGATATATCTGTTTCTGATTGATAGTAGGATGGACTTATAGAAGTGCTAAAAGGAATACAAGACCTTCCACTTGTTCCCCAACCGAATAAATCAATCCATCCAGAATAGGATCCGGAGATGTTGCTGTTGTCGGAACCGATGTAATCGTATTGATGTTCAGCAAATCGCCAAGTGCCTGCGGCTGTACTATCACAGGTTTTATGAGTTGTAGCTGAATTCCCGCCTCCAGTAGCACTCCATTGCAAGTTGCCTTTAGAAAAATATACTCTTTTATTAATTGAAATTTTAAATAACCCAGGCAAAGCGCCTGTAGGGGCTATCACAGTGTTATTTGAGGGATTTCTTAAAGTATCTATAACTCTGTTTTGGTAGGTTATTATAGAATCCAATCTGCTAATAATAGCACCCAGGGTGCGGAGGTTTACGGCATCCATGCTGTCGGTGGGGTCATAGAGGTTCTTTATTTGCGAGTTAACGGAGTCGTTGTTGGTTGCCACATCGGAGAGGTTTTGCGTTTCAGAGGGCAATGCAACAAAACTGCCACCAGTAAGGAAAATAGTGTCGTGGCGTATGGTTAAAACTTGTGTTTCGGCAAGAGTGGCGTTGGTAAGATAGCCTGCGTCATTGGTAAAGGCACTTACATTTGTAGGCACGGTGGGTATGGTCGGCTTGTTGGTCAGGTCATTATAGTTACCGCTGAAGCCAGCTGGGAGTTTTACAAAGCTGCCGCCGGTAAGGAATACCGTGTCGTGGCTTATACTCAAAACTTGTGTCTCGGTAAGAGTTGCGTTGGTAAGATAGCCTGCATCATTTGTAAAGGCACTTACGTTGGTTGGCACTGTGGGTATGGTCGGTTTATTTGTAAGGTCGTTATAGTTGCCGCTAAAGCCAGCGGGGAGTTTTACAAAACTGCCGCCGGTAAGGAAAACCGTGTCGTGGCGTATGCTAAGAACCTGGGTTTCGGTGTAAGACGTGAGATAGCCTGCGTCGTTGGTAAAGGCGCTTACATTGGTTGGCACGGTGGGAATGGTCGGCTTGTTGGTAAGGTCGTTGTAGTTGCCGCTAAAGCCAGCGGGAAGTTTTACAAAGCTTCCGCCGGTAAGAAATACCGTGTCGTGGCGTATGCTCAAAACCTGAGTTTCGGTAAGAGTGGCGGATGTAAGATAGCCTGAATCGTTGTAAAAAGCACTTACGTTGGTCGGTTTGTTGGTAAGGTCATTGTAGTTGCCGCTAAAGCCAGCGGGAAGTTTTACAAAGCTGCCGCCGGTAAGGAAAACCGTGTCGTGGCGTATGCTCAAAACCTGTGTCTCGGTAAGAGTGGCGGATGTAAGATAGCCTGCGTCGTTGTAAAAAGCACTTACGTTGGTGGGTATGGTTGGTTTGTTAGTCAAGTCGTTGTAGTCACCGCTAAAGCTTGGTGGCAAAACCACATAGCTGCCTCCAGTAAGGAAAACGGTGTCGCCGTTCATCGAAAGCACCTGTCTTTCAATAAAATTAACGCCGCCAATAACATTGTCCACAGTATGTGCGTGGAGTGCGTAAGGCACGCTAAGCATCTGTTGCACGGAAGTGAGGGTGTAGTTGGAGCCGCCGTTGGGGTCTACCTCGCTTTTAAGGAAATAAGGTCCGTTCCGCCAAGTTATGGTATCTATGCCGTTCTGGCTGTCGCCGATAACGAGGGTGAAGAGGCCGTTGGCGTTGGTGCGGGGTGTCTGCACACCGCTGTAAACCACCTGTCCAGTGGCGGAGTCGCGCACAATGGAGATTTTTACGCCCACTGTGGCGTTGCTTACAAGGCGGCCGCTGCTGTTGCGCACCACAGCCTGATAGGTGAAACTCAAAGGTGCCTGAGCTACGGCGGTAGCCACGGTAGTCAGTGTCAAAATTGCAACCAAAAGTAAATGTCTGATTTTCATTGTGTTATTTTTTTTTATTTATTGTATTCTTTGTTACGGGGGTTTCACTCCCGCTTGTATTCTTTCGCCCTTTCAGGGCTTTATTGTATTATTTGTTTTTTCTTACATTCCCCAGACTGCGAAAATCGGAAATTGTCTTGTCAGGGGTTATTGAGGTGATGTGTCTCCGACACATTTTGTTGAATTTTTAACTTTTAATTCTAAATTCTTAATTCTTAGTTATCTAAGTTTTATTATTCTGAAACTGTTTGTCCGTCCGCTCTCGCTGTCGTAGATTTTTAGTATGTAAGTGCCTGCGTTACAGCGGGAGAGGTCTATTTTCTGTTTGGTGGAGGGCAGTGTGCCACTCTGTGTCAGCTTTCCGTTTGCGGCATACAGTTCGTAACGGGTGTCGGCACCGCTTTGCGCAAGTTCCACAGTTACATAGCCTGCGGCGGTGGGGTTGGGGTACACGGCTATCGAGAAATCGACAGGGGTTATCTCCTCTATGCCCAGCTCGCTGTTTTTGTAGGTCTGTTGCACGCCCTCGCAGAGTATGGCGCCGGTTATCTCGGCGTTGGTTATGGGGGCGTAGATGTCCTGTGTCTCAACCTGTCCCATGGTGTAGCTCAGGCTGCCGTTGGTGCCGTCGGCTTCGCCGCCAAGGGCGGGAAAAGCGGTCTGGGCTTGGGTTGTGGCTACCGTAAACAGGAACAAAAGACACATTGCCATCGAAATTCGCATGGCATTGTCTCCAAAACTTCTTTTTTGCAATCCTTTCGGGACTATTTTTGTTCTTCCTCGCATTTCGTTTCTTCTTTTATTGTGTTTTGTTTTTCTCTTTTTCCAAAGGGCATGCCGATGCTAATGGATATTTCCAGTCCCCGTGCAAGGCGTTTCCCAGCGGCGGGACGGCTGTCGTAGTATTGGTTTAGCACATTGCCCGTGGCGTTTTGCTCGGTGTCGGTGAAGCTGTTCATAAATCCCCAGCAATAGCCCGCTTCGGCGGAGATGTTCAGCTTGGTTTCCTTTATGGTAACGGGAAATTCGATGCCCGCTCCTGCAAAGAGACCAAAATCGTGGGTGCGGATATTCTTGTCGGTCATCTTGAAATTGATGTCGCCCGATAAGTCGTCGCTGTAATCCACCTTACCGCCAAGGGCGACATTCCACACAGGAGCCACCACCACATAGGGCGAGAGGCCTTTGTCCTTAATGTCGAAATTGTAACGCACCGCCAGACGCACATCGAGGCAATGCACTAATTGTTTGCAACTTACGTCCTCCCAAGTAAGCAGGCCACCGCGTCCCACGTATCCCACTTCGGGCACAAGCGACAGTCCGAATGCAGTACGCCATTGGAAATATCCACGGATTATGGCACCCGGTGCGAGGCCGCGCTTGTACATGTCGTAACTTTCGTCGGTAAGACGCACCAAGCCGCCGTTGAAACCGAATTTCAGTCCGGCTGCGAATTTGTAGTCCTTTAAACGGTATACAGTGTCGTCGATAGCTGCGTGCAGACTGTCGGTTTGGACTGTCTGCAAGGTGTCGGTTGGGCTGATGGTGTCGTTGGCGGGTTGCTGCACCTGTGCGTGCAGTGCCGTTGTGCCGAGAAGTGTGGCGGCAAGCAGTGTCAGAACTCTTTTTTTCATCGGCTCATCTCTGTTGTGACGGAGGCAATGCCGTCTCCGTCGGTGAATACTCTGAAACTGTCGGGAGCCACCAGATGGCCGTCGTCGTCTTGCTTGTTGCGCATCACTATGGCGTAGCGGATATCTGCAATACCCTCAGCCGTTTTTCGTCCCGAAACGATGGTTGTCGTTTCCCAGCTCCATCCTTCGGTGGTGTTCACCGATTTTTCGATGGTGTACAGCGTAAAACGGTCGTCGGAGCCAATCACGTAAGCTTCGCCGCTCTCCGAGGTAACGGTGTTTTGCGTCTCGCTGTAAACGGAGAGGTTACGTCCGTTTTGCGACTTCACATGCAGACGGAAATCGTAGAAATTGCCGTAATCACCTTCGGATGAGTGTATTAGCTCCACAGGCGACACTTCGTAAATGCCTACGATGTTCGGCGGGGTGCAGCCCTCGTTAATCTCCATATACTGTGACAGGCTGTCCTGTTCGGCAGGGGAGAGAACACTGGTCGGGATGCGGTCGTTCTGCACAGGCAGCAGGATTATATCCTCGCCCTCTTTCATGCATCCGGCCATAAGCACTGCCGCAAAGGCTATGCAGGACAGTAACCACGGCAGACAACGTGTTGTTTGTGAGTGTTTTACCATAAATTGATAGTGTTTCACACATAGCTATCAATCCACTTCGGCAAAAAAAGAAAGGTGTGACCTCTCTACTCGCGTTCGCGGGAAGCCTGAGAAGAAACCCGACAATCCTCATAGATAAGTGCACACCATATTGGTGTAATTATGAGGATTGTTGGTCAGCCTAAGGCTTTCCGCGATTTTGCTTTAATTCAACTTTCGAGAAATCAGTTTCTCAGGCTTTTTTCTTGAACGCGAATAATAGCTAATGCTGTTAATAATAACTGTTCCCGCCTACTCTTGGCGAGTCGTTTTCGTTTGCAAAATTACGATTTATTTTTGAAACAGACAAATTTATTTTTAGAGGATAGCAGTCAGTAGTCAGTGAGCAAAGCGAACAAATTTACAAGATCTCGCGAGCGTCAGCGAGCAGGAGTACAAAAACAAGATATACCGAAACTCACTAGGCGTGCAAACACAAAAAGACTCCCGTCAATGATGGCGGGAGTCTTTATATAATAATGTGTAAAAAAACTTACAGCTTGGGTCCGGCGGGCACAAGGGCTTTGCCTGCGGCGTTTCAGTCTTTCAAACAGCCTATTGGCACTACCAGTACTCCGTCATCACGGCGATAAGCATATTTCCCTACGCCAACGAGTACCATCTTAAATGCCGGGGCATTCATACGTTCTGTGTCAATCTTATTCTCAAGAGTGCATAAATTGCTAGCACCTTCGCTAATAAGTTTCTCTCCTCCGAGTTTTATCTCAATTAATCCGTATTTTCCATTGCGCAGGTGCACTACGGCATCGCATTCAAGACCGTTTTTGTCTCTGTAATGATACACATTCCCGTCGAGTGCATCGGCAAAGACACGCAAATCACGTACAGCCATGGTCTCAAAAAACAGTCCCATAGTTTTAAGGTCGTTCAGCAAGTCGTTAGGGCCAAGTCCCAAGGCTGCGGTAGCTATAGAAGAGTCGGTGAAATAGCGTGTGTTGGATGTGCGTATTGCTGTCTTGCTTCGCAAATTTGGATTCCATGCGGGCATGTCTTCAGTAACGAATATCATATTCAACGCCTTTAGATATGCAAGTATTGTACCCTCACTCATTTCTCCGTCATTAGCCTTCATATCAGCCAGTAATATACTTGCCGAAACTTGCCCGCCTTGATTTCGGGCACAACTTTTTAGCAATCTCATCACTGAAAGGGGGTCTCTTGAAACTCCGTCAACTCGTGACATATCGCTCTTTGCAACAGCGTCAACATAATTGAAAGATTGTCGTAATGCTGCTTTTTCGCTCATCTCCAAAGAACCAGGCCAGCCTCCACGACAAATCAAATATGCCAACCTCTCTATATCCATTTTTTTCTCGCCACCTATAGGTTCTTCTCCAGCAAACAAAGAACGCAACGACACTTCTCCCGACGAATCGCCAGATTCCCACAATGACATTGTTCGCATTGTAAGCCACGAGAAACGACCCGTGCCGCTATGCTTTATCTTTTCGGGATTGGGAGGTACCGCAGAACCTGTTAGAACAAACTGCCCTGTATGCTGCTCCCTATGGTCGACCTCGAATCTTATAGCATCCCACAGCTGTGGCGCCAACTGCCACTCGTCTATCAATCGGGGAGTTGCCCCTGAAAGAAGCCTTCGTGCCGCAGTAGAAGCCAATATCAAATTTTCTTCCATATCTTCAGGGTCGTTCATATAAATCCTGCTATTTGCTATCTGCTCAGCAGTTGTTGTTTTTCCACACCATTTTGGGCCTTGTATCAACACAACTCCCGATGCTTCAAGACTTTCCTTTAATAAATTGTCAGCGATTCTGTTTCTGTAATGCATTATATTTTTCAATTTTATCGCTTCAATAACGCATATTATTTTTTTTTATTGTGGCAGTTGGCCGTTTTTTATTGTGGCAGTTGGCCGTTTTTCATTGTGGCAGTTGGCCGTTTTTCATTGTGGCAGTTGGCAAAAAAAACTCCCGTCCTTTTTCGGGGCGGGAGTCTTTATATAATAATGTGTAAAAAAACTTACAGCTTCGGGCCGGCGGGCACAAGGGCTTTGCCTGCGGCGTTGCCGGTGAATTTTTCGAAGTTTTTGATGAAACGTGCGGCGAGGTCTTTGGCCTTTTCCTCCCACTGTGCGGGGTCGGCGTAGGTGTCGCGCGGGTCGAGGATGCCGGTGTCCACGCCTTGCAGCTGTGTGGGCACTTCCAGACCGAAATAAGGTATGGTCTTGGTGGGAGCCTTGTCGATGCTGCCGTTGAGGATGGCGTCGATAATTCCGCGGGTATCCTTGATGGAGATACGTTTGCCAGTGCCGTTCCAGCCGGTGTTCACCAGATAAGCCTTGGCGCCGTTCTGTTCCATGCGTTTCACCAGCTCTTCGGCGTATTTGGTGGGGTGCAGGCTCAGAAAAGCGGCTCCGAAACAGGCCGAGAATGTGGGAGTGGGCTCGGTGATGCCGCGCTCGGTGCCGGCCAGCTTGGCGGTGAATCCCGAAAGGAAGTAATACTTGGTCTGGTCGGGGGTGAGGATGGAAACGGGAGGCAGCACTCCGAAAGCGTCGGCGGAGAGGAATATCACCTTTTCGGCGGCGGGAGCCTTGCTCACAGGTTTCACGATGTTTTTGATATGGTAGATGGGGTACGACACGCGGGTGTTTTCGGTAACGCTCTTGTCGGCGAAGTCGATCTTGCCGTTGGCGTCCACGGTAACGTTCTCCAGCAGTGCGTCGCGGCGTATAGCGTTGTATATGTCGGGTTCGGCTTCCTTGCTCAGGTTGATGACCTTGGCGTAGCAGCCGCCTTCGAAGTTGAACACGCCTTCGTCGTCCCAGCCGTGTTCGTCGTCGCCGATGAGCAGACGTTTGGGGTCGGTGCTGAGGGTGGTCTTGCCTGTTCCCGAAAGGCCGAAGAAAATGGCGGTGTTCTTGCCTTCCATGTCGGTGTTGGCGGAGCAGTGCATGGCAGCGATGCCTTTCAGCGGCAGCAGGTAGTTCATTATGGAGAACAGACCTTTTTTCATCTCGCCGCCGTACCATGTGTTGAGTATCACCTGTTCGTTGCTTTTGAGGTTGAACACGGTGGCTGTTTCGGAGTTGAGTCCCAGCTCTTTGTAGTTCTCCACTTTAGCTTTGGAGGCTACAAACGAAACGAAATCGGGTTCGCCGTAGTTGGCAAGTTCCTCTTCGGTGGGACGGATGAACATGTTTTTCACAAAATGTGCCTGCCATGCCACTTCCATGATGAAACGCACCTTGAGGCGGGTGTTGGGGTTGGCTCCGCAGAAAGTGTCGACCACAAACAGACGTTTGCCGGAGAGCTGGTTCACAGCCAGTTTCTTCAGCTCTGCCCACGATTTTTCGGAGAGCGGTTTGTTGTCGTTTTTGTATTCGTCGGTGGTCCACCAAACGGTGTCCTTGCTCACTTCGTCCATCACAAAGAATTTGTCTTTGGGCGAGCGGCCGGTGTATATGCCCGTCATCACGTTGATGGCGTCAAGTTCGGTCATAGTGCCTTTGTCGTAACCGGTGAGGCCGGGTTTGGTCTCTTCGGCAAAAAGAGTCTCGTACGAGGGGTTGTACAGTACCTCGCTGACATTGTTGATGCCGTATTTGCTTAAATCGATACTCATAATGTTGTGAGTTTTAATTATTTATAGAATGTTTTTATTTTCTGAATCAGAGTACAAAATTAGCATTTTTTATCCAAAACAACAAATTTTTGTTTCGTTTTTAGTCATCGGCGGCTTCGGCAAGCTCAGCCACCTGAGGACCATATGATTTAAATATAGGTTTTTTGACAGAAAATCGCAGGAAAGAAACAACTTTTTAATCAAAAAACAAGAAAAATCACCCCCAAACACACTAAATCACGATTTTTTTCGTATATTTGCAGATTGTGTTGTAAACTTTGGTTTTTGCACACTTTCGGTGCCTACGCGCTGAAAATGAGAATAGTAACGTAAAAAAAACAACGTAAAATATGAGAAAAATTCTTGTTTTTGCAGTGATAATATTGAGTCTTGGCGAGGTTTTTTCGCAAAACTTGTCGCAAAGAGCCATCTCGGCACGGATGAAAACTTTCGCCCGTCCCGAATATATGGTCAAGGACATCAAATACTACACCGACACCATGACGGTTATCTCGCTGTCGGAATATGTCATCTACCCTCTCGGAAAACACAGCAAGATAGAGAGTTTCGTACACCGTTCGGGTATCGACTGGTACCGCGAGTCGGGCTACCAAAACTTTTTCGACACCATGCACGTCTCGGTGAACACCCTCAGCCGCCTCGACGGCAGCCATGTGGACGCTTTTATTGCCATCAACACCAACAAGATGGAGATGGTGGACGGCTACATCACCGACACTAACATCGTGCTGCAGAACGGCATCAAGGTGGGCATGAGCAAAGAAGAGGTGTTCAGCAAGTTTTTCAGCACCTACCCGAGGGCTTACTTGGCCAATATCAACGTGTTGCGCGTGTCGTCGGGAGCCAACGAAATTTCGGAGATTTACACTTTCCGCGGCAAGAAACTGAAAAGCATCGGCTTCGTAACACGTTACAAATACTATTAATCTGCGGTCCGGCACCGCAAATCCCCACCCTTTTTTCCTATGAAACCGCTCGAAGGGAAAACCGGTTTGTATTTTGGTTCCTTCAACCCCATCCACGTGGGGCATCTGGCTATTGCCAACGCCGTGCTCGACGAGGCCGGGCTGCGCGAGGTGTGGTTCGTGCTCTCACCGCAGAACCCTTTCAAAGAACAGAAAAACCTCCTGCCCGACCATCACCGACTGCAGATTCTGAAGGTGGCCATCGAGGACAACCCGCGTTTCCGCGCCTGCGACATTGAGTTTTCGCTGCCACGGCCGTCGTACACCTCGCTCACCCTCGCACACCTCGGCGAACGCTATCCCGACAAGGATTTCTGCCTGATAATGGGTGCCGACAACCTTGCGTCGTTCCACCGCTGGCACAACTACCGCTACATCATCGACAACTACCATATTTGCGTGTACCCGCGCGTGGACAGCCCCAAATCGCAGTGGGACGACCATCCGCACGTGCACCTCGTCAACTCACCGCTGTTCAACATCTCGTCGAGTTACATACGCGAGTGTATAAAAAACGGAAAATCAGTCAAATACATCCTCACCGACCCCGTGCTGAAATACGTGGAGGAGATGAACTTCTATAAAAATTGAAAGTTGAAAATTGAAAGTAAAAAAAGTGGCCAATTGATAATTCAGGTAATAATGTTATGACGTGAAGATATAATATAACTGAAGACTCAACACTGCAAACTACAAACTAATTGTTCATTGTCAATTGTAAATTGTAAATTAAAAAAAAATGAAAGACCACATACAGCCTTTTGTTTACGAATACCTCAACGACTTGAGTCTGAACAACAACCGCGAGTGGTTCATGGCCAACAAGGATCGTTACGAAGCCGCCCGCGCCGATTTTCTGGAGTTTGTGGAGGCGCTGATACCGGAAATTTACAAGATAGACCCCAGCATTGGCATGCAAAAAGCGCAGAGCTGCATGTACCGCATCTACCGCGACCTGCGTTTCAGTCCCGACAAAACGCCGTACAAGACGCATTTTGCGGTGTATATAGCAACAGGCGGGGTTAAACAGCACGGCCGCCCGGGCTACTACCTGCACATACAAAACGGCGAATCGGCTTTCGGAGGCGGTATCTTTATGCCTTCCCCCGAGCTGCTCGACGCCATCCGCAAGGAGATTTACTACAACATCGACACTTTCAAGGGCATCATCGGCAGCAAGGAGTACAAAAAATATTTCCCGTCGATACTTTGGAAAATAGAGATGTTGAAAAAAGCCCCCAAGGGTTTCGACCCCGCTTTCCCCGACATCGACCTGCTTAAATACAAACACTACGTGTCCGAAGCCAGTATTGCCAACGACACCGCCACCTCCGACGGCTTTCTGAAAAACCTTGTGGCGCACGTGCGGGCCACATACCCACTCAACAAATTCATCCAGGATGTGATGTTCGATTTGTCGCAACAATAAACATCTACAATAAAGCTCCGAAGGGGTGAAGAAACCGCCTGTGGCTGTTTCGATAGCGAAGCGGAGAACCAAAGCACCATATAATAAAGCAACAAAACAATGTCCGAAATAAAATCACACAAACGCCCGATGTTCGAGCTCTACAGCTTCGAGCAGAAACAGCTGCTCTACTCGGCCCTCACCGAGTTCTGCACCGACAACCGCAGACAGCTGTTGGACAACAACATACAAAACCGCACGCGCCATCTCACCCTTGTGCTGGAGGATATCTACCAGTCGCAGAACGCCAGTGCCGTGCTCCGTACCGCCGACTGTTTCGGCATTCAGGACGTGCATGTGATAGAAAACCGCTACGAGTACCAGCTGAACCCCGACGTGGCGTTGGGCTCCTCGAAATGGGTGGACTACTACCGCTACAACCGTCAGGGCGAGGACAACACCCGCGCCGCTTTCGAGCGCCTGCACCAGAAAGGATACAAAATAATAGCCACCCTGCCCCACGAAAACGACGTGATGCTGGCCGACTTGGACATATCGCAGCCCACAGCCCTCGTGTTCGGCACCGAGCTTACGGGACTTTCGCAAACGGCCATCGACCTTGCCGACGGCTACGTGAAAATACCGATGTACGGATTTACTGAGAGTTTCAACATATCGGTGTCGGCGGCGCTGTGCACTTTCTACCTAACGGAGAAGATGCGCTCCACCCCCGGTTTGGACTGGCACCTCAAGCCCGACGAGCAGATGGACGTGAAACTCGGCTGGGCACGGCAGTCGATCCGCGACGCCAGCCGCCTGATGCGCAAACTGGCCGCAGACCTCGGCTTGCCAGAAATCTTGATTTAGTCGGGAGTTAGGAGTTGGAATACTCCCGCTCGTTTCACTCGCGAAATCTTTTCAATCTTGTGAATTTCCCTTCGGTCGCTATCGAAAGGTCCACTGCTTTTAGTTTATTTTGTCTTATTGTTATCAGTTTTTGACGCTTTGTAGTCTGCAAAATCATTGCAACATGCAAATATGCAATAATTTCCGCAAACAGCAAAATCTTTTTTTTCGCCAAATTCCAAACTCCGACCACTGCAACAATCGTTTCGCTTTCGCAAACGTACATCCTTTCTTTTTCACAGTTTACATCTGTAACCAAATTGTAACACTGTGTAACCATAATTTAACAGCATCAAAACCAAAGGGTAACATCAATGGGGTACTTTTGCAGTGTTTCCAATAGGATATCGCATCTGCGGAAATTACAAATTTTCAACAAGTTACAAACAACCATTCTGACAAAAATAACAAAACAGACACAGTATGACAGCTACAGAAATCATATTACTTCTATTGAAAGTTACCGGAGCCGTGGTTATATTCATCTACGGCATGAAAATGATGAGCGAAGGGCTTCAGAAAATGGCGGGCAACCGCATGCGCAACATTCTTGGACGTATGACCAACAACCCTGTAAGCGGCATACTTACCGGTGCGGCGGTAACGGCGGCGGTGCAGTCGTCGTCAGCAACCACGGTGATGGTGGTGAGTTTCGTTAATTCGGGGCTGCTGAGCCTTGCCGGAGCCATAGCCGTGGTGATGGGAGCCAACATAGGCACCACCATCACCTCGTGGATTATACTGCTGGGCATGGGAGGCTCATTGGGGAAATTCGTGCTGCCGTTGATTCTGTGTGCAGCGGCACTGCCCTTTATGCTTTCCAAACGGTCGAAAACAAAGTCGGCAAGCGAATTTGTGATAGGTCTGGCAATTCTGCTTATCGGTTTGCAGCTGCTGCAGGACGCGATCCCCGATTTCAGCCAAAACGAAGCCTTCCTTTCGGCAATGGCCCAATGGTCCGACAAGGGATTCCTCTCCATCCTTATTTTCATAGCCATAGGGGCGTTGCTCACGGCGGTGGTGCAGGCCAGCTCGGCGGTGATGGCAATAACCCTTGTAATGTGTGCCAACCAGTGGATAGGCTTCGACGTGGCCATAGCCATTGTGATGGGGCAGAACATCGGCACCACCCTCAACGCCAACATCGCGGCTATGGCGGCCAATGCCAACGGCAAGAAAGCGGCACGTGCACACCTGCTTTTCAACGTGATAGGCACTGTGATAACGCTGATACTTTTCTATCCAACAACCCACCTCATTGCCTACCTCACCGACACTTTTACAGGCGTGGACATATATCTCTCGCCCAAGAGCCAAGTGGCGGCGGCATTGCCTCTGGCCATAACGCTGTTCCACACCTTGTTCAATGTGGTGAACACTGTAATACTTGCCTTTTTCATACCTTTGCTGATAAAAATAGTGAACTGGATGGTGAAAACACCTGCCGATGACACGGAGCCCGACACCCGTCTGAAATT
>JAEENM010000135.1 GCA_016283745.1 Bacteroidales bacterium | reverse complement strand
CCGGCCGCATCGGCGCCAACCGTCTGCTGAAAGTAGGTCACTACAACCTCATAGAGTTCGAGATATTCATCTACACCCGCGAAGGACTTCTGGTGTTCCACAGCGACGATCCGGAAATCAGCTGGGATGGCACCTACAACTACAAGGACTGCAAGACAGGCTCGTATGTGTACGTCGTCCACTACCGCACCAAATCGCGTCCGAGCGAGTCGTACGAGAAGAAGGGCTCTGTGCTGTTGATAAGGTAAACTAAGGTCAAAGATTTTTTGACCGTCTTATTTTCCTGATTTAGAGGGGTGCTGCGAATAGCGGCACCATCCTCTTTTTGTATTTTTCCCATTTCGATTTTTTTTGTTCAAAAATTATATGTATATTTGCCAACCGACTTGTTTTGGTTGGCTTTTTTAATAAAATAGTGGTTTTTAGATGTTTAATTGCATAAAAATTAAGTTATATTAAAAATATAATAAATCAAAAATATTAAATGTTTATGTGTAATTTGTGTTTTTTGCACTATTTGGGTTTGTGTTAATTAAGTGATTGAAATATGGTTAGATAAGATGTTATAATAGACGTTTGTGTTCGTTCAGATGATTGCCTGTGGTGCTAAAATCTTTAAATAAATCAAAAAAAATAATGTGTGTAATGTTACAATGTTGTTTTGTTAAGTGTCTATCAAGTGTTAATTTGCATCCGGATTTGTCAAAGTTATTATGTGGAACGAGAATGATTTTTTAATTTAATAAACAGAAATTCAAATATATAACTATTGTGTTTTGAGTTTTGATAATGATAAAAAAATGGTAACAATAGCAAGTTTGCTATGTAGTGCGGACCCCAGTTTTTTGCAGGTTCGCAATTTCCATTTATGTAAATGTATGATATAGTGTATAATACGCGCTTTGGCGGTCGATATAAAAAATATAATGATTATGGAAACGATTGAAACAGTAAACAGTAATTGCGATAATAATACTGATAATATGAATATAAGGACTTTTAAGCGCTCCGGATTTATTGGTAAGCTTGCGCTTATGGCGCTGGCTGCCGTCCTCCTCCTCCCGGGCGTGGTTAAGGCTCAGTATGGCGGTGGCTCCGGAACGGCAGCCTCGCCGTATCTAATTTCAACGGAGGCCCACTTGCGTACGTTGGCAACAAACGTGAATAACGGTACCAGCTACGCAGGACAGTATTTTCGTCTAACTACCAACATCTCGATGTCGAGTTCGTTCGTGCCTATAGGCAGCAGTTACACTTACCCGTTCAGCGGAACGTTCTGGGGCGACGGACACACCATCTCCAACCTCACAATGACCAACACCACCACCCAAAGGCAGGGTCTGTTCGGGTGTGTGAAACACGGATGGATCGATTCCGTGATAGTCAGCGGTACTGTAACCGGCGGCGACACCACCGGCGGTATCGTGGGTTCGCTGATTAAAGGTACCGTGAAAGGTTGTACCAACAACGCCACTATTGCAGGTAGCTACAGATGTCACGGCGGTATTGTCGGTGCAATGTACGACTCGCGTGTTATCAACTGCCGCAACACAGGTAGCAATAATGCTGTTGCTCAATATCAGCAGGCAGGTATTGTGGGTTTTGCCCGCTACGCCTCCACCATACGCAACTGTGTAAACACTGGTACCATATCAGGTAGTAGTTACTATCACGCAGGTATTGTCGGACAATTTGAGAATACCAGCACATATTTCCGTGACACGGTGGGTGTTTTCAACTGCAAAAACCGCGGCTCGATAACGGGTTCTTACTATACTTCCGGTATCGCCGGACGTTCTTACTACGTGCATACCATAAGAAACTGTGTCAATTCGGGAACAATCACGGGTACCTATTATGTTTCTGGTATAACGAGCTATCTGTATGGCGCATCCGCATATCGTCCGAGGTTGGTGAGTTGTGTGGACAGTGGTAATGTTACTGGTTCGGGCAATTATATTGGCGGTATCTCCAGTTATTCTTATTATTCGAAAATTGATAGCTGCCGTCTTTTCGGTAATGTGACCTGTACTTATAGCTATAGCACCAACTATGTAGGCGGTATTACCGGTTACGGAAGCTATACTTCGGTTAAGAACAGCCGCACCGACGCAAGGTCAATTGTGGAGGCTTACGGTTATTTCGGCGGTATTGCCGGTTATTTCTATTACGACACCATTATCAATTGTACCAACAACGCAACTGTTAGAGGTTATAACAATAATACTTCATATTCGTATCGTGGTGGTATAGCGGGTTACTGTTATGGTAGCACATCGTACCGTGTTTATATCGACCACTGTCTCAACACGGGTTCTGTAACAGGAACTTCATACGTGGGTGGTGTTACTAGTTATTCGTATTATGCCACTATCCGTAACACAACCAACACGGGTGCTATTACCGCAGCCGGTTATGTGGGTGGTATTTTGGGACAGAACTATGGATACACCGATATCTACAATTGCTCCAACAAAGGCAATATAACAAGTACGGGTACATACACTGGTGGTATTGTTGGTTACTGCTATAGTAATTCTACATACAAATACCTGTATTATTGTACCAACACCGGACACATCACATCCTCCTCGTACTATGTGGGAGGTATATTAGGTTATGGTTATTACATATATGTGCGTTATAACACCAACAGTGGCGATGTTACATCAACCTACGCCTCCGGCTCAGCATACGTTGGAGGTATTGTGGGTTATGGAACATCGTATACTTATGCACAGTACAACCTTAACGGCGGTCTGATTAGCGCCAAAGCCGATTATGTGGGCGGTATCTGCGGCTACAGCTACGGAAGCACATATACCACATACAACCTCAATGTGAACCGTGTGAGCGGTGGTAACTACACCGCCGCCATTGCCGGTTCGGGTGCTGTAAATACCTCAAACAACTACTGGGACAAACAGATGTGTCCTACCACATACGTTTACAGTACAACCACAACCAACAACGCCACCTTGGGACGTGCTACCGCCGATTTCTTGGGTGTAAGCACTTACCCAGGCACCGGTTTTACGGCTGTTGCCGGTCTCTATCCCATACCCACCGGCTTGCAGGACAGCCTAGCGGCAAAACTTGCGGCTACTCCTATAAATCTTGTCAACGATGAAACGGTGAACCGCGTTTCCCGCAACTTCACCGTAAGCACTGCCAATGGCGTGGCGTGGAGCAGCAGCATGCCAAGCTCTATCAGCGTGTCGGGTACTAATGCCACCGTCAACGGCCCCGGATTGGTAACTCTTACAGGTAGGGTGAATGGATGGGAGAAACACCTCTTTATGATGGTGGAACCCAATTTCTGCGGCGGCTCCGGCACTCAGGCCGACCCCTATCTGATTTGCACCCCCGCCGACCTCGACACCCTCGCACAGTTTGTCAACGGCGGCATGGATTTCGAAGGCAAGTATTTCCGCGTGGTGAACAACCTTAATATGTCGGGTTACCCCAATTTCCGAATCATAGGCAACTCCGTGGGAAATCCCTTCAAAGGCCATTTCGACGGTAACAACAGAGTGATAAGCAACCTCACCGTGTCGTCCACAGCCTCCTACTGCGGACTGTTCGGAGCCGTGAAGGGATCTTCGGCAAACAGGGCCGAAATTACCAATGTGATACTGCGGGGTTCCATCTCCGGAGGCTCCTATACAGGTGCCATCGTGGGTAGGGCGGAATACACCGACATTACCAACATCACCAACTATGCACCGGTTTCGGGTAGCTACTCGTACCACGGCGGTATTATGGGATATGGTACATATTGTAACATACGCCGCGTGAGCAACAGGGCCAATGTTACAGGCTCGTCGAACGTGGGCGGTATTGCCGGTTATATGATTAATAGTGGCAACTACCTCGAAAATTCCGTCAACGGCGGACGTGTAACGGGCAGTTCCAACTATGTGGGCGGTATCGTGGGTTATATGTCGTCGGTTTATGTGCAGTACTGCTCCAACAGCGGCACTGTGACCAACACATATACCGGCTCGAATACATACACAGGCGGTATAGCAGGCTATGCCGGATATTATGTACGCTACTGTCTCAACGGCGGTTTGGTTGAAAGTAAGGGCGGATACAATGGTGGTATTGCCGGTTACAGCAGTTCGAGCTCTTATATCACATACAACCTTAATGTGAACAATGTGCGCGGTCTTGCCAACACCGCCGCTATTGTGGGTTACGGCTCGGCCACTACTACTACTAACTACTGGGACAAACAGATGTGTCCCACCGACCTTATGTACCAATCGACCTCCATGCCGGCCTACGCCAAAACCACACAGGAACTTCTCAACGGCGGCACGGTGTATCCCAGCACCTCGTACTTTACCCGCGCCGGTGGTCTGTATCCTATTCCTACCAATATAAAAGACTCAATCACTGCAAAACTGGCGGCTACACCGGTCAACCTTGCAACTGGCGAGGATGTGGCCGATGTGCAGACCAACTTTACCGTTAGCACTGCCAACTCGGTGGTTTGGACTAACGACAATCCCACGTCCATTTCCGTTTCGGGAACCAACGCCACCTTGCGTCTGCCGGGTATCAATATGTTATCTGGTACGGTGCAGAATATGGTAAAGAACGTACGTATCGTTTCCGAACCTAAGTTCTGTGGCGGCTCCGGCACACAGGCCGACCCCTATCTGATTTGCACGGCCAACACTTTGGACACCCTCGCCATCTACACCAACCAAGGTATGGACTTCGCGGGCAGGTACTTCCTCGTGGTTAACGACCTCAACCTCTCCAGTTTCTCCAACTGGCGCGTTATAGGTGAGAGCAGCGCCACACCGTTTAAAGGCCATTTCGATGGTGGCGGTCACACCATAAGCGGATTGTCCATTACAGGAACAACCAGCTACCGTGGTTTGTTCGGTTATGTGGTTGGTACGAGTACTACCGACAAAGCGGAGATACACGACTTCACGCTCCGCGGCTCCGTTAGTGGCGGCAGCTACACCGGCGGTGTGGTAGGTTACTGCGACTATACCAGACTTTACAATCTTAAAAACTACGCCACGGTGGCCACCACAAGCTACAGCTACCACGGCGGTATAGCCGGCGAGGCTTACTACTACTGCGATTTCGACAGCTGCGAGAACCATGCCACCGTACAAGGCTCAAGCTACACTGGTGGTATAGCCGGCTATACTTATTATTACGAAAAATTCCGCAACTGTATCAATACAGGTAACATTACAGGATCCTCGTACAGCGGTGGTATAGCCGGACAATTATATCAGTACGGTCTGATACGTAACTGTACCAACAGCGGCAATCTGACAGGGTCCAGCAATACTGGCGGTATTTGCGGATATCCCTATTATTACGACACTATCCGCAATTGCCACAATACCGGTGATATAACAACATCGGCATCCTATGTCGGTGGTATTGCCGGTTACAAATACTATTACGGATATATCGACAGCTGTACAAATTCAGGCAATGTTACAGGCTCCTCTTATTTGGGTGGTATTACCGGTTATATGGGTTGTTACCAATTTCTTACTAACTGCCAAAATAGCGGTGACATAACAAGTACGTCGTGCTATGTCGGTGGTATTATCGGTTATTTCTCCGGCAACTCCAGCGATTCCAACAGTATCTATAAAATAGAGAACTGTCCTAATACTGGTAATGTATCAGGTACTTACGCTGTGGGCGGCATAGCTGGCTACACCTATTACTGCCGCACTCGCAACTGCGACAACCGTGGCGATGTTACAGGAACATCCTATCAGGTGGGCGGCATAGCAGGTTACAACTATTATTACAGTATCATATCCTATTGTAACAACTATGGTAATGTTACTTCATCTTCTACAAGTACAAGCTACACATCATACTCAGCAGGTGTGGGAGGTATAGCAGGAGCAAGCTACTACGGCACAGCGGCTAATGTGGTTTCTATCCACCACTGCAACAACTACGGCAATGTCTCAAGCACGGGTTACACTACCGGTGGTATAGTGGGTATGAACTATTACTACGGCCATTGTAAATATAATTTCAACCACGGCAAAGTTACTGGAACAAATTATGTGGGCGGTGTGTGCGGTATGATGTACAATACTACCAACACCACAGAACTCAACGACTGCCATATCATCGACTGCGGCAACAGCGGCGATGTGACTGGAGCAGAGAATGTGGGTGGCGTTATTGGACGAAATGGCTATACTTCGGGATACTACTACTATACCGTGGGTTGCGTGAACACGGGCCGAGTAAAAGGTACAAACTATGTGGGAGGTATAGCAGGAGATAACTATGGCTACAGCAGCACTACCTACAGGTCTAAAGTTGTGGGTTGTCTCAACGCCGGTATCGTTGAGGGTACCAACTACGTTGGTGGTATATGCGGACGGACATATTCAACTTCTAATGCAATTCAGGAATATAACCTCAATGTAGGTAATATAATCACTGCGGGTACATACAAAGGCGGTGTGGATGGCTATTCCGTTGCCCCCACTTCGTGCTACTTCGACACTCTGATGTGTCCGGCACAATATCTTTATTACGGTAGCTCTGCAAACACTACCTATGCCAAACGTACATCGGCTCTCACCGACGGCACGTTCAACCCCAGCGCTACCTATTTCACAGTTACTGCTGGACTTTATCCGCGTCCCGTGGCTATCGCCAACCATCCGATGACTTTGCTGGCCGCAACTCCGGTGTTCTTGGATGAGACTGTCTCCCCGCTCAACACTGTGAACAATGTAACCACCTGTTACACAGTAGGCACACGCAACAACGTGAGCTGGTCGAGCGACGACCCCACAGTGTCCACAATTACCGGCAGCGACGGCTCCATCCTGTCTCGCGGCTCGGCTGTTTTGACAGCGGTCAAGGATACTATTATAACCAAAGATGTTGATATAGAGGTAACTGCGTTGCCTAACTTCAACACCTTCACCTATCCTGCCATCAACGACACCATTGGTCATCCCATCTCCGGCATACGTCCTTCGCTCGGAAGCGGATGTACTTTCTTCAGCAACGACCTGCCCGAAGGTCTCTCCATCAACGCAAGTACAGGAGAGATTAGCGGAACAGTTCTCGATACTTTAAACACCACTTTCACAGTTATCTCCAGCTGTACCGGCTGCCGTATGTATCAGGCTACGGTAAGCATACACATTGTGCCCGACATCACTTGTGCCGGCCACACTGTAACCCTGCCCGCTGGCGAGACTTGGTATTACGACCGCGAATTTACCCAGCCTGTGGGTGGCAATACTGCAGTTGTAAACAACAACACCACTTTCTACGCACGCGGTCGTGCAGGTGCTGTCTCTACCGACTTTAACTACACAGGCACTGTGCAGCAGTACAGAGTGCCGGCAGGTGCCGACTCGCTGAGATTCCAAGTTTGGGGTGCTCAGGGCGGATATCGTTCGTATGCCAACAGTGGTGGTATGGGCGGTTATTCCGAAGGAACGCTGACCAACCTCGCTGGACTGTCAACACTTTATGTATATGTAGGAGGTAGCGGTAACAGCGTTACAACAATGACATCAAGTATCTATCCCGGCGGTTGGAACGGTGGCGGTTACCGTTATACCTATAAGGGCGGTGGCGGTGCTACCGACATCTCTCTGCAAGGAACTGCTGGCTCCACAACTTGGAACAGCTCCAACCACCTCTATTCGCGTATTATCGTTGCTGGTGGTGGCGGATCTTGTGGAGGAAATTCCAGCAGTTCGTATTTAGGCGGTTGTGGTGGCGGACTTGATGGCGCCAATTCCAATAGTGGTTGCACAAACAATTCATATTGCGGCTATGGCGGACATCAAACCTATTCAGGATATTCGTCTGCATACACCGCTACAACACAAACTACAACAGGTCTTAGCGGAACTACCTCTTCTTATTGGTATGGAGGGTTCGGCTTCGGCGGTGGCGGCGTGTATTATAGCAGCGGTTACGGCGGAGCCGGCGGCGGTGGCTGGTACGGCGGTTCCGGTACATGTCCCGATGGCTCCGTTGATGATGATAAAGGCGGCGGCGGTGGTTCCGGATATGTTTATACAGCTAATACAGCTGGCGACTATCCAAGCGGCTGCCTGCTCAACAGCAATCTCTATCTTACCAACGCACGTACTATTGCGGGTAGCAATGCGTTTGATGCTCCCGCAGGTGGAACCGAAACAGGACACCCGGACAACGGTTATGCAAGGATAAGTGCTTATTACTCACAGTGCAAGTATTACATAGTGAATACCTTGCCGAGGGTTACTGCTCAGATTTCGGGCGACACCACAATCTGCAACGGCACAGCTACTCTTACTCTCCGCTTCACAGGCGGCGCTCCCTATCGTTACCGTATCACTGGCGACAATGCCGATCGCACTGCCAACGCTGACGTGGTGACAATCCAAGTTTCTCCCACAACTTCTACATTATATTATGTTACTTTCGCCCAATCCACAGCTACAGGTTGCGAGGCCGTTCCCGACGACCTTACAGGTATCGGCATTGTGGAGGTCTGCGGTAGCGCAATACTCTGTGCTGGCGACAGCCTCACACTGCCCTCCGGCTACACTTGGTATTCCGACTCCCGTCTCTCCAACCAGATACCCGGCGGCATCGTATGTCCCATACAGAACACTACCTACTACCGTAGCGGTGCATCGTACAACGTCGTTGTTCTCGACCGCGGTACCGCCACTATCCTCGACACAGTTTACAACATCTGTTCCGACTCCACAGCCGGAGTGATTATCAATTTCACCGGTCTGCCTCCCTTCAGATATCGTATCACCGGCGACCGCACCGACCGTGTTACAAACAGCTATTCTGTTCGCGTGCCTGTGTGGACCGACACCAGCGCTATCGTCAAGGTTACTTACTTCAGCGACCTCAACACTCGTTGTTCTGGAGTAATCTCACAC
>JAEENM010000134.1 GCA_016283745.1 Bacteroidales bacterium | reverse complement strand
ACACCCAGATACGTCTGCGTCCGTCGTATTTCCCCTTCACCGAGCCTTCGGCAGAGATGGACATCTCGTGCAACATCTGCGGCGGCAAGGGCTGCAACATCTGTAAGCACACCGGATGGCTGGAAATACTCGGCTGCGGCATGGTGGACCCCAACGTGCTGGAAGCCAGCGGCATCGACAGCAAAGTCTATTCCGGATTCGCTTTCGGAATGGGCGTGGAACGTATGGCAATGCTGAAATACCAAATCCGCGACCTGCGTCTCTATTTCGAGAACGACTTGCGTTTCCTCAAACAATTCGACACACTTATCTAACATGGCGACCATCGGACTGGAGGACCTGCGTTTCTACGCTTTCCACGGCTGTTTTGAGGAGGAACGCGCCATAGGCACGCATTTCCGTGTGGATGCTTGGCTGGAGGTGGACACCACCAAGTCGCAGCAGAGCGACAACCTTGACGACACCATAAGCTATCTTTCTGTTTATCAGACCATAAAGCAGGAGATGGAGATTCCTTCGAAACTACTGGAACATGTGGCCGACCGTATAGCGGGAAAAATTCTGGACATCTACCCTACCGTTTCGAGCGTGCGAGTGAAGGTTTCGAAACTGAACCCTCCGCTGGGCGGACAGGTGGGTGCGGCAAGCGTGTGTTTGGAGAAAAGTCGCGATTAAGCGTTAGTTATCAACACTTTATAACCAATCTGGCACGAGAGACAGCGTTTCTTTCGGCAATACTCATTATATAATTGTATCAAAGCCTGCGAATGAAGGGCGTTTTCGGGCTTGAGTCCCGCCGCACACCATTTCTTAATTATTGCGTTATTCTCGCAAGGAAGGTTGGAAAGAATCTGCAAAGCGCTGTCCTTGTATTTTTGTTGCTGATATTCAACGCCATAGAGCATAAGCGTAGGCACCCACGCATTGATGACTATCGATTCGGCAAAATCGCCGCCCAAGGCTTTCGACCGGCTTTTCACAGGTTTGTCGAAGTGGTAGTGCGTTTGCCAATACTCCGATGCCGAAACGCTGAAAAAGGAAAGCAAAGTATTGATGTCGGTTGTTTCCAACAATTTGGAAAACAGTCCATTGGATTTGAAAATAAAATCGGCGAACTGACTTATACGTATGGTGGGGAATCCCGAAGGACGCACACGGAAAAATTTCCAGAGGTAACCGTCTATCGGACTGAGGTTGTACACTTTACGCTGATACTCGTACTCTTTCTTCAATGCATTGGGGTAATCGTCGGAGAAATCCCCGTCGAGCATGCCCGCCTGCCCGAAAAGCAGTGCTTCGATGCGGAACGCAGACTGTTTTATCTTGGCAAACACACGCATATCGATGGATTTGGCCAACAGCTCGAAGGGCACGGCATTGACTTTGCCGCCGAAAAAGCGTGCCACAGCCCAGTAACAGCACGTCTCCCACGAGTTGCCCGACTCGGTTAGCAGACGCTTCACCACCTCCGACTTCTGCTCCAGCCGTTCCACTGCAAGACGCTCGAGGTAAGATTTTATAGTGAAGTCGGGAATCTGGGGCAACACTTTTGCGCAAGGTATAGTGTCGTCAACCAAGGGGCGTTGCAGGGAGCAATAGTTCTCCCAAACTCCGGGACGCAGCTGGTTTTTCAGTTCCAAGGTGGCGGGGCGGCGGCCGTTTTCGAGCACCACTTCGGCGTCGTTTTCGTAAACCACGTGCAGAATGACGTTGTTGTAACGCTTGTCGGCCGAGTGTCCGTGCCGGTTCCAGTCGGAGGAACGCAGATGAATCTCCACATTGCCAGCCCACTCGGTATCGCCAATCATCAGTTTGCTATTGAAGAAATCGGGACCGGCGTCGTTGTTCACCTCACCCATAGAAATTATGACAACTTTCTGGTTTCCAGTGGTAAAAACCTCGTTGGCAAGCAGTCGGTGTTTCCAGCAATAATGAAGGAAGGCTTCGGTCATAGGCGTCAATCGTTTTCAACTCCGTAGCCGAAAAGGGCGAAATCGCCGAGGCACGGGTCGCCGGGGAACACTTCGGCAAGGCTGCGGGTGATGTTTTTTGCTGTATTCAGGGTATATGTCTGCGACGGCACAAGACCGAGTTTGCAGGCCATCTGCGCCACGTGGGTGTCGAGGGGGATTATAAGGTCGGCAGGCGAAAAATTGCGCCATGCGCCGAAATCCACGATGCCGTCGGTGCGAACCATCCAGCGGAGAAACATGTTGAGTTTTTTCTGCGGACTTTTGTCGGACACACCGAAAAGGTGGCACAGATTATGGAAAGGCAGGTTTTCGGCACTGCAGGGGGGCACGCTCCACATTGCATCCTGCATATTTCCGATTAGGTCGTATATGTCGTAAAGGATGGCAAAAAGGGCGTTCATCGCCCGATGGCTGACGGTGCGGTAGAAAGAGGTGGTGTCGTCGGGACGGAAATCCTTCTCCCACCGACCGGAAAGCACGTAGTGCAGGGGCTGGTGGTGCATCATCTCGTCAAGACGAAGGGCGGTTTTCACAATCTGCTTACGGTTGCCGAAACTGAGGTATGCCGTAAGGAAAGCGCTGATTTCCAAGTCCTGAAGCGATGTGTCGCGGTAGCGGCTCGGCACCTGTACGGGGTCGTTGGCAAGAAAAAGTTCGCGGTTGTTGTAGTGTTCCGCCCACAAGCGGAGCTGTTGTGCAAGTTGCTCGGTCATAGCTACTTGATTATTGTTATATCACCTTTGAAATATGTATTTTGATGTCCTTCGCACTCGATGTCGCAGGTGTACATATACACACCCGACTGGCATTTGGTTCCTTTGAAGGTGCCGTCCCAACATTCGTTGATGTCGTTGGTTTCGAACACCTTTTCGCCCCAGCGCGAGAAGATGGCGATATGGAACGAGACAATCCACTCGCCTTGGAAACAGAGCTGATCGTTCTTGCCGTCGCCGTTGGGCGAGAAAGCATTGGGTATGAACACATTGGGTCTGCCGCAGATCACATCGATACAGGGCATAAAGAGTGTGTCGCGGTACTCGCAGCCGAGGGAGTCGATGACGGTGACATAATACCAAGTGCTGTCCTGTGGACTTGCCGTAGTGTTGGGCTGGTCGGGGGTTCCCAAAGTGCCAGACGGCTCCCATTGATACGAGCCTCCGGGCACGGGCGTTACGTGCAGGCGGGTGGTATTGCCACGGAACACCATTGTATCGTCAGCCCACACGCGCATACTATCGAAAGCGCTGTAGATGTCCACGAAAAAGGTGTCGGTGATGCTGCAGTTCACGCTGTCGGTGATTAGCAGGGAATAGAGGCCGCTGCAAAGCGAGTCGATCTGCGAAGTGGTGGCTCCAGTGTTCCAAGCGTAAGTATATGGTGCTACGCCGCCAATGGGCAGGACTTCTATCTCGCCGGAACACCAATCTTTACACGTAGCCTTCACCCGAGCCGTGTCGGTATAAGGTGGCAGTTCCACTATTTGAGTGGTATCGAAAAATTCGCAGCCGTTGGAGTCAGTGATTTTCAGAATGTAAGTGCCTATGCACAAACCCGTGCGGCTTGGGACGTTGATAGGAGCGTCGAGCCATTCAAAAGTATAGACGGAATTACCTGTAACAGTGTCGGTTATAGTACCATTGCACGAAGCGGCGCAGTTGGTTGGCGTTACGCCTTTGGCAATAGTTGGAGGCTGCGGGTCGGTGAGGGTGAAATTCTGGGTAACTGAGCAACCTTTGGAATCCATCACCCTGATGGAATAGTTGCCCTGACATAGATGATACACGGCGGTATCGACACGGTTGCCGTTGCTCCAACGTATGTCGAACGGCGGAGTGGCGTTGTTTAGGGAGATTGTCGCCCAACCATCGCAGGAACCCGGGCAGGTAGGACTTGCATATTGCACGGGCATTGCGATAGAGACAAAATTGACAAACACGCTGTCGATATTGAAACATCCGTTGGTATCGGAGACTCGCAGATAGAAATACTGCGGTCCTGTGATATTGACATAGACGTTTGCCACCAGCATATTCTGGTTCAGAGTATCCGTAAAATAGCGATTCGATGACCACTGATAGATGAAGGGTCCCCTACCCTGCGGCTGTGCCGAGAGCAGTATTGGACTGGTGCAGTCGGAGGTGTCGCGATAGATGGAAAGTCCTATCGACGACATCATTATTGGCTGTTGCACGGTGTCGGAACAGGCACCGTTGGAGACAACCACAAGCAGTACCGTGTCGCGGTACGCCCTAGTGTACGGATTGGCAATGGTGGAGTCGCTCACCAATCCCGTAATCCAGTGGTAGGAGCATCCGGGCTGCGGGTTCTGGCCTATACGTATGAGGTTACCCGGACAGGTGAATACGGTGTCGAAAGGCTGCTGATGGCCGAGCACCATAATCTGTCGGATGATAGTGTCGGTGGAATGGCAGCCGTTTTGCAGATATGAAATCAGCATCACGTTGTACACGCCAGGCTGTGTGAAGGTGTGTGTGGGGTTGGTATCGTTGGACATAGTACCGTCGTCGAAAAGCCAACGGAAAGATGTGCCGAAACCTGTGTTCTGGAAAGTAACGGTATAAGGGACGCAACCCACGGGCGGACGGATGAAGTCGGCAACGGGGAAGTCGTTGTGGACGTTCATACGGAAAATGCCGTTGTTGCAGTTGTTGCTATTGTTGCTTGTGGACAGGGCACCCGGCGTTGTTGGGAATCCCTGACAGCCACCGCAACTGGCGCATACCGACTGGTAGAGTGTCGCCATCTTGTCGAAACGGCTGGTGCCGCCGTCCACGTGGTCGTGACCCGAGTTGGCGTTGGCATTGGAATGGCTCTCACCGAAGAAAGTGGCATAGTCCATAGCGTTTGCCGTTTCTGTAACACATATCACATAAAAGTCCTGACCGTCGGTGGAACTTTGGATGGCTCCCGGCGACACCTGCATGCCCCAAGTGCCGTTGGTGTTCCACGGTTGAATCTGTCCTGCGAGGTAATATCCGCAGAAGATACGTCCCCAGCCTGCTGCATACACGCGGTTGCACACATCGGCGGCGAAAGCCGTGGGAGAGATATTAGGTACGCCGCTGCCAGTACCGAACACGGTGGACCAAATAAGTGTGTCCAAATTCTCTCTGAAACGGGCTAGGAACTGTCCGCTGTTGGGAACATTATAAGTTGCATTGTATATCAAAGTGTTGCCCGAAGCCTTTGTCTGTCCAAAGATAAACACATGGTTCTGCTTACCAGTACGCACAAAGTACGACTGGTCGTAAGCCGTAGAACCGAAATATGTGGATCCCATTAGCCGGGTGCCGTCGTGCGAAATCTTGCTAACGAAAGCATCGGCAGAACCGCCATTGTATGACATATTATAAGCGTTGGCGGTAACCGGAAAATCGTGCGAGTTGGTACCACCGCAGACTAAGATATTATACTCGTCATCAGTGTCGATGGAGTAGGCGGCATCGTCCTTATTGCCACCTATATAGCTACTCCACAGCAGGTTGGAGAGGTTGTAGTCCAATTTAAACACCACACCCTCCTGTCCTCCGCCCGAAGTAGGCTGGAACACGCCTGATGTAGTGGGGAAATTGCTCGAAAATGTGCATGATGCCACATAAACGTTGTTGAGGTCGTCGGTGATGAGCTCACCTCGAGCTCCGTCGCCGTAGTTGTAGTAGAGCGAGTCGTTGCCAAGCATCACTATGTCGTTGCTCGACGAGAAACGTTGCTTGTAGTTGAGTCCGTCGTTGCCGCTGCCGCCTATAAAGGTAGAAGCACCGAGCTGTGTTCCTGCAGCATTGAGACGGCAGATAAAGATATCGGAGCCGTTTGGGAAATTTATCACACCAGTGCCGAGATAGGTAACGTTGTTGCCTCCGCTGAAAGTGCGGCTATAGGCCGAAGTGGTGGTAGGAAAGTTGGAAGAACCTGTTGTGCCGAGAATCACAAGTTCGTCGAACTCGTTGACATACAGACTGTGCGGCATATCGGCATAGAGGCCTCCGATATATGTGGCATAGACACGCTGGGTGCCTGTGGCGTCAAGTTTTATCACTCCGATGTCGGCATTTCCCGCCGAAGTGGACTGGAAAGCGCCCAACGTTGTTGGGTATCCGTTACCAAAGACAAGTCCAGCGGAATAGGTATTTTTGTGCGAGTCAAAAGCGGCGGTTGTGCCCCAGTTGTCGGCCACGGAGCCGGTGTAGGTGGAGAAAATCAGCATCGGGTCGATGACGAGCGGTTTCGACGCATCGTAGTCACCGAGGTCGAAAGTAACTGTATTTCCTTTCAACCGATAGGAGCATTTCACTTCTACTTCCTTACCGTCAACGATTTGGTAGGCGTATGGCTCCAGCTCCACGATGTCGAGCACGGAGGTCTTGATGATGAGGTTGCCGTTTTGGGTGCGGAGTCCGTCGGTGCCGTCGTAGCTGAGGCAGATCTTATTCGGCGATGCGCCCGGATGCAGCACAAAATCGTATTTCAGGGCACCTTCGGCGGAATAGACCTTGAGGTCGGTCTTGGGATAGATGTTGCGATACTCAACCGTTTGGTACAGATGCACTTCCGAAGCCCAGTGTTTGGGGTCGTTGCCGATGAAATAGTTCTCGTAAGTGTCCTCCTTGTCCTGCCCCACGATGGAATCGGCCTTGGCGTTGACAAAATTGACGCGGTAGGCGTGGAAACGGTATTCTTTGTTGGTATTCTTGTCGTTGAGGTAGGGCTTGCCCTTTGGATTTTTGGGGTCGGAAAGCAGTATGGTTAAGCAGTTGCGTTCCATAAAGAGGTCGGCATTGCTCATCACCGACTTAAAAAGGATATTGCTCTCCCACTGTCCTTTGTTTTCGGTGAAATGCATTCGTCCGCCCACGCTGAGTGTGTCGCGGGCATTACGGGCATAGAGCGGCGTAGCGGAGAGCAGCATCGCTATCAGGAGCAGGAACAGGGCAAAAATCCTTTTCATAGCTTTTTGTTTTTCAGAACATTAACTAATTTTGTCGAAACCAAGGAAAGGCACCAGTGCGTCGGGCATGCGTATTCCGTCTTCGGTCTGGTAGTTCTCGAGGATGGAGGCCACTATGCGCGGGAGGGCGAGGGCGCTGCCGTTGAGGGTGTGTGCGAGACGCATCTTGCCGTCCTTGTCCTTGAAACGCAGTTTCATACGGTTGGCCTGGAATGCCTCGAAATTGGACACCGAACTTACCTCGAGCCATTTCTCTTGAGCGGCGGACCACACCTCGAAGTCGTAAGTAAGTGCGGATGTGAAGCTTATGTCGCCGCCACAGAGTTTCACTATGCGGAACGGCAATTTCAGTTTCTGCAGAAGTCCGCCCACGTAGTCTTTCATTATCTCGAGCTGCTGGTACGAGTGGTCGGGGTGGTCGATAACCACGATCTCCACCTTGCTGAACTCGTGCAGACGGTTGAGTCCGCGCACGTCCTTGCCGTAGGAGCCTGCCTCGCGGCGGAAACACTCGGAATAGCCCGCCTGACGGATGGGAAACTGTTTTTCGTCGAGAATCACATTGCGGTAGATGTTGGTGATAGGCACTTCGGCGGTGGGTATCATATAAAAGCCGTCGAGGGGAATCTGGTACATCTGTCCTTCTTTGTCGGGGAGCTGGCCGGTGCCAAGGCCCGAAGCCTCGTTGATCATCAGCGGGGGTTGTATTTCCTCGAAACCCGCCGCTGTGGCATTGCTGAGGAAGAAATTAATCAGGGCGCGCTGCAAGGCGGCACCTTTGCCACGGTACACGGGGAAACCCGCGCCGGTTATCTTGTTGCCAAGTTCGAAGTCGATGATGTTGTATTTTGCGCACAACTCCCAGTGTGGCAGTGCGTTGGCGGGGAGTTCAGGTTTTTCGCCGAAATAGGCCACAATCTCGTTGTCGTCGGCGTTTTTGCCCTTGGGGACGGAGATATGTGGTGCGTTGGGGAGAGCTATCAGCTTGGCGTTGAGCTCTTTCTCGGTCTCGGCCAGACGGTCGGAGAGTTCTTTCTCGCGGGTTTTCAGCTCGGCGGTGAGGGCTTTCTTGGCGTTGGCCTCGTCCTGACGGCCCTGCTTGTAGAGCATTCCTATCTCTTTGGCGATGGTGTTGCCTTCGGCCTTGGTGTCATCGCATTCTTTCTGGAGCTGACGGCGGGTGTTGTCGAGGTCGAGAATCTCGTCCACACGCTGTTCCACATCCTTTACGTTCTTGATTTTGAGGCGTTCGATGGCCTCCTGTTTGTTATCACGTAGAAATTGAAGTTGTAACATGATGTTTTACAATATTTTATCTAAAATTTTACATTATTTGGGATATTGCAAATATACGATTTTTTTTAATGCGGATAGCGGATTTCGGAATTCGGAAGTGATTTTTTTATTCGGAAAGCGAAGTTCGGATTTCGGAAGTTATTGGTCTAATGTCAAAAGTCTGAAGTCAAAGGTCCAATGACTAGCGACGAGCGACTATTTCAGTTCACTGATTTTAAATAAGTTTGTAGTGGTGAGTTTGCAGTTTGTGCGGCACTTCGACAGGCTCAGTGACAGCAAAGCTTAACCGGTGGCTGAGCTTGTCGAATGTGAAGAAACATTCTGTGAATGTTTTGATAGCGTAGCGGAGAAAAACAATCTTCTTCACCATTTCACGCCTTAACTGCATTTTTCATTGTTTCTCCCACAGTTTTTGTATTTTCTTTATCATTTCCGGGTCTCCCGAACGTTGGGCCGCATTAAGGGATTCTTCGTCCAAATAAGTGTATTGAAGCAATAAATCCACCTGACTTTCCCACGCCATGCCTTTCTCTATTGCTTCGTTTATGGCACGTGTGCCTTTTTCAAAGTATTTTTTAGCCTGCTTGTCCGTAATGCCTGCTTCCATTGCTTCGTAACTGAATGGATATGGATGCCCAAGCATATCTGGGTCGGCACCTAATTCTAATAAGGTTTTAAGTACACGATTTGCATCTTTTATTGTATAGTCTCTCATATCTTCATAAACGCCTTCTCTAACGCCATCTCTAGTCGGACGATCCTTCCATTTGCTTGCTATATCTTGATTTGATATTTCATAAACTCTTTGCCAAACATATGGTCTTTTATTTATATCCGCTCCACTTTTAACCAAAATGCTTAAGGTCAACACATCAGGTAAGGGTTCTTTTAATTCATCAATGTCCCCATAGAAATATCGCCAATAAGTATCATAATACGAATGCGTTACTACCCCAATAGGATTGCTTGTCGCCCATCCACAATCACCCAAACAACAATCCGGATCCACACCACTCTCAAGTATAACAGTAGCACACTCACAATCAAGCCGATCCACCGAACGATTTAGACACCATAGTTTTTCATCATCAGTCAATTTTTCAACATCTTCCGAACTATATGGCATTGAAAACTCTTTAACCTCAAATTTGCAAGACTGAAAAAGGACAATCAATAGAAAGCCCACATAAAACAACAGTTTTTTCCTTATGTATTTCTGAATCTTCATATACCTATTAAATTGCAGGAAAATCACTTATTTACGAGAAAACAATATTTTATTAAAGAGGATAAAAAGGAGTATAATTTTGACAATCTGCATCAGTATAGCTATCCAAAAATAATTTTCTAACGGTTCGGCAAAGAGCATAACCCATAGAATGAGATTATATGTAAAGGTGACGAAATATAAAATAATGTATATAAACGAATTATAGTCAAATCCCAAGAAATTATTTTTAGGATATGCAGATATTTGGACAATGAATCCAACAGCCACCGCAAAAAAAATGATGACAAACAGAATTATTTTCCTTTTATCAACACACATAGCCAATGAATAATTTTAATTTTAATCATCTTTCGGTCCACACGGAGCGTCCCTACAGGCGAAATCTTTTCCGCCCCTACATATTGGACGGTACAAAAAAAAATCCTACACGCATAGTTGTGGCAACCATACGTGCAGATATTTTTCTTGACTTACCGTAAAACTCTTGTCAGCTGTTGTGGCTTAAGCGTTCTCCACGCCTTTTTCGATAGCCAGTTTACCTCTGTAGTAGCCGCATTCGGGGCATACATGGTGGTACATAACGGCTGCGCCGCAGTTGCTGCAGGTCGAGAGTTGAGCGGGTTCCACTTTGTCGTGAGTTCTTCTCTTTGCTGTTCTGGTTTGTGAAAACCTGTGTTTTGGATGTGGCATAACTTATTATTTTTTTGCTTTATATACTACTTTATTTTAAATCTTTCAGTTTCTCCCAGATGGGATTCACCTCTTCCTGCGGGGCGGGGTTTTCCTCGTCCACTGCCACGGATTGCAGCAGGTCGAGCATCTCCTTGTCGCAGGTGGGGTTGCCGTTTTCGTCGTCGGGATGCACGTGGCGCATGGGCACCGCGATGGCCACGCACTCGTAGAGGAACTGCGAGAGGTCTATCCTGCTCTCCCCTTCGGGAAGTATCACAAGGTTGTCGTCATCGCTCTCGCGCGCCTCATCGCCGAACTCCACATAGAGGGTGTCCTGTCCCGAAATCGGCATTTCCAGAGGTTTCAAACATCTGTCGCAAAACGTGCTCAGTGTGCCCGAAAATTCGGCCTCGAATTTCATCAGCCGCTCTTTTTTTTCGAGTTTTACCTTGAAAACGGCCTTGCATTTCTGCAAATTTTCGTTCTCATAGGCCGAAAAAAAATCGTCGTCAAGTTCGAAATCAAAATCATAACTACCTGATTTCAAACCGCTAAAACTGACTATCAAATCTTTTTTCGTTTCCACTTGTCCGTTTTTTTGAGTTTGCAAAATTACGATTTTTTTGGCAATTGTGCAAATTATTTTTCAAAATATTTTTTCCTGCCCGACATTGGGTCGCGTGTTTCGGTATATCCATTTTGTTTTCTCCTTTTCGCCTACGGCGAAAGAAATCTTATAAATCTTGTAAATTTGTTCGCTTCGCTCATTTTCGATGGGTCGCCTGCGGCGAGAAATCATACAAATTTATTCAAATCATTTTTCTATTTTTTTATTTGTTCGATTTGGTACGATTTAATAGATTTCTGCCCGAAGGGCAAGGAGAATTTCAATTTTCAACTATTCTCTGTCGCCCCTTCAGGGCTCATTGGTTGGATTGTCTTTTATACGGGGGCTAACGCCCCCGCCTGTTGTCTATCGCCCCTTCGGGGCTCATTTCTCCGCCCTGAAAGGGCTTTTACTAAATACTAACCACTGCCCCCTGATTACTAATTTCAATTTTCAATTGATTTGATCGACGGCTTCCCCTTCAAGGTCATAGTCAAAGGCGTCACAAATCAGAGTGCTGTAGAAACAGCCTTTTTTCAGTGGAAAATGGCTGGTGACAAGCACTTCGTTGTCCACTTCGGGTGAGTCGAATTCGGTGCGTCCCACCCAGAACTCGCCCTCGCGGCGGTCGATAAGCACGGGAATTTCGGTGTCGACAAACTCCTCGTTTTTCTCCTGCGCGATGCCTTCCTGCAAGAGCATTATCTCCGCCTGCCTACGCTCTTTCTCTTCGGCCGGCACATCGTCGGGCAGTTCGGCAGATGCGGTGCCCTCCTCCGCCGAGTACTGGAACACGCCGAGACGGTCGAAACGCTGTGTTTTCACAAAGTCGTACAGTTTCTGGTACTGTTCCAGCGTCTCGCCCGGATAGCCCACCATCAGCGAGGTGCGCAGACGTATGCCGGGCACCCGTTTGCGTATGGTGTCGAGCAGTTTAAGGGTGCCTCGCTCGTCGATACCGCGGTGCATGGATTTAAGTATTTTGGTATCAATATGTTGCAGGGGAATGTCGAGATATTTGCAGATATTGTCGTATTTAGCCATCACGTCGAGCACGTCGAGGGGGAAAGTGGTTGGATAGGCGTAGTGCAGACGAATCCACGTGGCACCGGAATGCAGGGCGAGTTGTTCCAGCAGCTGGGCCAGCGCCTGACGGCCGTACAGGTCGATGCCATAATATGTAGTGTCTTGTGCAATGGCTATCAGTTCTTTGGCTCCGTCGCTCACAAGCTGTTGCGCTTCGGCGAGCAACGCCTCTATGGGTCGGGAGACGAACTTGCCGCGTATCAGCGGGATGGCGCAGTAGGAGCAGCGGCGGTCGCAGCCTTCAGCGATTTTCAGAAAAGCGTAGTGTTTGGGGGTGCTCACGGCACGTTCCTCCTCGAACACCGAGGTGGCGGCGGCGGTGATGTCGGAAATCATCTTATCCCACTCGTGCACGCCGTATATGGCGTCAATTTCGGGGATTTCGCCCTTCAGCTCATCGCGGTAACGCTGTGCCAGACAGCCACATACAACGAGTTTCATCGGCTTGCGGGCGTTACGTTTGCGGCGTGCCTGATTCAAAATCTCGTTCACCGACTCCTCCTTGGCGTCGCCGATAAAGCCGCAGGTGTTCACAATCACCACATCGGCGCGGGTGTTTTTGTCGAAAACCACCTCGAGACCGCACTTTTTCAGATGTCCCGCCACATTCTCCGAATCCACGGTGTTTTTGGAACATCCGAGGGTTATAATATTTACCTTTGTCATTGCTTGTTATTCGAAAAGGCTGTCCACAAAGGCTTTGGCGTTGAAAATCTGGAGGTCTTCCATTTTTTCGCCAAGGCCGATATATCTCACTGGAATTTTGAACTGGTCGGAGATGCCGATGATTACGCCGCCTTTGGCCGTACCATCCAACTTGGTGAGTGCCAGCGCGTTGACTTGCGTAGCCTCGGTAAACTGCTTGGCCTGCTCGATGGCGTTCTGGCCGGTGGAGGCGTCGAGGACGAGAAGCACCTCGTGGGGGGCGTCGGGGATGACTTTCTGCATCACCTTGCGGATTTTGGAGAGCTCGTTCATCAATCCAACCTTGTTGTGCAGACGTCCTGCAGTGTCGATCAGCACCACGTCGATATTTTTTGCCACTGCCGACTGCAGAGTGTCGAAAGCCACGGAAGCGGGGTCGGCGTTCATGCCTTGCGAGACGATGGGCACCCCCACCCTCTCCGACCAGATGGTGAGCTGGTCCACAGCGGCGGCACGGAAGGTGTCGGAGGCACCGAGCATAACGCTTTTGCCCGCCTGTTTGAACTGGTGCGCCAGCTTGCCGATGGTGGTGGTTTTGCCAACGCCGTTAACACCCACAACCATAATCACATACGGCTTATGCGGAGTTTCAAAGGAGAAGTCATCTCGCTCCTCGGCCACGTTTTCAGTCATCAGCGACGAAATCTCATCGCGGAGGATGGTGTTGAGCTCGTCGGTGCCGAGGTATTTGTCGCGCTGTATGCGTGCCTGCAACCGGTCGATGATTTTTACGGTGGTTTCCCAGCCAACATCGGCGGAAATCAGTATCTCCTCGAGGTTGTCGAGCACATCGTCGTCGACGCGCGACTTGCCCAAAACGGCTTTGGACAGTTTGGAAAACAGACTCTCCTTGGTCTTCGACAGACCTTTGTCGAGCGTCTCTTTCTTCTCTTTGGTGAAAAATGAAAAAAATCCCATGGCATTCTCCTTTAAAAAGTTGGTGCAAAGATACGATTTTTTTTTAAGATTTTCAGATTATTGTTTTTTCAGATTATCAGATTGGATAAAAAAAAGAAATGGCACATACACAAATATTTAACAAACAACACATTACAATATTTACTCCCGAATAAGCTACCCAGAGCTAAAGGTTCTCCCTGTGGGACCAATTTTGAGATGAGGACCACAAAAGTCAAATCGCTTAAAATCAGCTACTTTCGCTAAAACCCGTTTTTTATAAAACAAAAAAGTTTCTGAGATAGCAAAAAAAAATGTAAATTTGCAAAGTCGTTTTTTCAGTTTTTTCTGACAATTTTGAAAAACCGTAAGAAAAGACAAAACGGATGAAACAAGTTGATGCATTACGTATATGTATAAGGACAAAAGGATAGCAATTGCGATACCCTGCTACAAAGTGGAGAAGCACTTGGAACGGGTTGTTGCCGGCGTGCCCGATTTTGTGGACAAGATACTGCTTGTAGACGACTGTTCGCCCGACAACACCCCCAAGATAATGGAGAAAATTGCAGGTGCCGACAGCCGTGTGGAAGCCTTACACAACACGAAAAACCTCGGTGTCGGCGGTGCTATGAAGACGGCTTTCCGCAGATGCATCGACAGCGAAGTGGATGTTGCGGTGAAACTGGACGGCGACGGACAGATGGACCCGTCGTTCATCGCCTCGCTCGTCGACGCTTTGGACGACGCCGATTTCAGCAAGGGCAACAGGCTGTTCGACCGCGAGATGCTGCGGCGCATGCCGGCGGTGCGGCGCATCGGCAATATGGGTATCGGTTTTATGGTGAAAATGGCGTCGGGATATTGGAACATCAGCGATTCGGTGAACGGTTTTTTCGCCATAAGCGTCCCCACCCTTCGCAAGATGGATTTGAAACGCATTGCCGACCGTTATTTCTTCGAAAGTTCGATGCTGATTGAGCTTTACTACACAGGAGCCGTCATTCGCGAGGTGGCCATGCCCGCCATCTACGGCGACGAGAAATCGAACCTGTCGGTGTGGAAGACACTCTTTTCCTTCCCTCCGAAACTGATTGCCGCATGGATACGCAGGATTCACCTGAGTTATTTTGTGTACGACTTCAACATCTGCTCCCTGTATCTGCTTATAGGGCTGCCGAGTTTCCTTTTCGGACTTATTTTCGGCATCTGCGAATGGATACATTACGCCAGCATGGGCAGTCCGTCGCCCACAGGAACTATAATGGTGGCGGTGCTTACGTTCATACTTGGTTTCCAGATGCTTCTGGCGGCAGCGCAATACGACATCACCGCAAAGAATCCGTTCAACAAGAAATGACATTAAGCGATGAAACACTTTAAGGTCAGCCTAAGTGCCATTGTTCTGGTAATACTCTCCATCGTTCTGGTTTCCAAGATATTCCACACGAAACGCTACCAGCAACCGGAAACCGTCATTGCTTGGGATGTGATTTCATACTACGCCTACCTCCCAGCCACTTTCATAGAGCACGACCTCACACTGAATTTCATCGACCACGAACACGCCGGGACTTATTGGCCCGAGACACTCCCCGACGGCACCAAAGTAATCAAGACCTCGATGGGACTTAGTTTGCTGTACCTGCCGTTTTTCGCCATAGCCCACCTTACCGCACCCTTGGCGGGATACGAGGCCAACGGCTTTACGTTGCCCTACGCTTTGGCACTTCTTTTGGCAGGTTTGTTCTACACGCTTGTAGGACTGGCCCTGCTACGTAAACTTCTTTTGGAACATTTCGGCGAAATTGCCACCACTCTCACCCTGTTAATCATCGGGCTTTGCACCAACCTATACTGGTACAGTGTGTACGAAGCGCCCATGTCGCACAGCTTCGGTTTCGGGCTTTTCTGTCTGTTTGCATACCTCACCGTGAAATGGCATAAAAAGCCGGGTTACCTGATTTCTATTGGTTTAGGGCTGACACTGGGGTTGATAAGCCTTGTAAGGCCGACCAACTGCATTGTGGTGCTGTTTTTCCTTATGTACGGAATCAAATCGCCGAAAGGAATTAAGGAGAAATGGCAACTGTTTCTCGGTTCATATAAAAAGATACTGATAATCGCCGCTTCCACAATACTTGTTTGGGTCCCGCAGATGATTTACTGGTATTCGCTTACGGGGCACCTGTTTTTCTACTCCTACGGCTCCGACGAGCGTTTCTTTTTCAACCATCCAATGATATTGCAAGGGCTGTTCGGCTTCCGCAAAGGATGGCTAATCTACACGCCCGCCATGGTGTTCGCCCTGATAGGATTCATACCACTGTACAAGCATTTCAGAGAATATTTCTGGGGGATTCTGTTGTTCTTGGCCATACACATCTACATCATTTTCTCATGGTGGTGCTGGTGGTATGGCGGAGGATTCGGACTGCGTGCAATGATAGAGACATACGCACTTCTTTCGATACCCTTGGCGGCAACACTGCAGTGGATTCTTAAGATGCCGGTTGTGCGGAAAACAGTGTTGCTCGTGTGCGTGGCTGCCTTATCGTTTCTGTCGTGTTTCCACAACATACAGTATTTCAACGGGGCAATCCACTGGGATTCGATGACCAAAGAATCCTATTTCGACTCTTTCCTGCGAATGCACCCGACATCACGTTTCGACAGTCTGTTGCAAACGCCTGACTACGAGGCCGCAAGAAAAGGCGACAGATAAAGTTGGACATTATGAAAGACCATTCCGTTTCCAAGGCATTGCGCATTGCAGGGCACATCTTTTTTCTTGTCCTTGTGGCGATAGGTGTGGTCTTTGCCAACGAAAGAGTGATTTACAGCGACTCGGCGGCACAGCTGTTTGAAATGATCCAGCGTGGCACGTTCGTCATTTACGACTACCGCTATGCCATGGCAATAACCCAGACGTTGCCTCTGCTATGCATCAAAGCGGGATTCGGCCTGAAAGCCGTGGTGATAGCATACTCGGTGGCGGCGCCGTTGCTGTCGTACCTCGCCTTCTTACTTATCGTCTACCCCCTGAAAAACGAGAGGCTGGGACTCGTATTGCTGTTACCCCTTCTGTGCATTCGCCACACTTTTTTCCACGCCATTTCGGAGACCTTTTCCCTCTTCATCTACGCCACACTGCTTGCCGCCTTTCTGTCGCTGTCGCCTACGATAAGGTGGAAAAAGGCGCTTAACATTGCGGGCATCGTGGTTTCGTGTCTGCTGTGCGTGTTCATACACCCCATAGGGATGTTCTTCGCAGCCTTCCTTTTGGGCTATCGCTTTGTAAACGTCCGATTTAAGTTATCCGTCGCTTTTGTGGTCGGAGCCATAACCCTGACGGCTGCCGCAACGGTAAAAATGCTTGCCGTATCGGGTCACGACGCAGGATTTATGCCAAATCCGCACGAGACACCACAGATTTTGACACATTTCTTCAGTCAGGATGTGGTGCACAATTTCGCAAACCGTCTGCTGGACTTTTACATTTATCCGATAATACTCTACTGCACAGTCCTTTTGTGGCACATCGCGCACAAACAGTGGCTACGAATGGCCTACGGGCTTGTGTTCAACATCTGTTTCATAGCTATGACCGTAGTGGTTTATCGATTTGAAAGCAGTCCGATAGGCGTTGAACGCTCTTTCCTGCCGTTGATATTTTTCGCAGGATTGCCGTCCCTATGCGAAGTTCTCCCAGCCTTAGGGGATCGCAAACAGAAGGTGTTCATCCTGTTGTTATCCGCACTATTGTTGCTCGCTTTCGGCAAAATCGCCGACACATCACGGAAGTACCACCAGCGGCTCGAAAAGATAGAGGAGATTGCAGAAGCAGCTCTGAAAACGGGGCAGCACAAACTTGTTACCGACAAAGAATCCATACAGGGCGTTTTCAAGATAGAATCATGGGGGACAGCATTCGAATCCATCATAATAACCTCGTTGAGAGACGACGGAAACACCGTTACACTTTTTGTGGAGGAGGAAACTATCGACAAAGAATGTGCCGACTACCAAACCTCGGACTGTTTCATTGCCGTCCCATGGTGGCGATTATGGCCTCTGACCACCCTCAACCCGAACTATTTCAAACTTCCCGAACAGCCTTACAAACAGCTGACGTTTGACGATGGTAAACCCATAATCAAAGAGCTGTAGCGGAATTTGCTCCCGCACCTGCCAGAAGAGAGGGAAAAAACACACAAATCGGATGCATGACCATACTAAAAGATGCAATCACACGTTATTAGTTTTTTAGCAACAAGCACAACCACAATGAAACATCTATTATGCATAGCACTTCTGGCGGCGGGCATCTGTAGCTCTGCGTGGGCGCAAACAGGCATAGGCAAATGGCGCGACCATTTCTCGTTCCTGACCACCTACCGTGTGGAACCTGCCAACGAACGCATCTATGTACAGGGAAAACTGGGTTTGTTCTACTACGACATCGAGGATAACACCATAAACAAACTCACTAAAACCGAAGGACTTACCGACGCAGGCATATCGACTATAGCATACGACAACAAAACAGGCTATCTGGCCATAGCCTACACCAACTCCAATCTCGACCTTGTGCGCAACGACCAAGTTTACAACCTCTCCGACATCAAACGTAGCGACATTTCGGGCGACAAAAGCATATACAGCATACGTTTCCGCAACGACAAAGCCTACCTATGCTGCGGTTTCGGCGTGGCAGTGGTGGATTTGGACCGCAAGGAAATTGCCGACATCTACCGTCTTGGCGTCGACGGAACACCTCTGAAAGTGAACGACATATCGTTTTTCAACGACAAAATAATTGCAGCAACCGACTCGGGCTTTGTATTTGCCAATGCCGACCAACGTTTCCTGAACATTTTCACATACTGGAGCCACGACTCCGTATCGGCTCTCAAGACAAAGAAAATCAGCAAGTTCGAAACCATCGACGATAAGATAATAGCAGTTGTGGCCGATAGTTCGAAACAATATCTCTACACTTCGACAAACCTGAGCGATTTCGAAAGATGGATTGAAGACGACATACGTTCGGTAAGGGTTTCCGACAACAAAATCATTGTTACGCAAAACGACATCGTGAAGGTATTCAACTCCGACCTGACGCTGCTCTCGAGCATCGGCAACATCGATTGGGCAGTTATGGCGGCAAACGACGCTGTTTTACATAAATCCAACCTGTGGGTCGCCCACCGATGGGGAGGGATGATATTCACCCCTTACAACAATCCGACAATAGTTTACAGCGCACTCCCCGCTTCACCATATTTCGACGACAACTACAAATTCCTGCCCGTGGAAAAAGGAATGTATCTGGCCCCAGGGAGCTTACTCGGCGACTATTTTCTCAACGCCCAAATTTCATTGTATAAAGATAACCAGTGGACATATCTTAAAAACAATACTGCATTGGACACATGCTATGACATTTCCGACATAGTGGTGGACCCGAAAGACAAAAACCATCTTTTTGCCTGCTCGTGGGAAAATGGAATCTTGGAAATTCGCAACAACACTGTAATCAATGTTTTCACCGACACCAACACCGGAAACGCCATAAACCGTCTCGAATTCGACAGTTACAATCCCACACGCACCGGAGCGGCAGCTGTAGACAAGGACAACAATTTCTGGTTCACCAACTCGATGCAGAACAGGTCGTTGGTGGTAAGAAAAAAGGACGGCACGTGGGTCAATTTCGAGACCAACACCGGCAGCGAAGAGATTAACACGCTGATGATTGACAGCGTGTACAACTACAAATGGTTTTTCGGCACCGCCAACCGCATCTACGTCCACGACGGAGTGAACCGTTTCGCATACGTCAATCCCAACAAAGGCAGCAAGCTCAGCACCTCCAAGGTGAACTGCTTGGCACAAGACCACGACAACGAGATTTGGATTGGCACGGAAAAAGGCATCAAAGTAATTTACAATTTTTCCAACGCCTTTGCCAACGGAGTTAACGGCAGCGAGTCGCCAATCACCTGCAACAACATCCTTTACAGCGAAGGCGACAAAATCGAATACCTGCTTGCCTACGAAAACATCACCTGCATCGCCGTTGACGGCGCCAACCGCAAATGGATAGGCACCGCTACGGGAGGCGTGTTCCTCGTCTCGGAAAACGGCACCGAGCAACTGCTGCACTTCTCCTCGACCAACAGTCCGCTGCCTTCCGACAAAATCAACACCATAGGCATACAGCCGAACACCGGCGAGGTATTTATCGGCACGGCAAATGGAATAGTATCGTACCGAGGCACAGCCACTTACGCCGAGAGCAAGCCCGCCGACACCATCTACGCCTTCCCCAACCCCGTGCCAGCCGATTTCAACGGCACCATCGGCATCAAAGGCTTCACCCGCGACGCTTTGGTACACATCACCGACGCGGCGGGACATGTGGTTTACAGCACCCAGGCCCACGGCGGACAGGCGGTGTGGAACGGCCGCACCGTAAACGGAAAACGCGTGGCGTCGGGAGTGTATTACGTGTTTGCCTCCGACAAAAACGGCGACAACCGCTCCGTTGCCAAAATAATGATACTCAACTAATTGCAAAATGCTACATAACACCCCCGCTTTCGTACTGAAAACCACCAACTACTCCGAAACCAGCGTGATAGCCAAGGTTTACACGCGGCAGTGGGGACTGCAGTCGGTGATGATAAAAGGGGTGCGCAGCGCCAAAAGCCGCAACAAGCAGAACCTTCTGCAACCGCTTTCGTACGTTGACATTTCGATGTACCGCAACGAGAAACGGCAGATTCAGTTCGCTAAAGAGCTGAAACCATTCAAACAGTGGAAGGACACCCCTTTCAACTACGAAAAGACGGCTATCACTTTCTTTATCAACGAGTTTCTTTACAAAACCATACGTGAGGAGGAGTGCGACGAGCGGATGTTCGACTTCATCGACGAGAGTCTGACCACCCTCGACGAGAGCGACCGCAGTCTGGCCGACTTCCCCATCCGTTTCCTCGTCAAAGCCACGTCGGTGTTCGGGTTCCGACCTTTGGACAACCATTCGGCGAGCAAGCCTTTCTTCAACCTGCAGGAAGGGCGTTTTGTATCCCCCGTGACCGAGGCCAATCCCGACTCCATGCTCAACACCGACACCAGCCTTGTGCTGCACCAGTACCTGAGCAGCGGCGACACCCTTTCGGCGGAGGTCTCGCCATCCAAAAAACAGCGCGACGACCTGTTTCTGGCACTTCTGGAGTATTTCAAAATACATTTCAACCAGCTCCACGACTTCAAATCGCACGCCATTTTGCACGACATCCTTAGATAAATCCATTCCGCAATGACAAAAAAACAACTCTACAGCGAAGTTATCAAATATTTCGAGGCCGAGCGCCCCATCGCCGAGAGCGAGCTGCAATACACAAATCCTTACGAACTTATTGTGGCTGTGATACTTTCGGCACAATGCACCGACAAACGGGTGAACATGACCACCCCCACCCTCTTTGCCACCTATCCTACCGTGGAAAGCATGGCGAAAGCCACTCCCGAAGCGGTTTACAAGCTGATAAAATCCATCTCGTACCCCAACAACAAAAGCAAACACCTTGTGGGGATGGCGCAGGCCGTGGTGGAACGTTTCAACGGCGTGATTCCCAACGACATCGAAGATTTACAGACCCTGCCGGGCGTGGGACGCAAGACCGCCAACGTGGTGGCCGCAGTGGCTTTCGGACAGCCCACGATGGCCGTGGACACCCATGTGTTCCGCGTCTCCAACCGCATAGGCCTCACCAACAACTCCAAAACACCCCTGCAAACCGAGCTGGAGCTGACCAAGCACATCCCCGCCGAAATCATCCCCAAAGCCCACCACTGGCTGATACTGCACGGACGCTACGTGTGCAACGCCCGCTCGCCGAAATGCCAGGAGTGCGGTCTCACAAAAGTCTGCAAGTATTTCATTAGCAAGAACAAAGAGTGAGAATCCGCCCCGCACATATTATATTTCTGCTGTCGTTGCTCTGGGCATTGCCCATTTCGGCACAATATTATATTTCGGGGCAGGACAACAGCCGAACACATTGGAAAGAGATTGAAACACAGCATTTTCGCATCGTCTATCCAGAACAGCTGGAGTGGCAGGCGCTGCGGTTGGCCTCATACTGCGACACTTTTGCCTTTTACAACGCCAACGAGCTAAAAATCAACCAGACAAGACGGCAGGGCAAGCCACCTATAATAATTCACGCCACGGGCAGCTACAGCAACGGCCTCTCGGCTTGGGCGCCGAAACGCATAGAGTTCTGGCCTACGCCGCAGCAGAGCGGCTACTCGCAGCCGTGGATGCAACAGCTGGCACTCCACGAATACCGCCACGAGCTGCAGATGCAGGCCATCAACCAAAACACCATAGGAACGGTGACCGCCATTATCGGAGAGCATTTCAGCGGCGCCGTGGTGGGACTTTTCGTGCCCAACTGGTTCCTCGAAGGCGACGCCACATGGGCCGAGACGGTCCTCTCCTACGCCGGTCGCGGACGCGAGAGCGCTTTCCTAAACCCGGCACAGACGATGCTCACACAGCAAAAGCCCCCCTCCTACTACAAAGCGGCTTTCGGCTCGTACAAGGACTACACCCCCGATGACTACCTACTTGGATATCTGCTTGTTAGCTACGACAAAACCGCCTTCGACACTGCCAATTTCTGGCAAAACGGACTGAAACGCGTCTCCACCGACTTCTGGCGGCTGACGCCTTTCTACCGCCGCATGCAGTTCAAGGCGCACTACGACTCGGCTATGGCCTTTTGGCAAAACTACTGGGAACCGTTTTTCAAAGAAAGCACTGAATCCGCTGAAAAACAAATAAATACCCCACAAAAACACTACACCGACTACCACCTTGCCGGAGCTACGGACAGTTCGGTGTTTGCCCTGAAAAAGGGTGTCCGCAACGTGTCGTCGCTGGTGGAGATTCTGCCCGACGGCAACGAACGCCTTTTGGCAAAGACCGGAAGTGTGTACGACAACTACCTGTGTTTCAACCACAACCGCATCGCCTGGACGGAACACACACTGCACTCACGCTGGAACCTCTATCATACTAACCTGATTGTGTACGACTTAGCTACGGGCAAACGCGAAATACTGACCAAAAACCGCAACGTCTTCTCCCCCACCATCGCCGACAACGGGCAGATTGCAGTCCTTGAACTCTCCGACAGCGCCACATGGCAGGTGGTGTTCTTCGACAGCAGTATGTGCGAAACCGCCCTGAAAATCGCTCTTCCCGACACCATGGAATACCAGCACCCCGCCTTTTCGGCCACAGGTGACAGTCTTTTCCTCACCGCCACAGGCAACGATGGGAGATATATCCTACTGATTAGCAATTTATTAAACAACGACTACCATATCGAAACCATTGCCGGGCCCTTCGCTCACAACATCGGACGCACCACAGTGCACAACGGCAAACTGTTGGCAATCTCCGACCAATCGGGCGTGAACCGCGTCGTACGTTTCGACGAGGGCAAAGAAATTCCCATTTCCGATAACCGTTTCGGGATAAGTGCTTTTGCCCCGGGCAACGACGGCAAACATCTGACCTACAGTCGTTTCACCACGATGGGCAGCTCCATTTTCAGCGACACCCTCGGTGTATGTCGCAGACAGGCTGTTTACAACTTCAACAGTGAAGCAATAGCCACCGCATCGGTGAAATACGCTATGCCCAAAGGTCTTGCGAACACCACCGCAACAAACTATATTCCAATCGATTACAACCATTGGAAACACCTTTTCAACTTCCATAGCTGGCTGCCGTTGTATTTCGACGCCAACGCACAGGATGTCGGACTTGGCATTTCGGCAATGTCGCAAAACGAGCTGAGCAACAGCATTTTGCAGACAAACCTCCTTTGGGATTACAACAACCAGAAACCCGTCCTTTCGCTTAACTACCAGTATCTCAGACTTTATCCTACCATCAACGCTAGTGCCGGCTTTTCTGGACACGAGGTGCGCAGCGACAGCACCTACTACCGCTTCAACCTTTTCTCGACAGGCGTCTCGGCCGCCGTGCCTTTCCGATACTATTGGCACAACCACAGTCTGAGCATGAGTCTCTCGTGCCAGTACCAGTTTTCGCAGATGCATTTCGCCAGCCACATTTTCAACGAGCCTCCCTCGATGAACACTTTCGCGGTGGGTTTCGGCATACAGCACAACACCACCAAGGCCTCGCAACACCTCTACTCCCCGTGGCTGCAATCGCTCTCGGTGACAGCGGGTTACGGCTTTGGCAACATCACCGATATCTCCAAGATAGCCATTGCGGGAACGCTGCATTTCCCCTCGCCCATACCCACACACACACTGAGGCTGTACGCCGCAGTGCAGAACCGCACCAAGTCGCTGTTCACCCTCAATAACAGTCTTAAAACTCCACGCGGATTCCGTCACCTCAACCCCAACGACATAGCCTCGTCGTACCAGATAAACTACGACTTCCCCGTGTGCTATCCCGACAAGGCGTGGGGACCTGTGGTTTATTTCAAACGTATCTACGCCACCCTTTTCGCCGATGCGATGCTGATATACGACAGCAGCAATTTTTACAAGTCGTTCGGTGCCGAGATAAACATCAACAGCAACCTTTTCCTTATCACCACCCCCGTAACCTTCGGACTGCGAACCTCTTACCTGCCAGACAACAACACCGTAGCGTTCGACATTCTGTTTTCGGTGAATGTGTAAAACAGTGATCAGTGATCAGTGATTAGTGATTAGTAGGGGCGCACTGCGTGCGTCAGAAGAAATAAATGGAAAATTTACGGTAATTTTCGTAAAAAAAACGAACGCGGATATGCGTGTGGGAATTGTAGAGACGCGCTGCAGTACGTCTCTACTCGTTCCGAAGTAATTGTAAATTGTTAATTAAATTCGGCACAACATTTTTTCACTTTTTGAGTTATTATATTTTTAATCGTCAAACACCCACACCATGGACCACACCGAAGCCAAACAGCGCATCGCCGAGCTCACCGAGCAGCTAAACCGCTATAACTACGAGTATTACATGAACGACACTTCGCTCATCAGCGATTTCGAGTTCGACAAACTTCTGGAGGAGCTGATGCGTTTGGAGAAGGAATTCCCGCAGTACGCCCTGCCCACATCGCCGACAAAGAGGGTGGGCGGCGAGGTTAACAAGTCGTTCCGTCAGGTAACGCACCGCTACCCGATGCTCTCGCTGGGCAACACCTATTCCGTGGAGGAGATTACCGAGTTCGATACCCGTGTGCGTAACATATTGGGCGATAGGCAGTTCTCCTACGTTTGCGAACTGAAATACGACGGCGTGGCCATCGGTCTCACCTACAAGGACGGTGCTCTTACTCAGGCCGTTACGCGTGGCAACGGAGTGCAAGGCGACGACATCACGGACAACGTGCGCACCATACGCACCATCCCTCTGCAGCTCCACGGCGACTACCCCGCCGATTTCGAGATGCGTGGCGAGATCATCTTCCCGTGGGAGGCTTTCAACGCTTTCAACGAACAGCGTGTGGCCGCCGGCGACGAGCCCATGGCTAACCCCCGCAACGCCGCTTCGGGAAGCCTCAAGCTGCAGGACTCACGCGAGGTTGCCAAACGTCGTCTCGACTGCTGCCTCTATTTCATGATGGGCGAAAACCTGCCCGCCGACACCCATCTCGGACGTCTCGAAATGGCACGGCAGTGGGGTTTCAAGATACCGCAGTACGCCAAACTCTGCCGCAACATCGACGAAATTAGGCAGTACATCGAATATTGGGACAAAAAACGCTCCGAACTGCCCTTCGCCACCGATGGTATAGTGATAAAAGTCAACGAGATACCCCTTTGGGACGAGCTCGGGATGACCGCCAAGTCGCCGCGTTGGGCCATAGCCTACAAATTCGAGGCCGAGCGTGTGGCAACGAAACTGCTGAGCGTTGATTTCCAGGTGGGTAGGACGGGAGTGGTAACCCCTGTTGCCAACCTCGAGCCCGTGTGGCTGGGCGGCACCACGGTGAAACGTGCCAGTCTGCACAACGCCGACATCATCTCGCAGCTCGACGTGCGTGTGGGCGACACCGTCTTTGTGGAGAAAGGCGGCGAAATCATCCCCAAAATAGTGGGCGTGGACCTCAGCCAGCGTCCGGCCAACTCGCAGCCTTTCAAATACATAACCCACTGTCCCGAATGCGGCACCCCGCTGGTGCGCAAGGAGGGCGAGGCGGGTTTCTACTGCACCAACGAAACGGGCTGCTACCCGCAGATTCTGGCCAACCTCGAGCTCTTTGTCAGTCGCAAGGCGATGAACATCGACACCCTCGGCACCGAGCGTCTGGCCATGCTTTACAACAAAAAGCTGATACACAACGTCGCCGACCTGTATTACCTTAAAATGGAGCAACTTATTGGTCTTGAGGTGATTGAAAACGACAAGCGCAAGGCATCCATTCAGGAGAAAGGTGCCGCCAACATCATAGCCGCCATCGAGGAATCCAAGCAGGTGCCCTTCGAGCGTGTGCTTTATGCGCTGGGAATCAGATATGTAGGCGAGGTGGGAGCCAAGAAACTCGCTTCGCATTTCAAGAATATCGACGCCCTGTCGCAGGCCACCGCGGAGGAACTGGCTGCCGTTGAAGATGTAGGCGAGGTGATAGCCAAGTCGGTGCACAGCTGGTTCAACGACCTTGCACATCTGGAGATTGTGGTGCGGCTGAAAAACGCCGGACTCCGCTTCGAAGTAGAGGACAAGCAGGTCTCCGACACCCTCGGCGGAAAGACTTTCGTGGTGAGCGGTGTGTTTGCCAACTTCTCCCGCGACGGCATCAAACAGCATATCGAACAGCACGGCGGCAAGGTGGTAAGTTCCATATCTTCAAAGACTTCCTACGTTCTTGCCGGCGAAAAGATGGGTCCCGAAAAGCTGAAGAAAGCCCAGAGTCTCGGCATCCCCATCATCTCCGAAACGGAATACCTGCAAATGGTCGGTGAATCCAATTGATTAACAAATAATTAGATGCTTTAAAGAGACGATAATGACAGTTTTTCTTTCAACATATAATTGCCACTAATTATCCATAAATTACTATTCCTAAATAATTTATGGTCAATTATATGGGAATTCGTGTTTATGTGAAGTGCCAATCAGTTATATTCGTGTCATCCGTTTTCAAAAGTAATTTTAGTTGTCCCCTAATGATGATCTACGTCCACATACCGTTTTGCCGGCAGAAATGCCTCTATTGTGCCTTCTATTCGTTGCCACAGAAAAGCGTGGCCGACATCGACACCTACGTGGACACCCTCTGCTCCGAAATGGCACAGCGCAAGGACGAAATCGGTACGGAACATGCTAAGACACTGTATTTTGGCGGCGGCACGCCCTCGCTGCTCACCCCTCCGCAACTCTCCAAAATTCTGGATACACTCCACCGTTGCTACGATTTGTCGCAGCTGGAAGAATTTACCTTCGAGGCCAATCCCGAACAACTTACCAAAGAATACCTGCACGAGATTAAAACGCTGGGCGTGAATAGGTTGAGCATCGGGGTGCAGTCCTTTTCCGATGCCGATTTGAAACTCCTCAATCGCCGTCACACAGCACAGCAGGCGGTGCAGGCTGTGAAGACAGCGCAGGATAGCGGTTTTGACAATATCTCCATCGATTTGATTTACGGCATACCGCAGTCCGACAACTGGCAGAGCAACCTCGCCATCGTGGAAACGCTTGACGTACAGCATCTTTCCTGCTACTCGCTCACTCTGGAGCATGGCACCGCCTACGCCAAACTTGTGGAAAAAGTCAAAATTCAACCCTGCGATGAAGAAATGGTTATCTCCCAATACAACACCCTGATACAGTGGGCGAAACAAAACGGTTTCGAGCAGTACGAGATTTCCAACTTCTGCAAAAGCGGAAGACACTCGCGTCACAACAGCGGTTATTGGGACGGCACTCGGTATCTGGGTTTCGGGGCGGCGGCGCACTCGTACGGCGGCACCCGGCGGCAGTGGAACGTTGCCGATATTGCTGCATATATTAAAGGTGTGAAAAACGGCACCCCCTTCAGCGAGAGCGAGGAGCTCACCGCCGCCGACCTTTTCAACGAGTACGTGATGACAGCCCTGCGCACAGCCAAAGGGGTGGAAAAGAGCGTGTCGGAACGGCGGTTCCCCACTTTTGCTCAGCTTTTTGCCGAAAAAGCCCGGCAGTTCGTCCAGCGCGGACTCCTCACCGACGACGGCACAGCCTTTCGTCCCACACAAAAAGGCCTCCTTATGGCCGACGGCATGGCAGCGGAATGCTTTGTTTAATTGGTAATTTGTAATGAGTAATTAGTAATTAACAATGAACAATGATTTTTAGTTTTGAGTTTGTAGTGAGGAGTTTGCAGTAAATCGATGCGGGGGTTCGACAAGCTCACACACCGCTCGGTGCCTGAGGTCACTGAGCTTGTCGAAGTGTCGAAGGCACACCTTCACTAATCACAAATCACTAATCACAAATCACGCATCACTAACTTCACACTTTTTAGTCGCACTTTTTGTAAAATTTCACACTTTTCTGTCGCAGTTTTGAAATAATGTGTATATTTGCAGAAATATTAAAACAAACCAGTATGAATAAAGTAGCTAAAAATTATCCGGATTCGTTCAATGAAATAGTGTCTAAAGTAAATGATAAACAGAATAGTTTGTATGGACAATATTTAGGAACGGGTAATCCCAATTCAAAAATATTGATTCTGGGCAAAGAGTGTGCCATTAACAAAGAAACGAATAAATGGCAATACGAGCATGAGGTCTTGAATAATTTCATAAACTGGAAACATAATGTGGATAATAATGTAACATTACAGAATGCTGATAAAGATGAACTATGGGAAACAAGCGACCTACTTCCTATAAACCCTTTATATCCATATAGAGGTCAGTTTTTCAAAAAAAAGAGAAACAACAATTGCGGAACAAGTGCCACTTGGTATAATTATCAAAAATTACTAAACAAAATTTTACAAGATTTGAATATCTCAGTTTCTGAAGAAAAACAAAACATAATATTCATACATGAATATTGTTTCTTGTCCGAATTAAATGCAGTAACGGCAAAATATAGCAAAGACGTGGATTCTATTGATCGTGAAAAGAGCATTAAAATTAGGAAGTTTTTATTTCGAGAGGATTTTTATCAGCAATTTCCAATAGTTATAGTGGCAGCTGGTCATTACCCACGCGAATTTGATATTGATTTGCAAAAAATATTCAGTGTCAATTGGGATGGCGATACCAATAATAATAACAACAACGATAAATTAGGTAGGAATTGGTACAATATTCATCATGAAATAACAGGGGAAACTCCTAAATTGCTCATTCATACAAATCAACTTTCTATTGTAACAACGGAATTGTTGAATAAAATAGCAGAGGAATGCGTTCACTTCATTAAAGAGCATAAAATAATTTTATAATGATCTAACACTCCTCAAAACAGCCCCGAAGGGGCGACAGATTACAGCCGGTGGTGTGAACCGCCGGTCAGGAAATATCACCCACAACCATAGAGCCCCGAAGGGGCGACATGTGAAGAATGTTTCGATAGCGAAGCCGAGAAAACACAATCTTTCAGCATGATGTATAAATCGTTTCCGGCGGATGCGAATTATTTCCAGTAATTCCATAATAACACTAATGTAAATAGCTAAAAATCAGTGTTTTTTTTAAAAAAAAGTTGGCCATTGGAAATAAATATGTATATTTGCATTTTAGAAAGTGGTTTTTATCCACATTAGATAGTAACTTAAAATAATAAAAAATGGATATACTAAACACTATTTTTGGCTTGCTTGCTATTGGTTTTGGAATTTATTCCTTCATTATAAGGCGTAATAACCCGGATAAATTCGGGAAATTGGAAAAGATGAAACAATTTTATGGTGATAAGGCAGGAAATGTCATCCATATTGTCTTTTATTCGATAGCACCAATTGTTCTTGGTATAGTGTTGATTGCGAGGGTGATAATGGGGTGCGCATCATGATTTGTAACTGTACAAGAATGGCTGTTTTGCAAATTTCTAATCCGCCACAATAGAAAGTGTTTTGTGCAAGCCCCAAAGGTGCGACAGACTATAGCCGGCGGTGTTAACCTCCGATCAGCAAAACGATATTCCAACCATTTCGCCCCGAATTGCGAAGCAATCGTGAAAACAAATGTATTAAATCATACACGTGAACAACGGGCGACATAAACCACCAGCCTGTCATGTATTTAAAAAAAATTGTACAGATAAACGAGAAAAAGTCGTTTTTCTGCACATTTTTTTTACAAACCATTTGTGCAAATTTGTTTTCCGTAGAAAACAAAAACACCCAAAATGTGTATTTTGTAAAAGACACTTTTTCGTCTCTCTCTAAAAAGCCATAAATAGAATTGCAAGGGCGGAAAATGGTATTATTCTATAAATCAACTACTTCCATCTTTTTTCTAATCACTAATCACAATTCACTCGTCACTTTCAAAAAAAAATCGTATATTTGCACTTTTAATTTTCGAAAAAAAGATAATAAAAAATACAATGGAAGAACTGATATTAGAGCTTAAGAAACAGATAATTGAGGTGCTCAACCTCGAAGACATGAAACCTGAGGACATCGACGAAAACGCTCCTCTTTTTGGCGAAGGTCTGGGTC
>JAEENM010000133.1 GCA_016283745.1 Bacteroidales bacterium | reverse complement strand
GGGGTGTCCACGCCGTCCTCGACGTTGATGTCGCGGATGATATCCGACAGTTGCTTGTCGTAGGGACGCATCGACACAATAGCGTTCTGCGCTCTGCGGAATTTGGCAGCCGACACCATCTTCATTGCCGATGTTATCTGCTGTGTGGAGCTAACCGACGCTATGCGTGTGCGTACTTCCTTTAAATTTCCCATAAATCAGTGTCGATTTTTGTGATGAAAGTGTTATTTGGCGTATTTTCTTGACAGGTCTGCGGCCACGCTTCTCAGAATCTTGGTGTCTTCGTCGAGGAGTTTGCCTGCGCGCAGGTTGTCCAGCACGTTGGCGTGATTCTGACGCATGAAGAACAGGAATTCTGTCTCGAAGTCGCGTACTCTGTCAACGGGCACGTTGGACAACAGTCCGTTGGTACCGCAGTAGATGATAGCCACTTGGTCTTCCACTTTCATAGGTGTGTACTGGGGCTGTTTCAGTATCTCCACGTTGCGTGCGCCTTTGTCGAGCACTGCCTTGGTGGCGGCGTCGAGGTCGGAGCCGAATTTGGAGAAGGCTTCCAGCTCGCGGTATTGTGCCTGGTCGAGTTTCAGGGTACCTGCGGTTTTCTTCATCGATTTGATCTGTGCCTTACCACCCACACGCGACACCGAGATACCTACGTTGATGGCGGGACGCACACCTGAGTTGAACAGGTTGGTTTCCAGATATATCTGACCGTCGGTGATGGAAATCACGTTGGTGGGGATATATGCCGAAACGTCGCCGGCCTGGGTCTCGATGATAGGCAGTGCTGTGAGCGATCCGCCGCCTTTCACTTTGCCTTTCAGCGATTCGGGCAGGTCGTTCATGGTAGCTGCGATGGCGTCGTTGTTGATTATCTTGGCGGCTCTTTCGAGGAGTCTCGAGTGCAGATAGAACACGTCGCCGGGGTAAGCCTCACGTCCGGGGGGACGACGGAGCAGCAGCGAAACTTCGCGGTAAGCCACAGCCTGTTTGCTGAGGTCGTCGTAGATTACGAGGGCGTGACGTCCTGTGTCGCGGAAGTACTCGCCGATGGCGGCACCGGTGAACGGGGCGTAGAACTGCATGGCGGCGGGGTCGGAGGCTGTTGCCACCACGACCACGGTGTAAGCCATGGCGCCTTTCTCTTCGAGGGTTTTCACTATGTTGGCCACTGTGGAGCCTTTCTGTCCGCAGGCCACGTAGATACAATACACGGGGTCGCCGGCATCGTAGAAACTCTTCTGGTTGATGATGGTGTCGATAGCGATAGCGGTCTTACCGGTCTGGCGGTCGCCGATGATAAGCTCACGTTGTCCTCTTCCGATGGGTATCATGGAGTCGATAGCCTTGATACCTGTTTGCAGGGGTTGTTCCACTGGCTGGCGGAAGATAACGCCGGGAGCCTTGCGTTCCAGAGGCATCTCGAAAGTCTCGCCTTCGATGGGGCCTTTACCGTCGACGGTCTCGCCGATGGTGTTGATTACACGACCAATCATAGCTTCGCTCACGCGGACGGAGGCGATGCGTTTGGTACGTTTCACTGTGTCGCCTTCGTTGATGTCGTCGGCCTCGGCCAGCATCACCACACCAACGTTGTCTTCCTCGAGGTTTTGCACGATGCCTTGGGCGCCGTTTTCAAATTCCACGAGTTCGCTCGACTGGGCGTTGTTTAATCCGTAAACGCGTGCAATACCGTCGCCGACGGTGAGCACGGTGCCGACTTCTTCCAATTCCACGTTGAGGTCAACGTCGGCCAGTTGTTTCTTCAGTATCGCCGATACTTCGGCAGGTTTGATTTCAGCCATATATCTAAAACTATATTATTATCGTTAAATGGATTTCTCGTAAACGTTCTTGCTGAACTCTTTCAGCAGTTTGCTAATCTGTGTCCTGATGCGCGCGTCGTACATGCTGTTGTCGAAGGTCACACAGAAACCGCCCAGCATCGAGGGGTCGGTTACGGTGTTCATCTCCACGGTTTTATGCGTGTAGTCGGATATCAGCTTGGTAATCTGTTGTTTGGTATCCTCGTCGATTTCCACGGCGGTGCGCAGCTCGGAGAGCACAATGCCTTTGCTTTCGCGGTACATGTCCAGAAAAGCGCCCGATATGCCTTTGAGGCTAACGGCACGGCGTTTGCGGACAACAAATTCGAGGAAAGTCATCGTAAGACGGCTCACCTTGTCCTCGAAAAGTTCGCGCATTATGCCAAGTTTTTTCGACTCTTTGATCACAGGATTGCTGAAAAGCACGTTGAGCACGTGGTTTTCCACGCATACCTGATGCACAAATTTCATGTCCTGGCAGGCGGTCTCCACCTCTCCGGTGTCCGTGGCCAGCAGAAACAGTGCCTTGGCGTAGTTTACATTTATTCTGTAATTTTCCACAAGTAGTGTATTTACTTTGTATTTTTGTAGTTTTTATGTCGGTCGTTTATTGCTTGGCAGTTCTGATTTTCAGAGATTTGCGCTACGCTTATATATGCTTCGCCACAAGGTTGCCAAACAAATAATTCGACTTGCAAAGTTACATTTTTTTTTTCAATTGAGCAACATTTTTTGCGTTTTTCTTTTCAACAAAAGTTGATTTCGCCATAACCTACCATATTTCAAAGGATTATAAAAGACGTTTTTGTGCGTTTTATTTACGGAAACTCTTTTTTGTAGCTTCGGCGACGCTTTGGTGGCATTTCTGCGAAAAAAAGTGTACTTTTGTATCTCTTTTTTGAAATATCGATTATTGCATAAACAATTGGTTTTATGAAAGTTGTAATAGTTTCCATTGGCGACGAGCTGCTTATAGGACAGGTGGTGAACACCAACGCCGCCGCGATGTCGCAGATGCTCACCGCCAGCAATTTCGACGTGGTGAGGGTGGTTACCATCTCCGACAAGGCCGAAGATATCGAGGAGTGCCTGCGCACTTCGCTGCAAATGGCCGACGTGGTGCTGATAACCGGCGGTCTCGGTCCCACCAAGGACGACATCACCAAACACACGCTCTGCCGTTTCTTCGGCGCCAAACTTATAGAGGACGCCGCAAGCCTGCGCAACGTGGAGGAACGTTTCAAGGTGCTGGGCTACGAGGTAACGCCCGTCAACCGTATGCAGGCCCTTGTGCCCGACAACTGCACCGTGCTGCTCAACAAGATGGGCACCGCCCCGGGTATGTGGTTCGACGTGGATGGCAAAATCGTGGTGTCGATGCCCGGAGTGCCCGACGAGATGCAATATCTTATGGAACAGTGCGTTATGCCCAAACTCCGCAGTCGGCTCGACAACTCGGAGATTGTGCAGACCAATGTGATTTTCCAAGGCATAGGCGAGTCATTCCTCTCCGACTTGGTGGAGCAATGGGAGCTGGCTTTGCCAAAAAACATCAAAGTGGCCTACCTGCCCCAAGCGGGGATGATTAAAATGCGCATAACGGCAACAGGCACCGACCGCCAAGCCATTGAGCGACAGCTTTTTGCCGAACGCGACAAACTTATTGCCATTGCAGGACAATATGTGGCGGGCATCGACTGCCAAAGCATGGAGGAATGCGTGGCACAGAAGATGCTGCAGCACGGCACGACGCTGACCTCCGCCGAGAGCTGCACCGGAGGCACCATAGCAAGTCGCATCACGCGTCTGCCCGGTGCCTCGCAGTATTTCAAAGGCGGCTTCGTGGTCTATTCCAACGAGCTGAAAGAGAATATCTTGGGCGTAAGGCACGACACCCTCGAGACTTTTGGAGCGGTGAGCGAGGAGACGGTGACGCAGATGGCCGAGAACGCCCGCCGCAGAGCCAACGCCGACTATGCCGTGGCCACTACCGGCGTGGCGGGACCCTCGGGCGGAACACCGCAGAAACCCGTAGGGACGGTGTGGATAGGCGTGGCTTCGGCACACAAGACCGTGACACGGGTGCTGCATCTGGGCAACAACCGCTCCCGCACCGTGGAACGCACTGTAAACAATGTATTTATGGACCTTTTAAAACTTGTTGACGAAGAATGTGGCAGATAATTTCCAACCCCCGTGTGGTTTCAATCTTTATGCTGGTTTGCTCCAACTGTTTCATGACCTACGCTTGGTACGGACACCTGAAAAACATGTCGAACCGTGCTTGGTACGTGGCGGCCATAGTTAGCTGGCTGATAGCCTTTTTCGAATATATGATACAGGTGCCGGCCAACCGCATCGGCTCCACGGTGTACACCCTGCCGCAGCTCAAAATCATTCAGGAGGTGGTGTCGCTGTCGGTGTTCATACCTTTCTCCATGATTGTGATGAACCAGCCGTTCAAACTCAACTATGTTTGGGCGTGCCTTTGCATGTTGGGTGCAGTGTATTTCATTTTCAGAGACTGATTTTAGCTCGGAAGTCGGAATCATTTGTGAAGGAGTTAAGGCGTTAAGATGTGAAGACGTGGTTCTCCGCTACGCTATCGAAACATTCACTGAATGTTTCTTCACATTCGACAGGCTCAGCCACCGAGAAAGCTTTGCGGTCACTGAGCTTGTCGAAGTGCCGCCAACCGGTTGCGGCGGATTTGTGAGTTCTCCACCTACGGCTATCGAAAGGTTCACTGAACCTTTCTTCATACGACGCAATAAAGTATCTGGATTTCAAATCCCTAAATTCACTGTTGCGGATTTGTAATCCGCAACAACCGAAAATAATTGCCGCAATTCTTTAAGTTAACAAATCAATAACTACTTGGGCAACATCCATATAGTTTGACTTAGAAAAATCTAATTCAACAACTCTTTCCGTATCTGTTACCAATCCTTTTCTTAAACCGAGATATATTTTAGGTTCTATTGTTATCTTTTGATTTTCAACACAAATAATATCACAATTTACCGAATTTTTATACAACGCATTAAATGAAGGTTCCTTTAATTTTTTTAATAGTTGTTTCCTATTATTCCATATTTTATCTTCCTCTGATTTTGAAACAAGACAACTATGGTTCAAACACTCAAAAATTACTTCAGAAAGGTTTTCTGTCGTAATATCTAAAGGAAGTATAAAAACAGGTTCACCAGAGAGATATGACCCTGCTTTTAATTTATACATAGTTATAATTTTATAATGTCTGCAAGTTTTATAAACCTCAATACCTTTCGATTCTATTTCTTTTCCATTAAATAAATGAAAAATTCTTGCAAACAAATTCATCTTTTTCATATATGCAAAATTCATAACGTCATGTAGCTATTGGTCGCAATTGTCATGCAAAGTTGCGATTATTATTGGGACTTACCCGCAAGTGGTGGGTGAGTTTGTCACCCTCCCCGCATTGTCTAACCACAAACTAATTACTGACTACCAAAGTCAGACCTTCATTCTTTCCAACTTCCGAAGAAAAAAACTATTTCTTGTTCAAAACTGCGGCTATGGCGCAGGCTTTCTCGGTATCGGTGGCCGACACAGAGCATCTGCCACCGTTAATTTCGCTGTTCACTCTCGGGACGGACAACACACTTTCGCCCAAGGTCATGGCCAATCTTTCGCCTACTGTTGCGGCGGTGAGTTTACGGAACATCTCCGTTCCTTCTTTGTCGAAAACGAAATCCACCGACATTTGTCCGTTCCATTCCACAACACTGGCCGAATCCACATGACTTCCGTCGATAAGGGGACGGCCTTCGGCATCGCCATAGAGGAAAAGCAACTCGCAGTAATCGCCAGTGTACTCGTCCTTTAGCCAGCTGTAATGGTAAGGCGTTCCGTCTGCAAATTTCAAGGTCATCTTTCGAAGCGCTTCGCCAAAAGCGGCAGTGTCGGGCACATGCACCAACCTGCCTCCCGACTCGATATCGGCTTCGTCATCGGCAATTTCGCCCAGCATACGTTCGAGGGAGTCGATAATATTGGCGGCTTCGCTTTCTCCAAGCACACGCCAGAACTGGAAATCCGACGCATTGTAGCTCTGTCCGAAATACTCGTCGGGGTCGACATTGCAGTCTATCTGGTTCTCAACCTGGACACGGCCTGTACATCCGGCTATTATCGCCAGCGAGGCGAAAACTAAGGAGTAAAATATTTTCTTCATGATATTTGTGGGATTACTAAGATTCAAAAGCAGAAAGGGCATCGGCCAAAATTTCTTGATGGTCGAAAGCCAAAGGGGGGAGGCTGTCCAAACGGAACCAGCCTATTTCGGCGGCATCGTCGGAGGCGTGGGGTTGCACGGTGTTTTTGTCAACGAAAGTGTAATAGGCCGTGGTGATTACCCTTCCGCGGGGGTCGCGGTCCACAGCGGAATAGGTGCCTAACTCGTGCATCTCGCCGGCAGCGACGGTGGTTTCCTCCATCAATTCGCGGCGGGCGCATTGTTCGAGGGTTTCGTCCATCTCAAGAAAGCCGCCGGGGAAAGCCCAGCAGCCTTTGTATGGCTCGTTTTTACGACGAATAAGTAAAATTTCTTTTCTGTCGGCGGAGAATACCAGCGTGTCGGCGGTGACGGCCGGACGCGGGTAGCGGTAACGGTACATTCCGTCGCTATCGGGAGTGGCGTCTTCCATGTTTGCGGTTGGATTGCGGAGGGTTGCGGTGCAGAAAATTGATGGGGCACTGGAATTTCTCGAAATAGAAGGAGTCGAGTTTCACGCGTTGAGCACTGTCGAGCATGGCGCGCGACTCTTCGAACTGTGCCAGTATATTGTCCAGCAGGTCGTGCTGGTAGCACACCACTTGGTCCTTGGTGGCTTCGAGCAGCGAGTCGTTGTCCTTGTTGATGGTAAGCACCAGCAGCTGTGCCTGGCATTGGCGCAGCGAGTCGATGGTGGGTTTCGACTTAGCCTTGTATTTCTCCTTTATGGCGATAAAATCTTCGCGTGCCTGGCCTGTAAGCTCCAGCTTGTCGGCGAGGTGTTCGCGTTTGGGACGGTTGCTAAGCAGCATGTAAAGCGTTGTTATGTTGCTTATTATCAGCAGTGCTATAAGCACCGACACTGTAATTCTTTTCCCTCTTTTGCTCATATTATTATATTATTGGAGGATTTCGGTGAAATAACTTGTCGACTCGCTGATGAAACCGTCGTCCGTCATGGAGTCGGAGTTGCCTGTGGTAAGCAGCAGTATGTTGGTAACAATGAGAGCGAGTATCATTGTCGAAACCACGCGGATGGCGATTTTCTGGCGTTGCGAGCTTGCGGCCCGACGCTGCTCAATCTTCTGCATAGTTCCGGCAAACGAGTGTGCTGTGCCTCCCATGGCGCTGCAGTCCCGTTCGATGGTGGTTTGCAGGAAGTCGTCGAATTGAATGTCGTTGGTTGTCATAAAATACTCCTTTCTTTGTTTTTAATCTTCGATTTTTATGTTTTTCCGTATGTTCTGTTTCGCTCTGAAAATCAGCTGTTCCACTGCGGGCAGTGCCACGCCCATTATTTCGGCTATCTCTTTTTGCGGCATCTTCTCGTAGAAGAACATGGTAAATACCATATTTTGTCGTTTTGGCAGTGCTGCTATAGCTTTGTGCAGTTGTTCTATCTTTTCGTCTTTCTCTTCGGAGTCGTCGGGTTTGTCGGCCCGTTGCAGCAGCGACTCCTCCATTTTTGTGAATATGTTGTGCACCCTTTTGTACCTCAGCAGGTTGTACGATTTGTTCATAGTTATGCGGTGCAGCCAGGTGGAGAGTTTCGATTCCTGCTTAAAGTTATAAATGGCATCGTACACATCAATAAAGACTTCTTGTACTATATCTTCGGCATCCTCGTTGTTGTGCACGATGCCATAGCTCAGATAGACCAATCGCTGGTGGTACTTGTCGTACACCATGCGAAAGGCTTCCGGGTCGTGTTGTTTCAGAGATTCTACTATCTGTTTTTCGTCCATTACCAAATTTTTGTATTGAAACGAAAAAAGAGAGCGTTTAGTTACGAATTTCTGTTACTTTTGGACCTTCATAGTTGCTGAATTGTTGCCGTTTGGCTTAATTTTGTCAGCCTTACCGTCAACATTAGCTTTTGAAGCGGTAGCGGTGGCACCTTTTTTGGATACAGTACCGTTTGCTCTTGCATTGGTGACATTACCCTTATTTGCTGTAGTGGCATCCACTTTCTGGCCTTGACACTGTGAAGCGTTGGGGCATTTTGCATCTTTTTTGCATGTTGTTACCGCATTGGCTGGAGTGCCTTTAGCAGAAGTTGTAACTTTTCCCTGTGCGGCGGCTGTTGCTGCAAACAGCATAGCCACGGCTGCCATTAAAATAACTTTTTTCATTTTTTTTAATTTTTAAATTAATAATTTATTGATTTGTCGTTTAATTTATTGAATTCTTACGTTTTAAATTGAAAAAAAATCGGAAATGCCGTTTTTTTCGACGACACTCCCGTTTTATTGTTTTCTGCTATTGTATCAAAGCCACGATGTCGCCTTTTTTCACCTTTTCGCCCTGTTTTGCGAAAACGTGCATCAGCTTGCCGCTGAAGAGTGCTGTAACGGGGTCGTTGCCGTAGTAGGCTATCACGTAGCACATGGTGTCGCCTTCCTTGAAAGGTGTCCCGATAGGCGGGTTCATCGACTGCTCGTTCATGGTGAGGTCCCAGATGATGGTGCCGTCGGCCTTGGCGGTAACGGGTTTGGCGTCGGGGTACTTGGCCATCATGCGTTCCACTTCAGCCTGTTTGGCGTCAACAGGTTTGGCGGGAGCGGCGGCTACCGGACCGGCAGCGGCTTTCTGTTTGGCACGTTCGAGGTCTTCTTCGAATTTCTTCTTGGCAGCGCCCGACTTGTAGTCGCGGTATTGGCGTTCGTGCATTGCCATCTCGAACAGCTCTTCGTCGTCCTGACCGCAGTCCCAACCTTCTTCTTCCATCATCTTGCGATATTTGGGCAGTTCGTTGGGGTAGTTGTCCTGCGGTGTGCCGGTAAAGAATTCGAAGCCTTTTTCCTTGGCCAGCTCCACTATTTCGGGTGCGAGGGTGCCGGGCAGTTTGCCGGTCTTGCCCAGAATCATGTCCCAAGTGTTCTGGTCCATCTGCGAGTAGCGCGGTTTGCCCTGCGCCATCTGCATAATATTCATCAGAGCTATGTTTTTGACATACTGGCTGAAAGGCGTTACCAGCGGCGGGTTGCCAACTTTCGGCCATACGTACTGCACTTCGTTGAAGAGTTCCACCAGCAGCTCGTCCTCGTTGAGTTCGGGTTTGCCGGCTTTTTTGAGGAACATGTTGATACCTGCGTGAGCACCTTTGAGGTCGGCCATCATGGAGCCCATCATACCGCCGGGGAGACCGCAGCCAACAAGCAGCGAGGTGCTTATCTTGTTTTTCGGGTCGATGAAATAGCCGAGGAAGTCGTCCATGAATTTCTGTGTGAGGCTGCGTGCCTGCATGTAGGCTTTCATGTTGATTTCCGGCACGTCGAAACCGGCATCCTTAAGCATGGCCTGGATGGTGATAACGTCGGGGTGAACCATTCCCCACGACAGAGGTTCCATAGCCACGTCGATGATGTCGGCGCCGTTTTTGCAAACCTCAAGCACCGAGGCCACCGAGAAACCGGGACCTGTGTGTCCGTGGTACTGCACGCGGATATGCGGGTATTTCTCTTTGATGCATTTCACCAGTCGGCCTAGCATTACGGGGCGTCCCACGCCGGCCATGTCCTTGAGTCCTATCTCGTCGGCACCATATTCCACCAGTTTGTCCACCACGCCCATATAGTATTCCACGGTATGGATTTCGGAGTAGGTGATGCTGAGGGCAGCCTGCGAGATCTGGCCTGCGGCTTTGGCGTATTTTATCGAAAGTTCGAGGTTGCGGTGGTCGTTGAGGCCGCAGAAAGAGCGCACTATGTCCACGCCCTGCGCTTTTTTCACCTTGCACATAAGCTCGCGCACGTCGGCGGGCACGGGGTACATACGCAGTCCGTTGAGGGCGCGTTCGAGCATCTGCGTTTTGATGCCCGCTTCGTTGAAAGGCTTGCACCAAGCGCGTACCGATTTGTTGGGGTTTTCGCCATACAGCAGGTTCACCTGTTCCGAGGCACCGCCGTTGGTCTCTACTCTCGAAAAACAGCCCATGTCGATGATGACGGGGGCTATCTCCTGCAGCTGGTCGATGCGGGGCACGAACTTACCCGACGACTGCCACATGTCTCTGTAAACCAAACAGAACTCTATCTTTCTTTTCTCCATTTGTTTTGTATGTCTTTTAAATGTTGTAATACTTTAATCGTTGTCGGGAGTGATGTTTTTTCGGTTTCACCCATATTGGCACACAATATATAAAATACTGATGCACAATAGCTTAAAAGCAGGGCGTTTTCAAAAAAAACATCCTCTCCCAATTAGCAAAGATACGGAAAAAATATGGAAACTGCAATTTTTTTTTGGAATTTTTGTTTTTTTGTGTTGTGAAAAAGCAATTATTTGCAGGTGGCTCTGTGATTTTCGCCTAAACTACTGATTACAAAATACTTGTCATTTTTCCTACTTTTGCGGGTGTGGCAAAAAAATCCCCCTTCCGGCGGGGGAGGGGGGGGGCAATTCGCCAATTAATATGAATTTGGTGAGGGGTGAAGCAATCTGCCTCCCCTCGTGTTGTCATTGCTTTGTTTTAGATGTCTAATCCAGCTTGTAGCTTATTCTATAGTACTCGTCCTTGGGGGAGGCGGCTATCACTTCGAGCCACAGGTAGTTGGAGTAGCGGAATCGTTCGTTGGCGAATCCGAAGTAAACCTTTGAAAGTCCTTTAGCGGGGATTCGTCCGTTACACGATTGGGTGCCCATAAGTGAAAGGTCGATATTGTATTTCAGTTTGGCCGGGTCCTCTCCATCTTGGAATTTCTTGGCTTCGTTTTGGTTAGTAAATACATACACATTGCAGTAAGCATCCTCGTCGCGCACGGGCTTGTCGCTATACAGCAATTCACGGAAGAGGTTGCTGCGGCTTTTTTCTCTCTCGTAGAGCGGTATTCCAAGAAAACGTATCTTTTTATAAGAATTGGTCATGCGTTTGTCAAAATCGCCGTCGCTACTCACGTCGCCTTCGTCGGTAGAGATACGCAGGTTGTACATCAGGTCGGTACATCCCCTTGGAACATCGAGGGTTACCACCGCACGCGAAGAGCCTCCGAAGAAGGCCTTGCCCACTGAGCGAAGTGTCACTTTTTTAGGCTCTTCGAAGATACTGTGCATGTCGATACCCTGTACCTTCACCGCCATATAGTCTTTTGGACCACATTCCACGGTGTCCACACTGATAGAGCGCTTCTTTTCGTTCATCTGTTCCACGTTGGCATACTGTTGGCTGACATTTAGGTCGATATATGCAGAGCCTCGAGGACTGAGCTCTACAAGATAGATGGCGCTGTTCTGTATTGCGATTGAGTCGGCCAGTTGTTTTTTGCCGGCGTATGTTCTCAGTACATTGTGTGCATCGGCATTGAGAATTTTCATAGTCACATTGCCGCTTGTTGTCAACGAGTAATGCAGTTTGTTGCCTTTCTGAAGATATATCGGCCAGGTCTGCGTTGTCTCTATAAGACGATCCTCTTCGCTTACGAGGGGGAATCTCATTGTCTTTAGCTCTGTCTTTATGAGCTCTCCCAAGGCATTGCGGGACGAATCCACACGAGCTTGCAGCAGCATGCCCTGCCGACGGCCTTCGGCATCCATCTTGCTGTCGTCATATTCGTAGTTTAGCTCCGAGTAAGTATCGGCGAGCTTTTTGAACCGTTCTTCGTTCTTGTTGGCTGCATAACTTTTCGTCATCGCATCCAAGTCCTCCAGAACGTTCATCATGTGGCCGTATTTCTGTGCCTCGTCGTCTTGCATGTGAGGATTCTCATAGACCTCTTCGTCGAAAAGTCCCGACTTTGTAGAATTGGAATTGCAGCTGTAGGTGAAAAACACCAGAGCGCAAGCCAAAGGCAGAAGTAATTTCTTCATATTGAGTTTTTTATATGTTAGAATTTTTTCAGCAGTTTGCCGGTAAGTTTACCCAACACGCGGTTTTTCACGCGTTTTCCTGCTTTGCCTTTCTTTACGGCGTCGATGTCGCCCAACACTTTTGCTGTCTTGTAAAGTACAGATCTTGTTTTTGATATTGACATGGCTTATTGTTTTATTGTTTTATTGTTTCTATTGCGATATTTACGGCTTTCACCATTTTGTCCAACCCAATGGCTCCGTTTTCTTTAAGCTGCGGCACATGGACAAATCCTGCCCGTGTTTTCAAACCACTGTGTTCTATGCGATAAAGGCATTCATACATGGTGTGGTTGCATACGTATGTGCCGGCAGAGTTCGAAATCTCGGCGGCAAGTCCGGCCGAGAGGGTGGCGTCACGCATTTCTTTGACTGGAAGTGTTGAAAAATAGGCTGCCGGGCCGTCGTGCCGTAGCGTTCGGCTATTGGGTCGAAGGTGGAAAGGAACACCTCGACGGTGCTCACAATGATGAGGCCTATGATGACCCAGTCGGCGATATTCTGCCATTGTTTTGTGCGCAGGTTGTCGTCGAAGACGAGGGCCAGCTGTCGCTTGAACTTCTGCATCACTTTCTTTTGGCTCTTTCACGTTCCCGTTTTATTGTCTCTTGGGTGCGTTCAATCTCGCGCTTCAGACTTTCGATACGACGGTCGTGGCTGGCGGCGTGGTCAATTTTCTGCTTACGGTAGCTGGCCTTGCTGCTCGGCGACGAGGCGTTCTTAACGTAAGCCGCATAACGTTCGTTGTCTTTTTTCTTCGCCTCACGCTCTTTGGTCACTTGTGCCCGAAGTTCGACAAGGCGTTTGCGATAGTATTCTAAACTCATAATTGTAATTAATTTATAGAGCTGTGGCGGCAGTCACCCACCGCCACAACTAGTTTAAAGCCATTATTATTTGGCATACTTTGATTTGAGTGCTTCCATATCGGCTTTCTTTGCCTGCTTGGGGATTTCGGGCAGTTTGGCCAGGGTCATCTCGTCGAGGGCCAATACAAAATCGTCGCAGGAAGCTACCTGAACTTTCAGACCGAAGTTGGTCATCATGTCTTTTTCGAAGCCGCCAACGGTCTTGCTGCCACGGCATTCGTAGCTGCCGGTCTTGCTGGCGATTTCGCTCACCTTTTCGCTGCCGGTGAGGCGTTTCTGACCTTGGTACACACGGAGTGTGCCACCGAACTCGTCTTTGAAGTTCTTGCAAAGGGTTGACACCAAAAGGCGTCCATCAACTTTAATTTCCATAATTAAAACGTTTTAAATTGGTATTGAAATGGATTATTTAAACAATTTTTTTATTCTGTTTTTCAGACTCTTCTGAGCCTTGCGGGCCTTTGCCATACGTGCGGCGGCTTCCTTGCCTTCCTTTGTACGCTGGTCCAGACGACCGTCGGCGCGACGCTTGGCGGCTGTGGTGCTTTTCTTTACAGTCGGTTTCTTGGCAGCTTTTTTCTGGGCTGCACGAGCCTTTTTGGCACGCTCTACCAACTCCTTGTATTCTTTGGTGCGTTTGTCCACCTTGCCTGATTGGGTTTTCTGTAATGCCATAATATGTAATGTTTTACGGTTATTGCTCAATGATTAAATCTTCTTCTTCCTCCACATATTCGTCGAGGAGTGTGCTGGCGGCCTCTTCGTCCACGCCGAGGATGTCGGCAAAGGCAAAGAAGTTGTCCACTTCGTCCTGTGCGAGGAAAGCGTCGGCGCACATCATTTGCAGACAGAGTGAAAGGATGCCCTCTTTTTCGCCGGCGTCCACCTTCTTGGCGGCGGCTTCCAGATTGTTGGCGAGTTCCTCTTCGCTCATCTTTTCAGTGGCCTTGATTTCTTTCTCGAGGGTTTCGGCCAGTTTGGGAAGTTCCAATTCTTCGGCCAAGTCGCCCACAAATTCTTTCTCAAATTCATCGTATTCACCATCGGCCCAAACGGCGGCGGCTAAAAACGAGGATAAGATTTTAATGTCAGTTTTCATGTTTAAAAAATATTTTGTGATTATTTAATGATTTCAAATTCGGTACGGCGGTTTTCGGGTGCCTTTGGGTCATCGGCGTTTTTCAGTTTGCTGCTTCCGAAACCTGCGGCTTCCAGACGACTAGCATCAACACCTTCGTGTTCCACAAGGAAAGTGACGGCGGCCTGTGCGCGGTCCTCGCTGAGCTTTTGGTTCGTGGCGGCGTCGCCCTCGGCGCTGGTGTGGCCTTCGATACGGAGTTTAAGTTCCGGATAGCTGTTCATCAGCTTTGCAAGGTCGTGAAGAACGAACTTGGCATCCTCGCTCAGTTCTGCTTTTCCCTGCTTGAATTCGGCGGCGTTGTAGTTTTCTTCAATCTGTTCCAGTTGCTGCACATACACAGTGTCTACAACAGTTTTAACAACCGTATCTGTAACAGTTACCACGCCATTCTCGCCTTTCGGTCGGCAAAGCAGAGCGATAATAAGTCCTATCACCACAGCTGCAATGATAGCCCACACCCACCATGGGATGCCTTTCTTCGACACGGGTTTGGGGGGAACATAGCCGTTGAGGTATTCGAGGCGGAAGGAGCCTTTCTGGCCTATGCCTTTGTCGGCGGCTTCAAATTGTGCCACTTCAATGCCATACTGTGCGGCGTGACTCACGAGGCGGTCGAAGCTGGGCTTTGTCCACATCTTCACCACGGCAACTTTGCTGCCGTCGCCCATTGTTAACAGTTCATCATCTTTCTGGAAGAAACCGTCCCAGTTGGCGGTGGTGCCTTTGTCCCCGGCTTTGACGAAATTCTTCTTAACCCCGCTGTCGGGGTTCAATTCGTTAGGGAAAGCCTTTTGAAGGTCTTCCATTGTCGCCTGCGGGTACATTACCATGTAGGCGTGCATAATGCCCAGTGCCGTGCGGTTTTGCGCCTTTCCATAGACGCGTACTTTGTTTACCATAGTTTTCTGATTTATTAAAAGTTCAAATTGTTTCTTGATTATTTTGAATTTACAAAGTCAATGAGTTTGCTTCCAAATTGCTGGGTATTCCAGTTGGGATCGAACTCAAAACCGACATTTCCTGCAATTTCGCGCAAAGCGGCCTTGGTGTTGTCGTAGGTGCGGAACACTTCTATGCTGCCACTCTCCTGTACACGGATATTATAACATCCTACAATGGCCTCTTTGCCATCGCCAAACTCCTTGCAGACTTTGTTTCCGAACTGACGTGTTGTCCAGTTGGGATCGTACTGGAAATTCTTTTCTTCGGCCACTTCGCGAAGAGCGCCTTTTGTGTTGTCGTAAATGCGGTAAACTACAATGCTTCCGCTGTCTTCCTTCTGGATGATGTATTCACCCGATATTGCTGATTTTGCTGCCATTTTTTTGGTTTTTAACAGTTACGATTATTATTACTATTTTAAAATTTTCTTTTCGTGAAAAATTCTCCAATGGTTGAGCAATTCGTTCATATAGGCTTCGTTGCGAATTCCTGCAAATGGTTTCATTTTTTTTTCAAGGCAAAGCATCACTACGGCCTTGCCAAAGTCGAACTTGTTGTCTTTCGACACGCAAGGATTTCCCTTGTATTTGTCAACCATACGTTTTTTGTAGTCGGGATCTTTTTCCTCAAACTTACCTTTGCCTATGCTCTTGGCTTGAAGGTCCAATTTCTGCACGAATTTTACATAGTCGTCCCTGCCAAGCAGCAGAGAAAAGTTTCCGCTTTCGAACTTGCCCATGCGCCAAAGGTAGGCATCGAGTATGTCGTACTGCTGAAAACCATTGAAAAGTGCTATACTTTTACCAAACAAACTTTCTCTGAGTTGTTGCAGACACTCTATGTATTCGCCAATTTCAGGAGTCTCAAGGGAAGACAACCTATGTTTAGGTTTTATGCCAAGCATTTTGCACACAGTAGGATACGCTTCCTTTGCAAGACTGTCGTATATCGGGAACCCTAAAGGATACTTTTCGCCGTGTCCTATGAGCGAATAGTAGGCGTATTTCGACAATAGCGACATTTGCTTGCTGCCCTCAGAAAGATTTTTCTGTATGCCGTATGCTTCACAAAAAAGTTTCTTTTCATCCTTTCCTGTCAGAGCCACCTTGTAGAAGTAGTCGCGAGCCTTGTCTTCGCCGCCAAGAGCACATATTTTCTCAGCCATTTCCTCAAACGAAAAATAACTGTAGGCCGCATTAGTAGAATATAGCGAGTCGATAACCACAAGGCGTGTCGTAACGATGCCTAAACCATATTCTTTCCCCGAGAAGAAAGACTTTATCAGTGTGCGCTGGTCGTTGTATGTCGCCTGTTGCAGAGAGGAAGCCCCTTTCAGGAGCTCTTTCTCCACGATGGTCTGCATGGTTTGCAAAATGGATTTAGTCATAGTATTCCACTTGATATAAGGTACTTACTTCGCACCCTATTGGTGCTTTCACGACAGTTTTGCTCCATTCGGATGAATTATCCTTGTAATCATTAATGTGTGCATACACCACTTTGTATTGTTTGCCGTTCTCTCTCCATACTTTTGGAATTTCAAACACCCTGGCTTTTTCGGCTTTTGATATGTTTTCATATCCAACAGGACCTTCAATCCGGCAAGTCCCTACGTTAACATAATCGTCAGTTTGCGCTATGCAATTGGTTTTGTCAAGTTTCATAATCTTTTTTTTGTTAGTTAATAATTCTATTAATATTCTTCTCTTGCTGTTTTTTCATTTGCAAAAATACCATATTTAGACAAAGAAATTTTGTCCGAATACTGCCCTAATTGCAACAAATTTAAAATCAAAAACTTTAAAAGGTTATTCAAAGGTCTAAGCCGCCACTTTTGCCCTAAGCACGGATATGCAAATCTCCCGCACACAAAACTTTGGTTATGCGGCAAAAAAGTTAGCAAATGGTGTAACTTATAGAAATTCAGCGAGTAATATGGGGGGGGGTAAAATGCTGACAGCCAAAAAGTTACGCCTGTTTTGGCGCAATTCTGTATAACATTGGGTATCAATGGCTTGCATTTTCGGTATATTTTGAAAGATGATGCAAATGTACGAAAAAAAATCTAAACTGCAAAAAGTTTTTTTATGAAAAGTAATCTGTGAACATTGATGGGGAATGGTGATGTGAAGATTTTCGGATTAACAGATTTCCCGAATGTCTGAATATCTAAAACCATTGTTAATTGTTCATTTTAAATAACTTCCGCACTTCGAGTTCCGAACTAACTACCAACTCGAAATTCCACACTACAAACTAATTACTAATTCTCTTCCCACAGTTCCCCGCTTAGGAATTGTCGGTTGTAGCGGATGACTATGTAGCCTTCTTTCTTAATTTCTTCTAGCAATTTTTTTTCCATTTCTTCAATGCTGGCTTTGTCGCATTCGGGCATATTGGTGCTATTGGCAAAGGCCTCCATCTTATCGGCGGTCGAATTGCTGATTTTGAAAAGCTGCTGCCATGTCTTTTCGACTTCAAAAGAGTTGGCATCGCGCAACTGGGGCATTTTAGCCAACACCTGCTGATAGATACGTTTTTCCATATAGAATCTGTATTGGGTAGCCAAAAGTTCTGCCAGTCTGACGCAATTATATGTGCTGGTTTTCGCCTCGTTGCAGTAAGCGTTGTACATATTGTCGCAGATGCGGTTGGTAAGTCGCAACGCCTCGTCCATGGAGATGCCTATGGCCGCAGGTTTTACGGGAGATGGCGCAGGCTTTTGTTCCGGCTGTTGTTCTGGCTGTTGTTCCGGATGATATTCCTTTTGTTGTGCCGGAAATGGTAGGGTGGGTTCAATGTCGGACTGCGGCAGTGTGTCGGTTGCTTGGGCGGTGGGTGTTTGTGCTTCGGTGGCGGGAGTGCTGTTGAGGGTTGTTTTTGGCAAAAGCAATACGGCTGCAACGGCAATAGCGGCAAAGCCTAATACGACAGGCAGTATCACACGCAGCCGGTCGGCACGGACAATGGCCTTTTGTACCGACAGCGCGTCGGGATAACGGCGGTTGGGGGCGTTCTGTGTGCAACGTCGCACAATGCCGGCGTAGCGGCGGGGAAACAGCTGTCGCAACACAAGCCCGAAAGCGTAGATGTCGGTGCGACAGCCGATTACGCCGTCGGGGACGGTCTGCTCGGGGGCGGCGTAGCCACGGGTGTAGGCGGGACCTTTAAATATTGCGTAGTCGTCGGTATCGGCAAGTCCGAAGTCGATAAGTTTCACGTTGTCGCCGTTGCGGGTGACGAGGATGTTGGAGGGCTTGAGGTCGCGGTGGACAATCTGCAGGGCGTGGTAGTACTGCATCGCGTCGAGCAGCTGCATGGCCACCTTGCGGCGACGGGCGGAGGAAGGGTTTTCCTTCATAAACTCGGCAAGGGTGCGGCCTTCCACGTATTCCATCACTATGCAGCGTCCCGCAACGGCGTCGGTTTCAATGCCGTAGGTGGCGGCAATGTTGGGGTGGTTCAGCATTATGGCACATTGGAACTCCTTTTCGAGCATCGCCGCATATTGCGGATTTTCAGCATATAGCGGTTGCAGAGCTTTCAGAGCGAACCATCGTCCGTAGCGTTGCGCCTTTAAAAGATGGCAATAGCCTCTCGACGCCATCTCCGTGTGGTTGGAAAAGACGTTCATAGCGTTGAAATCCAGCGGATTGGTGTATCCCGATGTGGATGACGGCTGTTCGGTATCCATGTTTTTATTGAAACTATGATTATTGTCCGAATAATAATTGCAAAGATAATAAAAGTTTTTGAATTTTGCCAAACAGTATGAAAAAAACATCAAACGACACGAAAAATTTCAAAAAAAAATCATCGTTTTCCCCTATGAAAATCGCTTTCAGAATTATCTGTTTTTCACCAAAATGCAAAAGGGCATAATTAGGGCAGGAAAAAATTCGTATCTTTGCACAACGAAATTTACAGATATATGGACACCAACTCACCGCAAGTGGAAATGCTGAAACGCCTTGTAGAAGAGCGTTCTATGCTTCGGATGGACTCTTTCAGGGATTTCCAGCTTCTGTACGACGAGATGCGTCGCCGCAACAACGAGACGCTTGGCGTGAACACCCTGCGCCGGCTTTGGGGCGACATCAGCGGCTATCCCACCATTCGGGAGGCCACCCTCGACGTGCTGTGCCGTTTTGTGGGCTACCCAGACTGGCATACTTTCGTAGCCGACTACTGCGGCAGGGAAGCGGAGCAGACTTCGTGCGACATCACCACGGCGTCGGTGCAGGCGGTGAACCTAACGCCCTGCGACCGTCTTACGATAGCGTGGAACCCCAAACGCACTCTGCAACTCGAACATCTCGGCTACGGCCTGTTCCGCGTGCTGAAATCGGAGAACTCCAAGGTGAAAGAGGGCGACACTTTCCACGCTGCCGCCTTCGCCATTGGCCAGCCGCTGTATATGGACACTTTCGTGCACAACGGCGAACAGCCGAAACTCTTTGTGGTGGGCAAAAAAGGCGGACTCACAAAGATTGAAATTTCGCAGAAATAATTTCCCAATTAGCCGAAATCGTGTGAAAAAGGGTCGCTCACCTTTTAGTGATCTGTGAGCAGTGAACTGTGGTTGGTGATTAGTGATTAGAACTTATTTTTCAAAAACCTTTTCTCCCGATACAAACAGCTGTAACACTGCAGTTTGCGGTATCTGCATTTCGGGGATGGTCATAATGTCGCTGTCGAGCACCACAAAATCGGCTTCCTTGCCGGCCTCGATGCTGCCTTTGTTCTTTTCTTCGAAATAACCCTTTGCCGCCCAAATGGTTATGGAACGCAGTGCCTGTTCGCGGGTGAGGGCGTTTTCCATCTGGAACCCTTGGGCGGGATTGCCATTGAGGTCCTTGCGGGCCACGGCAGCAAAGAAGGTGTAGAGGGGTTTTATGCTCTCGATGGGGAAGTCGGTGCCGTTCACCAGCCATCCGTTCTGCTGCAGAAGCATCTGCTGGGCGTAGGCGTAACGCACACGGTCTTTGCCAAGCCGGTCGGCGGCCCAGCCCATGTCGCTGGTGGCGTGGGTGCTCTGTATGGAGGGTATCACGGAATACTGGCCGTAAAGAGCGATGTCGTTGCTGTCCACCACCTGCGAGTGCTCTATGCGCCAGCGCTGGTCGTTTTTGCCTTTCAGGAATTTGGCATACACTTTCAGCACGTTGCGCACTCCTGCGTCGCCGATGGCGTGGGTCCCCACCTGATAGCCTGCATCGTAGGCACGACGGCAGACATTTTCGAGGTATTCAAGGGTATTTATCATCAGTCCGCGGTTGGCGGGGTCGTCGCTGTAAGGCTCGATAAGGTTGGCACCGCGCGAGCCGAGGGCTCCGTCGGCGTAGAGTTTCACGGTACGCACCGAGAGACGTTCTTTCACTATTATGCCCTTTGGCAGGAAATAGTCGAGGGTGGCGGAGTCGTCGTTGAGAAAAGCGTTTATCTTGATTTTCAGCACTCCTGCTGTCTGCAGGCTGTCCATAAGGTTGATGTTCTCGATGCTGGCACCGGCGTCGGCCACGCCCGAGAGTCCGGCCTCGAAACAGGCTTTCTGTGCGGCGAGCATGGCGTTGCATTTCTCGTCGGGGGTGAGTTTCGGGATGATGGCTTTGGCACGGTCGTAAGCGTTGTCGAGGAGTATGCCTGTGGGCTTGCCGTCGGCGCCGAGTTCTATCAGTCCGCCGTTGATGCGGGTGGTTTTATCGAAACCGAGCATGGCAAGCACGCTGTTGCTCACCAGTCCGGCATGGCCGTCGATACGGGTGAGGCAGATATTTTTGCCGGGGAACAGCTGTTCAAGACGGCTGTTGTTGGGAAAAGCTTTGTCGGACCACAGATTCTGGTCCCAGCCGCGGCCAAGGAGCCAGTCGGAGGGGTAGCGTTCGGCATGTGCTTGCAGACGCTCCAGCACTTCGTCGAAGGACTGGCATCCCACCAGGTCGGCATAGCGGGCTATGTTCTCGCCAAGTGAGCAGAAATGGCTGTGGCCGTCGATAAAGCCCGGAAACACGAACTTGCCCTGCATGTCGAGGGTGCTGTCGGCTGAGTATTTGCCGAGGATTTCGGCGTTGGTTCCTACTGCCACGAAACGGCCATCCTTAACGGCGAAAGCCTCGGCAGTGGCGAAATCTTCATTTACGGTATAAACCGTTGCGTTGTGGACAATGAGGTCCACCTTTTCTTTTTTGGAACAACTCAGGGTTATCATTGTCAGGATTATCGGTATTAGGGCTTTGATTTTCATGATTCTAGTTTTGGTTCCCCACACAGTAGTGTGGGGTTATTGAGAGGCAACCCCTACGGGGTTGCAAGGTATTTTATTAAAAAGACAACGGCACTTCAGTGCCGTTGTCTTTGGTAATGTGAATGTTACAATTATTTCACGGGGATGTTCTTGAGGGTTTCCACAAGGAAGTTCCAGAATTTCTCCACACTTGCTATTTCCACACCTTCGTCGGGTGAGTGGGGGTGTGCGATGGTCGGGCCGAAGGAGATCATATCCCAGTTGGGGTACATTCCGCCGAAGAGTCCGCATTCCAAACCGGCGTGGATGGCCATAATCTTGGGCTCGTTGCCGAAGAGGTTTTTGTACACTTTCTGCATGGTGGTGAGTATGGGCGAATCCATGTTGGGTTTCCATCCGGGATAGGCGCCGCTGAGTTCGCATTTTCCGCCAGCCAGTTCGGCAAGGCATACAAGACGTTCGCCGAGGGCTTCCTTGGCACTATCCACAGAGCTGCGTAGCAGAGCGTGGATGGTGAATTTCTGGCCGTCGGTCTTAACGATGGCGATGTTCAAAGAGGTCTCAACGAGGTCTTTGATGCTGTTGCTCATGCGGATGATGCCGTTGGGGACAACCATGATGGTGTTGATGAGTTTCTGAGTGTCGGCGTCGCAGATGACTTCGGCGGGCAGGGCCACATCTTCGCATTTCATGCAGTAGTCGGGTTCGGTGGCTTCGAGCTCTTTCTTCACAGCTGTGGAGATTTTCTCGAATTCCTTAACGATGCAGTCCTTATGTTCCACGGGCATTGCGAACGTTGCCGATGCTTCGCGCGGTATGGCGTTGCGCATGTTGCCGCCGTCGATGGCTATCAGACGGATGCCACATTCTGCAACCCAACGCAGGTGACGGAACAGCAGTTTGTTGGCGTTGCCGCGGCCGAGGATGATGTCCATGCCGCTGTGACCGCCTTTCAGACCGCCGATGCTGAGCTTGCAAGCGCAGTAGTTGGCGGGAGTTTTCTCCATCTTATAGTCGATGGTGATTGTGGCGTCGATACCGCCGGCGCAACCCACGTAGAGTTCGCCTTCGGTTTCGGAGTCCATATTGAGGAGTATGTCGCCTTTGAGCACGTCTTTTTCGAGGCCGAAAGCACCTGTCATGCCGGTTTCTTCGTCGATGGTGAAGAGAGCTTCCAGCGGGCCGTGCTGCAGGGTGGTGGAGGCCAGCACCGTCATAGCGGCGGCGGCGCCCATGCCGTTGTCGGCACCGAGGGTGGTACCGGTGGCTTTCACCCAACCGTCAACGATGCGGGTCTTGATGGGGTCAGTAAGGAAATCGTGCACGGTGTCGTTGTTCTTCTGGGGAACCATGTCGACGTGTGCCTGCATAATGGCGGTCTTGCGGTTTTCCATGCCGGGGGTGGCAGGTTTGCGCATAATCACGTTACCGGTTTTGTCCACTTTGCATTCGATGTTGTGCTTTTTGGCAAATTCTACCAGATAAGCAACTACTTTTTCCTCGTGTTTCGAAGGACGGGGAATCTGTGTCAGGGCGTGGAAATTGGCCCATAACTCCTTGGGATTCAGGTTTAAAATTTCGCTCATGATAATAATATTTTATTTTTTTGTTTCTGATTTGAAAACGCTAAAATACGAAATTTCTTTCACAACACCAAATTTATTTTTCAAACCGTTTTTCATGCCTGCCATTTGCGGGAAATGCCGCTGGGCTATTGGTCGAATTTGTTGAAAAAGAAAAACACGGCGGCCTGTCTCTTGTCCACTCCTTTGGCGGAGCCGATGCTGTTGCCGATGCGGTCGCGCACGGTGCCGTCGTCGTCGATACGTCCTATGCTGTTGCCGATACGGTCGCGCACGGTGCCGTTGCTCTCCACTTTGCCGATGCTGTTGCCTATGCGGTCGCGGATAGTGCCGTCGGAGTCGATTTTGCCTATGCTGTTGCCGATACGGTCGCGGATGGTGCCGTCGGAGTCGATTTTGCCCACGCTGTTGCCGATGCGGTCGCGCACGGTGCCGCTGTTGTCTATCTTGCCCGTTTGGTTGCCAATGCGGTCGCGCAGGTCCTGGGCTTGCAAGCTATTGGAACACAACGCCATTGCTGCCAGAAATCCGATAATAAAAAGCGTCCTTTTCATAAGGCTGTCATTTGTTTTGGTTTTTATAATTTGTAACCGGATTGGCGTAAATCTTAATAAAAACTTCTTGGGCGGTTTTTCTGTCAATGGAACTGTCTATCTGGCTCAGACCTTTCTCCATATAGGCTTGGAAATCAGCTTTGTCCTTGTCGGAATATTGGCTGGCGTAGGTGTCGGTGCCGGTAAGCAGGTCGTGGGCTATGTAGTTGTTTTTGAACAGTTTGAAATTGGTGTGGATTTTCTTGTCGATAATATGGGCGAGGTGTGTGAATTTCTCGTTTTTCTGGTAGGTGTCGCACTCGCGCAGCTCGTCGAGGGTTACGGGCTGACACACGGCGAGGTGTATGTGGCCTTTGTTCTGGAAAATGCCCTGACGTATGCTTATCATGTCCTCCATGGGCGATTTCACATATTTTTGGTGCATCGACACGCAGAGTTCGGCGGTTTTCAGAAAATCGCAGGGCTCGTATTCGTACGAAATGGCTATGGGACAGATGCTCAGCTCGCCGAAATTTTCCACAAAGGGCAGTTTGCTGCTCATGGCGAACATCTTGACCAATGCTGTTTCGGAGGCGTCGTTGCCGTCCTTGGTGCGGCCGTTGCGCTGTGCTATCCACACCGACTCGTGTTTGGTGGTAATGGCGTGGCGCATGTAGGTGGAGACCTCCATGGAATTGCGGTAGAACTCGCTGCGTGTGCCCCCGCGCACCAGACGGAACATCTTGCTTATCTTGCCCAAGTCGGTGACGAACTGATTGATCATCAGGTTGCTGCCGAAGGTTATCTCGGCGGGACGCAGTCCGTTTTTGCCCAGCACGGCGTTGAGGATAGAGGCGTCGAGGGTGATGTCGCGGTGGTTGGAGACGAACATATAACGGCGGTCGGGGTCGAGGTTCTCAAGTCCCGAATAGGTGAGGGCCGTGGAGGTGTGGCCGATGATGTGCCACAGCAAGGGGAACCACATGCGGTCGTGCCACTCGTTGATTGTCTTAACCTGAAGGAACTGCTGTTTGAAGCCTTCGAAATCGATGTCGGGATAGATTGTCTTTACAAAGAACGGGAACAGCTCGTTGTCGGCCATGCGCCGTATGGCGGCGGGCACTTCGCTGTCGTTGTAGGGACGTATTTCGTCGTAGGTGGTCTGGTCCATTGTTATTATTTTCTGTTATCGACAAATTGAATTGGTTTGCGGCTCATTGCCGGGAAATTGAGTTTGCGGATGGTGTCGGCGGGCAGTATCTCGATGTTCGGTGCCACGCGTATCTTGGCGCGGAAACGGTCTTTCAGCTCTTTCACCACGTCGGAGTCGTCGCGCGAAGCGTCGCGGAGGCCTATCTTTACGGTAACCTCGTCGGTGCCGGCGTCGGTGGAGCTTACGTATATGATGTAGTTCTCGATATAATCGGTGTTGTTGAGCACCTCGCTGATAGCGGGCGGATAGAGGGTGGTGCCTTTCAGCTTTATCATGCAGTTTTTGCGTCCCACCAAGGGACTGATGCGGAACGAGTGCCGTCCGCAGCGGCAAGGCTCGGTGTGTATGCTGGCTATGTCGCCCGTGCGGAAACGCAGCAGTGGCATGGCTTCCACGCCGAGGGTGGTGACGACCACTTCGCCGGGCTGTCCGTCGGGCACAGTACGGTCGTCCTCGCCAATAATCTCCACAATGATAAGTTCCGGATGATGGTGTCCGCCGCAGCCGTACTCGCATTCGGGGAAGGTGGTGGACATCTCGGTGGAGGAATAGGTGGCAAAGAGGTCCACGTCCCATTTATCCTTTATCTTATGACCGAGAGCGTTGAGCTCGAAATTCTGGTCGCGCAATGCCTCGCCGATGCCTATGATGCGCTTGACGCTGGAGTTGCGGTAGTCGATGTTGTGCTCCTCGGCGTACTGTATCAGCTTGAGGATGAACGACGGCACGCACATTATGCTGTCGGGATGTATGCGGTTGATGGTGTCCCACTGCAGTTCGGGGATGCCGTTGCCCACACGTATGATGCCCGCACCCAGCTCGCGGATGCCGAGGAAATAGGCCAGGCCCGCCATAAAACGCTTGTCGATGGTGGTCATCAGCTGCAGCACGTTGCTCGGCTCGAGGCCGGCGCAGATAAACGATATTTTCTCGTTGTAGGCCAGACGTTGCAGGTCTTTCTCGCTGCAGGCAAAGGTTACGGGGTCGCCGGTGGTGCCCGAGGTGGTTATGTAGTCGATGATTTTCTCGCGAGGGATGCACAGAAAATCGTCGTTGTGCCGCTGCAGGTCGCTTTTGGTGGTGAAGGGTATTTGCTGCAGGTCTTCCAAAGTATTAATCTGTGCGATGTCGATGCCGTTGGTGGCGAACATGCGTTTGTAGAACGGCGAGTTGGCAGCGAGATACTGCAAGTCTTCGCGCAGTTTCTCTTCCTGAAAACGTTTTATCACCTCGCGGGGCTGGTATTCTATTTCGGGACCTTTCATTGTAAGGGTTTTATGTTGTTTTTTTCTGTTTTTTGTACTGCAAATCCTAATACCTTGTCGCACCAGACAACAAATCTGACACTACAAGTTTGTATATAAATAAAACTGCAAAGATACGATTTTTTGTGGAAATAAACAAAGCGAAATATACGCACGTATTAATCAAACATTTAGCAGCAACGGCTCACCACCTCGCTGTCGGGATTTACAATCCGCTGCACACGGTTCCAAGTGTCGTATTCGAACATCATACGGAAATTATAAACACTGTCTTCAAACGGTAGTGCAAAGGTACGCAAATTTTCCGAGATATTCCCCAATTTGTCGTAAGAAAAAATTTGGTAGCCCGTGCCGTCGTCCACACGCAGAAGCCGTCCGCAGGCGTTGGTGGCTGTGTTGTATGTTGGGGCTATATGTGTGGCGTGGTGGGGCATTCTGATGTGTTTGGTGGTTAGTATTTTTTTTGTGTTTGATATTTTTTTTGCTGGTGCTAGGTGCAAGTACCTTAAATAACCTTGTGAAAAGATAGACTTATAAATTATTAAATATGTTTTTATCCCGATCAATCCATGCCCATATTTTATTGGTAAGGAAACTGGGAATAGTTTTTGTTATGACAAATTTATTATTATAATTTAAAATATCCCATTCACCAGCCGAATTTATTTCTAATGTGTCAAAACAAATTATTTCATTATTATTGATGATTGAAAATTTCAAGAATCTATTTTCCAATAGTTCAATATCATTAACACCTAATAATTCTATGGTTTTATTTTTAGACAATATGGTAATAGGAATAATGTTTTTTATATAAAAATCCACTTGTGAGGGCAATGTTAATTCAGATTGCGAAAATACTGACTGATCACTATAGCCACAATGACTTTTAGGCATAAAATAAAGGATATTTTTATGTTTCCCTCTTCTTTTTACAGCATTATAAAAACCTGTAATATAGTTGTTATTCATTTTGTTTTCTTTGTTGTTCTATTTTTTTGTTTTCCGTCGTGTCGGATTTGTAATCCAACACGCTTTAGTATAGGGATTTGCAATCCCGCTTATATGTACCAACTTGCTAAACATCATTTCAATAACGGCTGCGGCGGGAGTTTATTGCTTTTTTTTTGCGGAAGACGAATCTTCAGAGTCTACGGAAGTATTCTTTTCATCAAAAGTTGCGGCTGCTATTGTGTCAAATGCCTCACATGGGGAAAGCACAAAATAAATATAACACAGTACGTTATTATAAAAAGAATTACTACAATACAAGCGACAGCAATTATTTTTCTTCTTTTGGATTGGGGAAGTGCAAATATTTGTTTCCAGTATTCTTTCCATATATCATTCTTTAACACATAATACTCTACCACCATTATAGGAATACCAAAACTTAATATCAGGGAAATAATTGCAATGCCGGTTAATCCAAAACAGACTATTGTTTTTTTGCAGATTAGAAGCCATAACGGTAAGAAACCACAACCATGAAGTACAACCTTTGAATGAAAGTGTATTATCGAAATGGTTTTGCCTAATTCATAATAATAATTTGACAAATCCGTCACATTATCCTTTATTTTAAGATATCCTGCTTTTATCATCCTTTGTTTTACAGAAGGAATCTTTACGAACAATTTCATTAGGGATGGACAGACTACCCATAAATATAGCTCCGCACAAAGAATCTTGTTAATAATTGATTTCATATTATGTTATTTACGACGCAGCTGCTGCTTTAAGTTTTTGGACTATATGTGTGGCGTGGTGGGGCATAAGATGTTTCTTTTGTTCCTTTTGCGGTTGAGTTTCAACAATCTTGTGAACTTTTACAACTATTTTTTAGAAAGTAAATTTGATAATAAAAAAACAGCATTGCTTAAAAAAGTGACAGAACCAACACAAATATATAAAAATGTTATTAAGAACCCGAATGTTCTACCATCATTCACTATTGTTATTGATTCAAATAACATGTCAAAAAATACTATTATAAATAATCCCACAAATAACAATAATAGCAATGCGATATGTATAATATTAATAACTTTCAAAACACGGGAATGGTTTACTATTTTTCCTTTTCTGATAAAGAGGAGAATCGTCAAACTTATGACAAAATTTATTATAAAACAAATAAGTATCATTCTATTGCCTCCAAAATTTCAGTTGTCCAGTTGCGGCGGATTTGGTATTCTCCGCTTCGCTATCGAAACTGCACTGGCAGTTCTTCACCTTTAGCTCATTGCCATTGGCAATAAATCCGACACGACGGGAAACGGATGTTATTTCGTCAAGAAATTGTTTTCTATCATCCAATCCTTGAGTTTCAGTTGCCAGTCCTTGGTTTCGTCGGATTTGGTACGAGCAACGCCGAAACCGTGGCCGCCCTCGTTGAAAAGATGGAACTCGGCTTTTATGCCTTTGTCTTTCAGCGCGTTGTGCAGTGCCACGCTGTTGCGGTAGTCCACCACGGGGTCGTCCTTGCAGGCCACAAGAAAGACGGGTGGCATATCGGCAGGGATTTGTAGTTCGAGCGAGAAACGGTCCTGCAACTCCTTGGTGTAGTGTTCGGTAAGCAGGTTTTTGCGCGAGCGCTGGTGCACTATGCTGTCCTGCATGGAAACCACAGGGTACACCGGAACCACAAAATTGGGGCGTGTGCTCACCTTGCAGTCGATGCCCTTGGCTTTGAGGTATCGGCTGTCGGCCAGTATGCCTCCGTGGGTTACCAGATGTCCGCCGGCCGAAAAGCCTATGGCCCCTACTTTGTCGGGATTGATATGGAAAAAGTCGGCGTTTTGGCGAATTATCTGCATGGCGCGCTGGAAATCCTCAATCATGGCGGGCTGGTGGTTGCCATAATAGCCCACGCGATAGCGCAGCACAAAGGCTGTAACCCCTTGGTTGGCAAACCATTCGGCCACCTCCTTACCTTCGCTTTTCAGTGCCAGATGGTGGTAGCTGCCGCCGGGGCATATCAGCATGCAGGTGCCGGTGTTTACACCGTTTTTGGGGTAGAACACCCTCAACTCGGGGCGTCGCTGTTTGCCTTCGTAGGCTCCGTCCACGTCTTTCCACAGTTTCACTATAGTGTCCTGCCCAAAGGCATGGAAGGCTACGGAACTGATTATGAAAGAGAGGATGGACATAAAGAGTTTTCGTTTATAGTTATATGCCATATTCTTTGATGATTTCGGGGGCTAGTTGCCGGTATGTGGGCTGGCAGAGGTGTCCCTCGTCGTTTTTTTCGAAAGAGACCTCGAAAAACTCCTCGTCGTAGAACGAAAGTTTGGAGTTGGTGTCGGGGTTGCACTCGATATAAATCATATTGTCGGTGGAAATTCCTTTGGCTTGGCAAATCTGCTCGGCCAGCGAGGCGCCGTTGTAGGTTACCGAGGTGCCGGTGTTTTCCTGATACAGTTCGGTAACGATGATTATCTTTTTGCCGTTGTAGTCGCGGATTTTCAGGCCGCAGCGCGAGGGCACGTCCCACTGTCCCGCAAAGTCGAAAATCTCGTCGTAGTAATGTTCTGGTACTTTCATTGCTTTTTTTGTTACGAAAATTAAAACTGCAAAGATACGATTTTTTTGTGAATAGTGGGGATTTTGCAGTGAAAAATGTTTTTTCTTTAGGAATTTAGAAGTCCCAATTGGTGTAAGGACTATGACTTGTGCTGTGGCGATGTCGCTATCACCCCATGGCAACGCCATGGGGTGGTCGGTTATGCCCCTTTGGGGCGAGTATGTATTACACGTTTTGCCAGATAGTAAAGAATCCAATTAAGGCACATCTTGTACAAGGCGGACAGAACGCCCAAAATAACGGCCATGATTTGAGAAAGAATTAACATTGCTGGCAATGATATTCATAAAGTAGGAAGAGTACTCGTCGTAGTATGTGGCCGTCCAATAGTCGCCGTTGGTACTAGGCAAGAACACTGTTGTGTAATATCGATAACCAGCGACAGGCAGGAATACACAACCGGCAACCTCCAACACCGGCCATTGCGAAGTAGTGATAATATTGGCCGAAAAAGCTGCACTGGTGTCGTTTGTACTATTAAGGGTATATGTTGAGGTTTCCCAATCGTCGGGCACTATTATCAGACCAGACACATTGTTCAAAGTTGCTTTCGCGTAACGTATACCGGAATTTGTGCTGCGGTAATTAAGTAGATATAGCCACTCGGATTGGGTCAATGTGCGCCAAAGTCCTGGCTGGTTGCCACCGTTGGAGATGGCATTGTAAACACCCCAGTCGTAGTTAGTGTTTGCTATATCATAATATCCATTACCATAGTCGATGCTATTTACGCTTGTCATATATGGATATTTATTATTGTATCCACTTGTCCCCCAACCAAAAAGGTCTATCCAAGAAGTGTTGTTTGAGGAAATGTTGCTGTTAGCGTTTCCTATAACATCCCAAGGGTTTGGAGCAAAACGCCAAGTACCAATGTCTGCGCCGCCACCTGCCACGGTATGAGTGCCATTAGTGGTGTATTGCAAGTTACCACTGGAAATAAGCACATGCCTATTGGGTCCAACAGAGAAAAAATATTCCTCATCTCCCACCGGAACAGATGTCATACCGAAAACCAAAGTGTAATTATGGCTTACAAACAGTTCTTGTAGCACTTCTCTACTAGTAACAACACTGTTGTTTTCTGTCGCATATCCAATTATTCTCAACACATCTCTATCCTGAAAAGGTTGCGAGGTGTGGAGTTTTTCCTGAATGTTTCCGTTGCCTCGAAACGACAAACTGTTTCCTCCGCCAGCATTACGGTTGAGCAATTTTATGGTTCTGCAGCCATGAGTGGTGGTTATTGACAACAGATACGCCTGAGGTTCCTGCAGACGTACTTCGAAGAGGTTTTCGCCCGATTCAAGTTTCATGGCACGCTCCAGAACTTTCTGTCCGGCGAGATTGAACACCTGCACCATAGCATCGCTGCTTTGTGGCATGGTTACGGCCACATTGGTAGTGCCGTTGAAGGGGTTGGGGTACGCTACAATGTCTGTTGCACTGGCTTGTGCCGAAAAAATCCCTGCCATTTGGAGATTCAGAACCGTGTCGGGGTAAACAACAGTTTCGCTCCACGATCGATTTGTGTTTTGCACCGTCACCGAGTCCAAACGCACGTATGTGCCATCAGTCTTTGCACTGGTAAATCTCAAAGTGACATCCTGCGAAAAGACCGTCTGAACCATAGCAAAAGCCATTACTATACATAAAATGAGGGCGTTTTTCTTCATATTACTGTTTTTTTTGTGTAACGCAATAGTATTTACGTCTGCAAAGATACAAAATAAAATTTGAAAGTTAGAGAAAAATCATGTGCAATGGGTTAACTAATCGTTTGGGACTATTTCATACCCCCAGTCGGCTCGTTTGCCAATCCTACATTTACAGTTGTAATGCTGTTTGTTTGTAAACGCCACTTTGTCGATTGTCAGTAGGTTTTTCATATCTCCGTCTTCGACAACCGTCTTTTCCAAAACAAAATGAGATAATTTTTCCATGGATTTCACCCAATTCAAAGAGCCAATATTTCCACAATTGGCGAACACCACGCTTTCCAAAGATTTGCAACATGTAATATCTTCGTATCCAGTCAGATGGACAGCGTTCTATATCATCAGCCTTTGCAAGTGTCTCGAGAAAGCAGTTATCCCGTTTAGGGTTTCCAGTTTAGGACAATAGAAAAGTTCCAATTTTTCAAGGGAGTCGCATTGAGCTCCGTTCAGACTGCTGATATTAGATTGCACCAATTCTAGATTCTTGATGTTTTTGGGCAATGGCAGCTCCGAAAAATCTTGATTTTGTGGACGATATTTATAAATGGCGGCAGAAATAAGTTCAGAATTCTTGAAAATATCAAAGCCTTTGTCGAACCAATCCGTCGATAATTCTGCAAGTTTATCAAATTTTGAAAAATCGACACGGACATTCTTCGATGAATTATTTGTGCAATTTGAGATTGTTAAAGACCTGAGGTTTTTCAGACTGTACAAACCACCCACATCACAATCCGCTACATCCATAATGGCAATTTCCGTCAAATTGGGCATGCGTTCCAAAAAACCTAAATCAGTTATCTCATGCAAGATAACGTCTGGACAATCTATAACATCATGCATATGTGGTTGAATGGTCAAAGAGAGAATATTGTGTGAATTCACATATTCTATAATAGCCTCCACCCTTTTATCCATTATGAGTGATGATTTTTGGCCGTTATTCCACTCAAAAAAAATAGAAACCGTCATTCTTTATGATTGACATAATGTGGGCTTTTTTAATATGTGTTTTTTGTTTCTTTTGTTTTTTTCCCTACGGCGTTGCCATGGGTTAATCGGTGTTGCCCCTGCGGGGCGTGTGTGTCCTCTACGCCCTGAAAGGGCATAAATCCGTCAGCCGTGGGCAACGTCCACGGGAAATACGGGTAACCACGGACATCGTCCGTGGGAATTGCGAGGATTCGCATGATTCGCCCCGAAGGGGCAAAAGCATGTCGTCAATCGGAAAAAACATAACGTTCATCGTAATCAATTTTATACAACCGTAAAAATTCCAGATACTCCTCTTCGAAGTTCTGTTTTTTATGGTGTTTTGCTTGGTTTTTGATGTATTTGACAACCGTGTCAACCTGCGACTGGCTTACGGAGAACACACCATAGCCACCTTGCCAAGCAAAATTTTCATAATATGGCGAGAGTGTCTTTATCCATCGGCTGCTGTTGCGTTTCATCTCTTCTACCACATGTGCTATGGTTTCCGTGCGTGAGAAAAGTAGCAGAGCGTGAATGTGGTTGTCGATGCCACCAACGCACAGCACCTGACAGCCGGTAGTGTTCACAAGTGCCCCAATGTAGTTGTGCAATTGTTCCAGATGTTCATCTTTGACGACGGGGCTGGTATTCTTTACATGGAATACGACATGCAAATATATTTTACAAAGCGATTGTGCCATTTTTTTGTTTTTTTCTCCCGGGATTGTTTTATTCGCCTTAATCATTTATATAACGGCCAACCCTTGTTATTATTGTGTGGTTCTACGGCGTTGCCTCCATCATCCTACGGCGTTGCCTTATCCCATGACGTTGCCATGGGTTAGTCGGTTTTGCCCCTTCGGGGCGATTATGTATTATACGCCCGTCATTTTCAATAGGGCGTTGCCCTATGCTAATGGATGGCTGCCCCTTCGGGGCGTACTCATCCGAAAAACGCCCTGAAAGGGCATAAATCCGTCAGCCGCGGACAACGTCCACGGGAATTGGGGGTAGCCGTGGGCAACGTCCACGGGAAATACGGGTTACGCGGACATCGTCGTGGAAATTGCGAGGATTCGCAAAAATCGCCCCGAAGGGGCAAAAGCATGTAGATATCAATTATATATAAACGGCAAAATCCGTGCCAATTCGTGCAATCCGTTGTCGAAAAAACAAAAAAAAAGACGGGCTTCCGAGTGGAAGTCCGTCTTTCGGTTATTGTGAAAAAAGTTTTATTTCACAGTCTGTACGGTCTGCACAATCTCCTTACCGGTCTGAACGGCTTTCAGGTTTTCGGGTATGAGTTTGTGGTGACGTTCGGGCAGTGATTTCTTCAGACCTTTTTCGATGAACTCTTCGGTAACCACGGGTTTCACCTGCAGGAAAGCGCCCAGCACAATCATGTTGAACACTTTTGCCATGCCAAGTTCTGCAGCCTTTTCGGTGGCAGCCACTTTGTAGATGTTGATGTCCTTGCGGGTGGGTTCTTTGGTGATTCCGTTGGGGTCGTACAGCAGCACGCCGCCGGGTTTCACACTCTGTTCGAATTTGTCCAACGACTGTTGGTTGAGGATGATAGCGGTGTCGAAATGGTTGATGATGGGCGAGCTTATGCGTTCGTCGCTGATGATGACGGACACGTTGGCTGTGCCGCCGCGCATTTCGGGACCATAGGAGGGCATCCAGCTAACTTCCTTGTCTTGCATTGCTCCGGAGTAGGCCAATATTTTGCCCATAGAGAGGACGCCTTGTCCTCCAAAACCGGCTATTATGATTTCTTCTGTCATTTTTTCGATAATTTTTAATGGGTTATTGAACTACTGTGAGCGGGTGGTCGACAACGAGGCGGTCGGTGCCGATGCCTTCAACTATCTTGCCGTCGACCTTGATGTCGCCGATGGGGTAGTTGGGGAACATGTTCTCTTCCATCCATTTGTTGGCTTGTACTGGAGTCATTTTCCAGCCGGAGTTGCAGTTGGAGACTATCTCTACGAAGGAAAGGCCTTTTTTCTGCTGCTGGTTCTCAAATGCCTGACGGATAGCTTTTTTGGCTTTGCGCACGGCTGCGGGGGTGTGCACGCTCTGGCGGCTCACGAAGCAGGTGCCGGGCAGTGTGGCCAAAATCTCGGTTATACGCAGGGGGTAGCCGTTCAGGTCCACTCTACGGCCGTAGGGTGTGGTGGCCGATTTCATTCCCACAAGGGTGGTGGGGGCCATCTGACCGCCGGTCATACCGTAGATACCGTTGTTCACGAATATCATGGTGATGTTCTCGCCGCGGTTGGCAGCGTGGATAGTCTCGGCTGTTCCGATAGCGGCGAGGTCGCCGTCGCCTTGGTAGGTGAATACCGACAGGTGGGGGTTGAGACGTTTGATGGCGGTGGCCAGAGCGGGGGCACGTCCGTGGGCTGCTTCCTGGAAGTCCACGTCGAAATAGTTGTATGCCAGAACGGAGCATCCTACGGGAGCTACGCCTACGGTTGAATCCTGAATTCCTAATTCTTCGATAACTTCAGCAACAATACGGTGGGTGGTGCCGTGGCCGCAGCCCGGGCAGTAGTGCATTGTGGCGTCGGTTAAAACCTTGGTTCTCGAATAAACCAAATTTTCGGGTTTTACTATATCTGTGTTCATGACTTATTTTCCTTTAATAATTTGATTTTCTAATGCTTCCAATACTTCGTTCGGGGTGGGTATCATACCGCCGAGGCGACCGAAGTGTTCCACGTGCACGCTGCATCCGGTGGCGAGGCGGACGTCTTCCACCATCTGGCCGGCGCTCATCTCAACGCTGAGTATGCCTTTCACCTGTTTTGCTCTCTGGGCGAGGGCTTTTTCGGGGAAGGGGAACAATGTGATGGGACGGAACAGACCGGCTTTGATGCCTTTTTCGCGTGCCAGCTGTACGGCTTTCATCGATATACGCGAGGATGAGCCGTAGGCAACGAACAGATATTCGGCGTCGTCGCACTGGATTTCTTCGTAGCGCGATTCTTTCTCTCTCATTTCCTGATATTTGGCTTGCAGTTTGTGGTTGAACACTTCCTGTTTTGCCGAGTCAAGCTCGAGGGAGGTGATGATGTTGTGGCCGCGGGTAGCGGGTTTTCCCCAAGTGCCCCAAGGAGCCATCTCGCGACGTTTCTCTTCCGACCAGCGGGGAACGTTGTCGCGGGTGTAGAGTTTCTCCATGCACTGTCCGATAGCACCGTCGGAGAGTATCAGCACGGGGTTGCGGTATTTGAAAGCGATGTCCCAGGCTTCGAAAACGAAGTCGTACATTTCCTGTACCGAAGCGGGAGCGAGGGTGAACAGCTGGTAGTCGCCATGTCCGCCGCCCTTGGTGGACTGGAAGTAGTCGGACTGCGAGGGTTGGATGGTTCCCAATCCGGGGCCGCCACGCATCACGTTAACCACGAGGCAGGGTATCTCGGCGCCTGCGAGGTAGGTGAGGCCTTCCTGCATCAGGCTTATTCCCGGCGATGACGACGAGGTGGCAACTTTCTTTCCTGTTGCGGCGCCGCCGTAAACCATGTTGATGGATGCCACTTCGCTTTCGGCTTGCAGCACTACCATACCTGTTGTTTCCCAAGGCTTTTCGGCCATAAGGGTTTCCATAACTTCAGACTGCGGGGTGATAGGATAGCCGAAATAACCGTCCGTACCACTGGCAATCATTGCTTGGGCAATAGCTTCGTTGCCCTTCATCAGTTTTAATTCCTTTGCCATTTCTGTATTCCTCTTTTCGTTTATAACTTAACTTTGTAGACGGATATTACACCATCCGGGCATACTATTGCACAGCTTGTGCAACCGATGCATGCGTCTTTTACGGCTTCGGCGTAGTTGTAGCCCTTGCCGTTCACGTTCTTTGATAATTCGATTACTTGGTTGGGGCATGCTCCTACGCATACTGCACAACCTTTGCAACGTTCCTTATCAATAACAATTTCTCCTTTAAATGCCATATTGTTTGAATTTTTATTGTTATTTAAATGTTTTTCTGAGTTTGCAAAGATACATTTTTTTTTTCATATTTCCGCAAAAAACGGAAAAAATATTTTCACCGCCGTTCTTTTTCTTGCGTTATGGCGTTGATACAAAGGGGTTAGAACAGTTTTGGGTTCTTCGATTCCTGAATGCGTTTGTACCAACATTTGCGACACATGGCAATGTATTTGTCGTTGCCGCCGATAAGCACCTGTTCGCCGGTGGTTATCACGTTGCCGTCGGCGTCGATACGGGCGTTGATGGAGGTTTTGCGGCCGCACGAGCAGCTGGCTTTCACCTCCTCGATGTTGTCGGCAAGCTCGAAAAGACGCTGCGAACCAGGGAAAAGGTGCGACTGGAAGTCGGTGCGCAGGCCGTAGCACATTATATTTATGTCGAGTATGTCCACCGCCTTGGCAAGCTGGTCGATCTGCTTTTCGGTGAAAAACTGCGCCTCGTCCACCAGCACCCACTCTATTTTTAGGAACTTGTCCTCCATAAGGGTGTAGTTTTTGTTGCGGATAAGCTCGAAGACGTTGGTGTCGGGTTTCACCACCTCGCACTTACGCTCGATGCCCACGCGCGATTTGATGATGTCGGCGCCGTCGCGGTTGTCCACCGACGGTTTCAGGCAGATGAAATTGATGTTGCGTTCCTCGAAATTGTAAGCCGTGGTAAGCAGGTTCAGCGTTTTGGTGGAACCCATGGTACCGTATCGGAAATATAACTTGCTCATTTGCGGATGTTTGTGCTTGTTCTTTTCTTTCTTTAATTGTCTCCCAAAGTTACAAAAAATCTTTATCTTTAATCACCTTTTTCAAAAAAATGTTTGTTTTGGCAAAAAAAAATATTATTTTTGTGATTGCGAAAAACAGTGTTTTTAACCGTTTTAAAACCACATAAAGCATTGAAAACAAACATTATACACTATATCAAGCTAGCCTCTCTCCTACTCTGCGCATGCCTTTTTTGGTGTTGCACTGACGAGGATGCCGACCCAGAGGTGGTTGTGGAGATCAGTACTGCCGACGGCTCCGTATATCCCCGCACCAACGGCCTGCTTTCGGGACTTTTCGACGTGGGCAATGGGAAAAATGTCCGTTTCTCGCATGGCAACTTGCAGTACAGACCCTCCACCAACGAATGGCGGCTTGCTCCCAACCAATACGACCGCACAGGCTCCCGCAACCACGCCCTCTCTCCCACAAGCAGCCAATGGTTCGACCTGTTTTCGTGGGGCACAAGCGGCTGCGACCCATACATCACTCCCTACTCAGTGTTCCACAACACCGACACCCTATTTCTGCAATCCAACTTACAAACACCTGTCAACCTCTACGACTGGGGCCTTTTCAACCACATCCCCAACGCCGGCGACAGTGCTGGCTGGCTCCGAACCCTGACAAGTTCGCAGTGGAACCATCTGCTAAATCAACGTTATTTTGCCAAAGAGAGACGCGGCGTGGCCAAAGTCGATGGAGTGATGGGGTACATACTACTGCCCGACTTCTGGATTTTGCCGGAAGGTTGCTCCTTCGTGCCCGACACAGCAAGCGACTCCTCCAGCACAGTCGCACCTTATGTTAATGTTTACGACAAAACACTTTGGCAGAGGATGGAAGTCGAAGGTGCCGTTTTCCTGCCTTTCTGCGGGGAACGCAACGGCCGCAACGTAACAGGCACCGACAAGCTCGGAAGCTACTGGACAATATCATCTTACAGGACTTCTTCGGGGTTGTACCGCTACGTCAACTTCAACAAAAAAAGCGTACTCCACGACCACTGGTCGAAGGGATTTGCAGTACGACTTGTGTATTTTGAACAAGACAAGAAAAAATGAACAGAGGACTACTATTAATAATCATTGCGACCTGCACGTTAATCTTCGCCTCGTGCCGAAAAGACGAGGAGAAGATAGTTCTGCACGCTGACCGGATCTCCATAGAGCCGTACAAGGGCATCAAATTCGACATGGTGTTTGTTGAAGGAGGCACTTTTTATATGGGCTCACAAACCGAAAACGAGAAAGGCAAAAACTACGATGCCGAGGCCCTGCCCGACGAAGCTCCTGTTCACAAAGTCACCTTGAACGGTTACTACATAGCCACCACCGAAGTAACGCAAAATCTGTGGTGGCGCGTTACCGGACGCGAAGAATTCTATAGCGAATGGGGAAAAGACCTCCCTGCATACAATATATCTTTTAGCGACGCCCAGACCTTCATAAAACATCTCAACAATGTTACGGGACTGCGTTTCCGACTGCCCACCGAAGCCGAATGGGAGTATGCAGCACGGGGCGGGAAAAACAGCCGAGGCTTCAAATACTCGGGCAGCAACAATATCGACGAGGTGGCGTGGTACTACTACAACTGCGATGGATATCTGCATCCCGTGGCACAAAAGAAACCCAACGAACTCGGCATATACGACATGAGCGGCAACGTGCGCGAATGGTGCAGCGACTGGGCGGAATTCTACTCATCCGAAGAACAGGAAAATCCTAAAGGCCCGGAATCAGGAATGTTCCGTGTCTTCCGCGGCGGTTCGCGTTTCAACTCAACAAGGCTCTGCCGTGTCTCTTACCGCCTATGCCGCCCCAGCGACAACGACGACAACCTCTCTGGTTTCCGCCTTGTGCTCGACACATCGGAGGTCAATCAAAAGATATTGGGAAGGTAATACGCCGGTTTATTTTTTGTCCAACGAACTGAAAACGCTGTTGTTGCTGATATATTCAGGAACAATGCCCTTTATTTCCGACACTATGGCGAACTCGTCGGAAGTCTTTTCTATAGCCCCGAGCCTTTGCAGGCACTCGTCAACAGTCTGCGGGTCGTAGCTACGCACCTTGGCGCGCAATATCTTGGGATGATGCGTAGGAAGAGTGTTCTCCTTGGTGGCAAGCAGTTCCTCGTACAGCTTTTCGCCAGGTCGCAGCCCTATCTCCTTTATCTCGATGTTGTCGAGATGCGACAAGCGTATCATATTCTTGGCAAGATCGTAGATTTTGACGGGCTTGCCCATGTCGAACACAAATATGTCACCGCCGGTGCCCATCGAACTGGCTTCCAAAACAAGATTACAGGCCTCGGGGATGGTCATAAAGAAACGGGTTATCTCCTTGTGCGTGATGGTGAGCGGACCGCCCTGCGCCAGCTGTTTTTTAAACAACGGTATCACCGAACCGCTGGAACCCAGCACATTGCCAAACCTTGTTGTGATGAAATGAGTGTCGGGTGTGGTGTGACTCTGGGTGTATATCTCGGCCACGCGTTTGGTGGCACCCATCACGTTGGTGGGATTCACCGCCTTGTCGGTGGAGACCATCACAAATTTCTTAACCCCGTGGCTGATGGCGGCATCGGCCATGTTTTTGGTGCCGAAAATGTTCACACTAACAGCCTCGTAGGGATTCTCCTCCATAAAAGGCACATGCTTGTAAGCCGCCGCATGATAGACAATGTCGGGAGAATATTTGTCAAACACCTCCCATATCCGCAGCTTGTCGCGAATGTCGGCTATAACGAAAGCTATATCCTTGTCGGGAAACGAGTTACGTAGTTCAAACTGCAGATCAAAGAGCGGCGACTCGGCGTTGTCGAGGAACACAAGTCTGCGGGGCGAATAGCTGCACAGCTGTCGCGAAAGCTCGCTGCCTATGGAGCCTGCCGCACCGCTCACAAGTATCACCTTGCCTTCGATTTCGGATTTTATATTGCTGTTGTCCAACACTATAGGGTCGCGGGCAAGCAGGTCTTCGATTTTTATGTTTTCTATCTGGCTGGCCGAGAACTGACCTTCGGTCCAGCGGCTTGCGTCGGGGACGGATTTTACGGTGAGGTTCAGCGCCAAAGCTTTGCCGATGATGCTCTGCTTGGCCTCCATCCGCAACGACGGGATGGCGATGATAAGCTCGTCGATGTCGTTGCCGCGCACAAAGTCCTCTGTAAGAACCTTTTGCGAAGGATAGATGGGAACGCTGTTAAGCTGTTTGGTGTGTTTGTCGGGATTGTCGTCGATAAACGCCACTATGCGGTTGCGCAGGGTGGAGTCCTTGGAGAGCACATTATACGTCAGTTTTCCGGCATCGCCGGCACCGTAAATCACTATGCGGCGGGTCTCCTTTTTTCGGCTGTCCATCACGTTGTCGTAAACAAAACGCGAGAAGAGTCGCACAAAGGCCATTGCCACAAGCACAAGGGCCACAAGCAGTATCAGCTCCCTTCCCCAAAGGAAATAAGTTTCAAAAGGTTTGTGCAGATAAGCGATGATTTTGACCACCGCCAGCGCTCCGAAAGCCGCGAGGTTGGCGTAGAAAACTTTCTGTATGTCGCCGAAACCGGTGTACCGCATAATGCTCTTGAACGGCTTGAAGATAGCGAAAGCAGCGGCATAAACGGCCACAACGATTGCAAACTGGACAAGGATTTCGGTTGTGTGCGAGAAAATCGACAGGAAATTTTCCTGATAGTTCACCAGTTTGCTCAAAAAGAAAGAGACAACGACCAAAAGGATATCGCACATCAGCAGGGAGAATTGCGACATCGGTTTGCGGTAGAATCTAATTATCAGTCTTTTAATCATTGTGCAAATCGGATAACAATCGGCAAAGATACGAAAAAAAAATGACTTGTCTCGCGGCTGTCGAAAAAAAAGAGGCGAACCGTCGATAGGTTCGCCTCTTATTATTAGCGGATGCTAAAGATTTAAGCACCAAGTTCGAGACGTTTGAAACCGGTAACCTTGAGGTCTTTGTTTGTTCTTGCGATGAAGTCCTTTACGGAAACCTTGGATTCCATGATGTACTCTTGGTTCATCAGGGTGTTTTCCTGATAGAATTTGTTCAGACGTCCGTTGGCGATGTTCTGAATCATCTGCTCGTTGAGGTTAGCGGCTTTTTCGGCAGCCACCTGCTCCTTGATCTGGCGGGCTTTGGCACCGTCTTCTTCGGTGATCCAGCCTTTGGCGATGTTGGAGTTGATGTGGTCGTCGCTGTCGACGTGGGCGGGGTTGATGCCTGCTTTCTTGAGGGCGGCTTCAACGGCTTTCTGCACCTGTTCCTCTTTGGTTTTTTCGATAGCCACTTTCAGTTCGCTGTCTTTAACTTCTTGGGGAACGGAAGCTTCGTCGAGGGCCACGGGGCGCATAGCCACCACCTGCATGGCGATGTTGTGTCCCACTTCGTCGAAACCGGCGTTGCTCAGTCCCACTACGGAAGCCATACGGTTGCCCGGGTGGATGTATGAGTAAACGGCGGGGGCTTCTACGATGTCGTAGTGGGCCAGTTCTATCTTTTCGCCGATTTTACCGATCTGGTCGGTGATGAGGTCGGCCACGGCGCGACCGTCGATGGTCATAGCCATAACTTCGTCCTTGGTTTTGAGGCCGTTGGCGAGGGCGTTGTCGAGAATGCTTTTTGTGAAAGCGACAAATCCTTCGTTGGTAGCCACAAAGTCGGTTTCGCAGCTAATCATGATAACGGCGCCGATATTGCCGTTGGTTTTTGCGAGCACGCAGCCTTCGTTGGCGTCGCGGTCGGCACGTTTGGCGGCCATTTTCTGACCTTTTTGTCTGAGGAATTCGATAGCTTTGTCGAAATCGCCGTCGCATTCTACCAGAGCTTTTTTGCAGTCCATCATTCCAACGCCTGTAAGCTGGCGCAGTTTGTTAACATCAGATGCTGTTATATTTGCCATAATAGTATCGTTTTTAATGCGTTAGAATATTATTTACTCTTCTTTTTTCTCTTCGGTGGTTTTCTTGACGGTTTTGCGGGGGCGTTTGGGTTTTGCCTCTGCTTCGCCTTCGGCGGGTTTGGCCTCGGCTACGTCTTTCACCTTTTTCACCTTGCTTTCGGCTTTGGCTTTTTTCACCGGAGCTTTGGTCTCTTCCTCAGCGGCGGGTTCCTCTTCCTTGGCTTTGGGAGCTTCCTCTTCGGGAGCGTTCTCTTCGGCGGGGGCTTCCTTGCTCATGGCGCGTTCGTTGAGACCTTCCTGTATGGCTTCCACCATATAGCGGAGGATAACGGCTATGGATTTGGAGGCGTCGTCGTTGGCGGGAATCGGGAAATCAACCAAGTCGGGGTTGCAGTTGGTGTCCACCAGAGCGAAGGTGGGTATGTTGAGGCGGCGTGCCTCTGCAACGGCAATGTGTTCTTTGTTGATGTCGACGATGAACAGGGCGGCGGGCAGACGGTTGAGGTCGGCGATGCTACCGAGGTTCTTGTCGAGTTTGGCTCTCTCGCGCTGCACCTGAAGGCGTTCGCGTTTGGAGATGTTGTTGAATTCCTTGGAGGCCATCAGCTGGTCGAGGGAGTTCATTTTCTTCACAGCCTTGCGGATTGTGGCGAAGTTGGTGAGCATACCGCCGGGCCAACGTTCGGTAACGAAAGGCATGTCGACGGGTTTCACTGTCTCGGCTACGATGTCTTTGGCCTGTTTTTTGGTGGCTACAAAGAGAACTTTCTTGCCGGATTTGGCAATCTGTTTGATAGCAGCGGCAGCTTCGTCGGCTTTGGCTATTGTTTTTTGGAGGTCGATCACGTGGATACCGTTGTGCTCTTTAAAGATATAAGGAGCCATTTTGGGATTCCATTTTCTTTTCAGGTGTCCGAAGTGACAGCCTGCGTCCAATAATTCTTCGAATTTTAATTCTGACATTTTTATACTTTTTTTATTTGTTTACATTCTGTTAATTAAGCAATTGCAAGGTAGTCCAGAAACGGGAGTCGTTGCAATTTAGATACTAAACAATATCCAAAAGGCCTAACGTTTGCTGAACTGGAAGCGTTTGCGTGCTTTGGGGCGACCGGGTTTCTTACGTTCAACCATACGCTGGTCGCGGCTGAGCAGACCTTTCGACTTGAGGGCGGGACGGTCTTCGATGTTGGCTTCGCAGAGAGCTCTGGCTATTGCCATACGCAGTGCTTCGGCCTGTCCGGTGATTCCGCCGCCGTCGAGGTTGGCTTTCACATCCCATTTGTCGAGCGCATCAACAACTTCGAGCGACTGACGCACGATGAATTGCAGAGGTGCTGTGGGGAAATATTCCTTGTAATCCTTTTTGTTTACGGTGATAGTGCCGTTACCCGGGGTCATATAGATACGGGCCACAGCGGTTTTTCTTCTACCGATGGTGTTAATTACTTCTGCCATTATCTTATATCATTTAAATTTACTACTTTGGGATTTTGGGCCTGGTGCGGATGTTCGGGGCCTGCATAAACCTTGAGGTTTCTGTACAGGGCGTCGCCCAGACGGTTTTTGGGGAGCATTCCGCGCACTGCGTGCTCAACTATGCGCTCGGGGTGCGAGGCAAGGAGCTGCTTGGGGGTCGAGAAACGCTGTCCTCCAGGATAACCAGTGTGACGGACATAGGTCTTGTCGGTCAGCTTGTTGCCGGTGAGGATCACTTTTTCAGCGTTGATAATGATAACGTTGTCGCCGCAATCAACGTGCGGTGTGTACGACGGCTTGTGTTTGCCGCGCAATACGTTGGCCACTCTTGTTGCCAAACGTCCCAAGGTCTGGTTCTCTGCGTCGATCAGTATCCATTCCTTCTGAACGGTTTGGGCGTTGGCCGAGACTGTTTTGTAACTTAATGTACTCATCTTTATAATATTATTTCTGTTTTGTCGTTTATTTTTTGAGTTTGCAAAAGTACACTTTTTTTTCCGAATGGCAAACACAGCCACCGGATTTTTTATGAATTTAAGTTTTTTTTAGTTTTTGAAAAGCGGGTTAATTAGTTTATTACCAAAAATATAGCAATAAAATGTTATTTTAAAAATAACATAATTTCTAAAAATATTTCACAGCTTTTCGGACAGGTTTTTGTCCACTTTCCGACACAGAAGTCCAATTTTTTCGCCTTTTGCGAGTGTTGTTGCTATTAAATATACGTCGCCGCCGTCGGATAGTTTCAGCTTTTTTCGCAGCTCGTCGGCGGACTG
>JAEENM010000132.1 GCA_016283745.1 Bacteroidales bacterium | reverse complement strand
CGGTGGGGTATGGTTTCGAAGCATCCCAATATGGTGTGCCACCCAACTTGCTGTCGATAACAGAGGGTTTGCGACTGTGGTCAATTGAGAAACGCAGGCAGGGCTGCGGTGGGCAAAGGCGGTTTATTTCATCCGAGATGGCGTTGGATTTTTTTACCATAGCATCAATTAGTTCCTTGTCTGGAATAAAAGTGTCGTCGGGCAGTTCCTCGTTTCTTTTTGCCATTTTACGATTCTTTATATAGCTCCAAATATTTTTCGATACAAAGATAATAAACAATCCTGCCAACAGAACCATTGTTTTCCAATGTCCGTAGGTCAAACCACGGTACATTGCAAAGGCGAACAACGCCGCCCACAATATGTACTGCACAATTGTAGCTACTTTTCCCTTGTCCATTTTTATTGAGTTTATTTAATGTAACAGTCCTTTACGTTTTTGTGGATTTTTCTGCAAAGTTACGATTATTATTTCGAAATTGACAAACAATTTTCAACTTCCAACTCTCAACTTTCAATTTTCAACTATTTTTGTAGTTTCTTGTGGTTCCGCACTCGTAGTTGAACAGCCACAAGTTGCCGTCCGCGCCAAAGCTGTAGAGTCCTTCGGATAATCTTTCTTTTTTAATAACATGGAATGTGCCTAAAAACTAAAGATTTGATTTTTTCATGTTTATATATTTTCCCTTTGTAAAAAAAATACCCCCATCTATCAAAGTATAGCACTTCTTTTCTCCCAAACCATTTTCTAACTACACATTTAACTCTGTAGTCAAGCCCTTCTTTATCAACGATTGAATCATTTTTTAAATTATTGATTGATTCTAATAAAATCTCAGTTTGGTTTAATATTCTATTTGCTGGAGGCCAACATTTAATTGTGATTTTTAATGTAGACGCTTTTTCAACTTCATTATAATTAATGCCAATATTGGTTTCAGTACTAAGAGGAATAACATACAAATCTATTCTTCTGACTTGAGATTCTGCTGAATTACATTTGACCAACAAAATCATTACAAGAAAAAACAAATATAATAGTTTTTTATTAGCCATAATATTATTATTCTAATCCCCTTTCTTTAACTTATTGAAATTCATGGCTTTATCGCGACTAAAGCCCTGCAAAGTTGCTATTTTCCCAAAATTGACAAACAATTTTCAACTTTCAACTTTCAATTTTCAACTACTTCGACCAGTACTCCACCCATTCCTGTTCGTCTTCGGAGAGTTCGCTCATATCCACCTTATAGTTGGGGTTTGGCACATACCATTTGGTGGAATTGAAGAAATCCTGCAGTTTTTTGGTTTTGAACACAAAGCCGCGGTAGGCGAAAGGCACGTTGCGCAGTATCTGCCGTTGGTCGCGGGTGAAGTCTTTTAGTTCCACACCGTTTGTCGCCATTCCTTTATAAAGGTTGTAACGCTGTTTCTTTATCATTTCTAGCACGTGGGCTGGTGTGTTTTGGCTGTCGTAGTCGTTCCATATATAGTGCATCATGTTGGGTTTGCTGATAGAGAGTTCCCCGTCGGGGTGAAAATTGGTGCGGTGGAAGGTGAGGTTGCCGTTGAGGATATGGAATACCGCATAGCGTGTTTCGTAAACGGTGGTCATATTTTTGCGTCCTTTTCCCTCGTTTTTCCAGTCGCCGGCATCCTTGAAAAAGGTTGCAGGGATTAAAAACGACTCGCAGTCGCCCATGTCGATGTTGAGTGTGAAATCGTCGATGCCGTTGTTGGCCCAGCGGTTGGCGGCGGTGAGGATGTACTTGAAATAGTAGGTCTGTTCCACCGTTACCGACAGTTTGCACCTGTAGGTGTGTCGCACAATGTTCACGCCTTTTTGGAAATTGGCGTTGAAATAATAAACGTAGTTGAAGGGACTGCTTTCGAAATCGATGGAGTCGAGCAGGGCGTCGAGTTGCTTTTTAGTCAACGACTTTATCTGTCCGTTGGTGTAGTATTGTGGGGTGCTTTTGTAGTCGGGCTCTTCGTCCGCAAAACGGAAAGTCGCCAGGCGTTGGGTTACTTGTGCCACGTTGTAGCTCAGGCGCTGGTTGTTCATAGTTACCGTAAAGTCGCTGATATATCCGTGTTCGGGATAGTAGTTGGCAAACGACACGTCGCCGCCTTGCAGCGGGGCCTCGAAGCCCACCAAGACGCTTTTCGGCCCTACGGGATTGTAGAACTCGTAATACACATCGACAAGAATGTCTTCGCCCGCTCTGCGCAGCGTGAGAATCTCTTTCTGCACGCGGATGTCCGTTTCGGTGATGGGTATCAGGTGGTTGCCCGATGCGTAATAAGCTCCGTCGTTGGCCCAAAGGCTTACAAACGACGACAGAAATATCAAAATAGAGAGTCGTTTTTTCATTGTGTGATTATTTTTGTTGATTTTGAAAATAACGTACTTCGTGGCGGTATATTATATGTATAGGGGATGAGTTTTCTCCCAAAATGCAGGCATTGGTGCCTGGCAACTTTGTTATAAATTGGTAATCAGATGGATAAGTGTGGTTTTGTAAAAATTTCGCAAAATGCGAAACGCATTTTGCGAAATTATAAAAAAGTTGTATATTTGTGGTTGAGAATAAAAAAGTATAATTATGGATAACCCATTCATTTACAGGGCGTACCAGTCGAAAGAGCTGTTTTGCGACAGGCAAAAAGAGCTTCAAAAACTGATAGAAAACGCTCTTTCGGGTGCCGATACCACGCTTATCGCCCAGCGTCGCATCGGAAAAACAGGACTTATCTACCGTCTTTTCGACGAGATAAAGACCGAAGGAATACCATTGACACCCATTTATATCGACATTTTCGCCACGCGCTCGTTGGAGGACCTTGTCAAAGTGCTGTCGGAGGCTATCTTGAGCGAATTTCCCGAACAGACTTCCATCGGCAAACGCTTTTCGAAATTTATCCGTTCGCTGCGTCCCATGATAAGCTACGACCCTCTGACATCGGCACCGCAGCTGCAGCTGACAATGCAAACGCAGCAGGAGAAGGAGCAGACACTTGGCCAGCTGCTGACTTTCCTCGACACCCAAGACACACACGTGCTCTTGGCAATAGACGAGTTCCAGCAGATACGCAACTATCCGGAAAACAATGTCGAAGCCTTGTTGCGCACCCATATTCAAAGGCTGAACAACGTAACATTTCTTTTCTGCGGCAGCAAACGCCACCTGATGCTCGACATTTTCTCTTCCGAACGAAATCCATTCTACCGCAGTACCGAGTTCCTTGCATTGGACAAAATTTCCGCCGACGCTTACGCCGAATTCATCCAACAAAAATTCCGGCAGGCGGACATCGACATCGATACCGAGGCTGTAAACTATATATTGGACTGGACGCGTCGTCACACCTATTTTACACAGCGTCTTTGCCATACGGTGTTCAATATGGCCGAAAAGTCTGTGAATGTCGATTTCGTGAAACAGGCTGCGGCCGGCATACTGCAGTCCGACACCATAGTGTTCAACCAATACCAGCAGATACTCACGGCAGGACAGTGGGATTTCCTTATTGCCGTGGCCAAAGAAGGCGAAGCCCGACAGATAACATCCCAGAAATTCCTCCAGAAGTACAAACTTGGCAACGCCTCGTCGGTAAACCGTATGGTTAAATCGTTGATAGAAAAAGATTTGTTGAACGAAGACACCGAAAACGGGAAACCTGTATACAGTCTGAACGACGTTTTCCTTTCCCGTTGGCTGGCTTCAAAATATTGATATTAAAAAGCATTTTGCGCTAAAGAGATTCAAAAACTCGTTGAAAATGTTGTAATAATTGTAATTATGAAGAAAAACCTTATTTCATTAGCTCTTGTGGTTCTATGTTTGGCCATTGTGGGGTGCCAAAATGCTGAAAAGCAGGTAATAGTGCCAAGTGGATTCCTTTCCGTTGCTGATTTCTCGTCGGACGACATTGTTGTTTTGGGGACTTACGACCAAGTCGTAGCCCGCTTGGGTGAACCGGATTATCCTACCGATATGCGTTATCATCTGAAATTTTGGGATGATTCTTCGTGGATAAGGGTTATCGGATTTGGATATGAAAGTGTTGAATATAGTCGCTTGAACGACAGTGTTCAGCTTAGTTTTATCGACCTGCGCAAGACAGGTGCAAGGCTGACCTTGCAGGCTGGCGACGGTCCACGGATGATTATCGACAGCAACACCTTGTGCGATGATTTCTACCGTTATATAAACACATACGTGGATACAAGCTACGACATAAACAGCTGGCCCGACGAGGAGAAACTTACGTTCGACCCCCACTACCAGACAGACGGTCTGTTTTTTGCAGTCGGATTCCCAACCGATACCACCGATCCGTTGAACAGTCCATTAATCATGCCCGTCTTCACCCGTCACGACCGACGGCTGTGGTACATCGAGTTTCCCCCTTTGGATATGAGAGGAATTTTTAGAGACATGAAATCCAACCGAGAGTCACACCGCCGCTCGTTTGGCTGTTTGCCATAAAAATCGTATCTTTGCAAACCAATTTCGACAATTTTTTTTAATTAAATTGTTGTTGAAATGCTCCTTGCCGCAAGCGGTAGAATTAATGCTCCTAGCCGCAAGCGGCAGAAATCAAGGGAATCTCAAAAATAATTTCGCCGTAGGCGAAAGCAATTTACAAGATTTAAAAGATTTGTTCACAATACAAAATTGATTTTTAAGGAGTTTACGATTGCTTCGCAATTCTTTCGCCAACGGCGAAAAGGAGAAAAATCAACAAGATTAACAAGATCTCGTGAGCCGAAGGCGAACAGGAGAAAAAAAACAAAGATGACGAACGAGGAGACCAAGAAATTCATAGCCGAGCACGCTGCCGACGACACGGCACAGCTGTTGCTGCAACGCCACCGTTACCCCGACGTTGACGTGGCTTTTGCCGTGCAGCAGATCGAAGGGCGTCGCAAAGCCGTGCACAAACTCCCCGCCCTCGTCGCCAACCCAGATTTTGTGTTCCCTCCCAAGCTCAACCTCGAGCAGGCCTCCTCCGAACTCACCGCCGACTACAAAGCCCGCCGTTTTGTCGAGGGCAAGACGGTTATTGACATCACCGGTGGATTGGGCATCGACAGCCTGTTTTTTGCCCGTCGCGCCGCCAAAGTAACGTATATTGAACAAAACACTGAACTTTTCGAAATTGCCAAGCATAATTTCAATGTTTTGGGACTTGATAATATAGAATGTGTCTGTGGCAATTCGGAAGAGGTGTTGCCAAACCTCACTGCAACCGCCGACCTTATTTATGCCGACCCCGCCCGCCGCGACGAACACAACCGCCGCATGGTGTCCCTTGCCGACTGCACCCCCGACATTGTTCAGTTCCTCCCCAAACTATTCCAAATAGCCCCGCAGGTGCTGATAAAAGCCTCGCCCATGCTCGACATCACGCAGGCGCACCGCGAGCTCGGGCAGGTGGTCGGAACCTCTGTCGTGGCAGTGAAAAACGAGTGCCGCGAGCTTCTGTTCCTCTGTCGGGAATCCGCTGCCGAGCCAAGTCCGACAACATGTGTGAATATAATCGGGACGGAAAAAGCAGAAACTTTTGTCCCCACCGACATCGAACTTTCGTCGAAACCCGCTCTTGCCCCGCAGGCGTTACATTATATATACGACCCCAATGTTTCCGTCGCCAAGGCGGGATACGCAAAGGCCGTTTTTGTGCGTTTCGGACTTGCGCAGCTGCACCCCAACACCCATCTAGGCACCGGCGAGGAGCTGTTTTCGGACTTCCCCGGACGCATTTTCGAAGTCGCGGAAGTGACTGGACTCTCCGCCAAGGCTGTAAGGCAGGCCATTCCCGAGGGTAGGGCCAACATGATTTGCCGCAACTTTCCGCAGTCCGCCGACGAGCTGCGAAAAAAGCTGAAACTATCCGACGGCGGCGACGTATATTTAATAGCAACAACACTCGCAAAAGGCGAAAAAATTGGACTTCTGTGTCGGAAAGTGGACAAAAACCTGT
>JAEENM010000131.1 GCA_016283745.1 Bacteroidales bacterium | reverse complement strand
CAATACCCGAAGTGATTGTGGCCCGTCACTGCGGAATGGAGATTTTCGGTATGTCGGTGATTACCAACGAGGCACACTCGATAGACGAGAATACTTTCAACGACGGCGACGACGTGATAAAAGCCGCTGACCGTGCCGCCGACAAAATGACAGCTCTCTTTACGGAAATCATCAACCATCTGTAAACAAAACACTTATACCATGCTCGAGGACTGCATACAACTGCGACACCACCTGCACCAACACCCAGAACTTTCTGGGAACGAGGCAAATACGCACAACACCATCGTCTCGTTCCTCGAAAGGCTGAAACCCACCAAACTATTGACCAATGTGGGCGGCTACGGCATTGTGGCGGTATTCGAAAAAGCTGGTGCCAAACGCACTGTGGCATTTCGTGCCGACATCGACGCCTTGCCAATAGACGAACGGCAGAACAAGCCTTATTCTTCTGATACCAAGAACGTTGCACACAAATGCGGTCACGACGGACATACGACAATCTTGCTACGTTTTGCCGAAAAAATTATCGAGAATCCTCCCGACTGCAACGTGGTGCTAATTTTCCAACCCGAGGAGGAGACAGGCAAGGGCGCAAAAAAAATTATGCAGACCGGATTGCTCCAAAGTCTGCATATAGATATGGTTTTCGGTTTCCACAACATTCCGCAACAGCCTCATTCCATGATTGTTGTACGCCACAACACCTTTGCTGCGGCCTCCGCCGGTTTTGTGGCCAGACTGACAGGAAGGCAGACACACGCCGCACATCCCGAAAACGGTATCAATCCCGGACTGGCCGTTGCCGAGATGATAGAAAAATTCGACGAGTACAGCCGAAACCACTGTAACCCAGAGTGTTTCCAACAGTCCACACTCATCTACACACGTCTTGGCGAAGTAGCCCTAGGCACTTCGGCCGGCGATGCGGAGATTATCTTCACCCTACGTGCCTTCTCAAACAAAGATATGGCTGAAATTCTGCACTTTGCCTCCTCTACCCTATCGAAAATCGGCAACAGGTACCATTTGGAAACGAGTTACGAAATCCAAGAGGACTTCCCCGCCGTGGAAAACGACAACGAACTCACTGATTTTTTGATAAATAAAGCTTCGGCAAACGGCTACGAAACCACCGAGCCCGACACTCCTTTCCGTTGGTCGGAGGATTTCTCGCAATATCTCACCGAATTCCGTGGGGCTTTCATCGGCATAGGCTCAGGCTTGGAAACCAAAGAGTTGCACCATCCCGACTACGACTTTCCCGATGCAATAATCGAGAAAGCGGCGGAGTTTCTTTCACTCATATCTCATAGAATCAACACATTACACTGATGGCAAAACAAAAAGTAATATACTACTGTCAAAACTGCGGGGCACAGTCGTCGTCGTGGTTGGGCAAATGTCCGCAATGCGGCAGCTGGAACTCCTTTGTGGAGGAGGTGGTGAAACACGACTCCGACAGCGGCAGCCAATGGAGCAAGAAAGCTCCTGCCGCACAGCAGAGCAAACCCAAACTGATAAAGGAAATCACCTACAGCGAGGAGGAACGCATCAGCACCTGTTGCGCCGAGTTCGACCGTGTGCTGGGGGGAGGTTTGGTGAAAGGCTCGCTGGTTTTGATCGGCGGCGAGCCGGGTATCGGCAAATCCACACTGCTACTGCAAGTGGCGTTGTTGGTTCAAAATCAGAAAGTTCTGTATGTGAGCGGCGAGGAGAGCGAGCAACAAATTCGTATGCGCGCCGAACGCATCCACAAGGACAACGACACCTGTTACATAGTGTCCGAGACCTCTACACAACAGATTTTCCAGCATATCGAGACGGTAAAACCCGACATCGTGGTGGTGGACTCGATACAGACAATTTCCACCGACAGCATCGAATCGTCGGCGGGTAGCATATCGCAGATACGCGAGTGCACCACTGAGTTTCAGCGTTTTGCAAAAACAACGGGAGTCCCCGTCATCCTTATCGGACACATCACCAAGGACGGCAGTCTGGCCGGACCGAAGATTATGGAACACATTGTGGACTGTGTGCTGCAATTCGAAGGCGACCGCAACTACGGCTATCGCATACTCCGCTCAATGAAAAACCGTTTCGGCTCCACGTCGGAGCTGGGCATTTTCGAGATGCAGAGCAGCGGCTTGCGCGAAGTGGCCAACCCGTCGGAGATACTGCTTTCGCAACACGACGCCGACCTTAGCGGGACAGCGATTTCCGCCACTTTGGAAGGCATGCGCCCGATGTTAATTGAAGTCCAGGCACTTGTGAGCTCGGCTGTGTACGGTACACCGCAACGCTCAGCCACCGGTTTCGACTTGCGACGACTGTCGATGTTACTTGCCGTTTTGGAAAAACGCTGTGGCTTCAAGCTTGGCGCGAAGGACGTGTTCCTCAACATCGCAGGAGGCATCAAGGTTTACGACCCGGCCATCGATCTCGCGGTGGTAACCTCGGTACTTTCGTCGAATTTGGACATGCCACTTTCGCAGAAAGACTGCTTTGCCGCAGAGATAGGCCTTTCTGGCGAGGTGCGACCCATAAACCGCATAGAATCAAGAATTTCCGAAGCTCAAAAGATCGGCTTCGAGCGCATTTTCATTTCAAAATACAACTCCAAAGGCCTCGACAAAAGTCGTTATAACATAGAAATTGTGGAGTGCGCCACAATAGAACAGGTGTTCCGCAAATTGTTTGCTTAAAAGCTAATTTTCAATCACTTCTAACGCTCCATCGGTAACGATGTTGTGGCAGGGTATGCCCAGCGAGTCGGCCTGGCTCTGCCAACGCTGCGATTTGTAACGACTATTGTCGGGACCAATCACAAGTTGCTTGAAATGATACTTTTGTGTGAGTTCTCCCACGTCCTTCAATTTCGGGCCACCGGATAGAACCACGTAATCCACTGTAGGTGAAAAAGATGACTTGGTTTTACAGTTGTTTAGAGTGACAAAGGCAAAACGTGTGTTGCCAAAAGCCGCAAAACCTTGGTCGACAAAGAAAAGACTGTCTACGTATTTATCATGTAATGAGAGGTTTATGCGGTTGTTCGTCATATTGTTGCGCTGATAGCCCTGAGTGGAAAACTCAACCAATTTGGGGTTGGCCACAACCGAAGTATCGGACAAAAAGTAGCTGGTGTTGCCGCACAGAAATTCCATAACCAAGTGATTCCTTGTGGAATAGGCAATCCATTTATGCTGTCCCTCTTTCTGATAAGAAACCCAGCCCACATACACTATAAACACAGCGCTGAAACCCATTGCGGTGAACAACGCCCATTTCCTCCGTTTGACAAACGCAAAAGCATAACAAAGTATGAACAAGGCTGTTAGAACGGCCATCGTTTTGTCGAAATAGAAATCCTTGATTGTGGCGTTTGGCAGTTTCTCCACAAAGGAAGTGACTGATGTTATGGCGGTTATCTCAAGCGAAAGGAGTTTTACAATCCAACCGCCGACTACAGGAATCCACGAGAAGGCCACCACGAAAATGACGGTAGCAAGCAGGAATCCCGCAAAGGGTATCACAGTTACATTGGCGATGAGGAAATAGACGGGGAACTGGTGGAAATAGTAGAAGGTGAGCGGAAGTGTGGCCACCTGTGCCGCCACCGAAACGCAGATAAGCTCCCAAACCTTCTGCACAAGCCAAAGAAAGGCATTTACAATTCCTTGAACTGATTTCGCAAGAGCCTTGCCAAAAGCGGAAGTTGCAAAACCCTGGTTCCATAAATTTTGCAGAGATTGGGCAAGTTTCAGATTTGTGGGGACGTTTATCAATTCCTTGATGCGCGGCTGAAGCACCACAATGCCGATAACGCCGAGATATGAGAGCTGGAATCCAACATCGAACAAAAGCAACGGTCTGAAAAGCAGCAAGATGAACGCCGACGAGGCAAGATTGTTGTAGAAACTTGCTCGTGTGAAAAACATCTCGCCCACGGTGATGAGCGAAAACATCGTTGCCGCACGCAGTATTGACGGAGAAAGGCCCGTGATAACGGCGAAAAACCACAGAACCACGAGTTGCACAAAGCCCCGTATCATACGGTTTCGGCGCGAGTTGCCCATCCAGAAGAACATATATCCGATGAACATAAAAATGATGCCCAAGTGCAGTC
>JAEENM010000130.1 GCA_016283745.1 Bacteroidales bacterium | reverse complement strand
GTATAACGTTGAAAATCTGTGCGATATAATCACCGACGAAACGCCGCTCGTAGGCATCGAGCCGTCGTGCATACTCTCCTTCCGCGACGAATATCCCGACCTTGTGGAAAAAGAGTGGAAGGAACGAGCCAAGACTTTGGCACACAATGCGTTGCTTTTCGACGAGTTCATCGTAAGAGAGATGGAGAAAGGCAAAATCACCACCCGGCAGTTCGACGGAAAGAGCCGCAAGATCTATCTGCACGGACACTGTCACCAGAAAGCCCTTGTGGGCGTTGGGAAATCTGCCGAGATGCTTCGGTTGCCCGTCGGAAACGAGGTAGCTGTAATACCCTCAGGCTGTTGCGGAATGGCGGGCAGTTTCGGTTACGAAAAGGAGCATTACGATTTCTCGTTGCAGGTGGGCGAGCAGGTGCTTTTCCCGACTGTGCGCAAGGCTGTGGCCGAAAATGCGGAGGTAATTATCTCGGCGCCAGGGACTTCCTGCCGCGAGCAGATAAAACACGGCACAGGCCGCACGGCCTACCATCCGATAGAAATAATGTACGGGGCGTTGAAAAAAGAGTAGGGGAGTTATTTCGCTATCACCACCCACAAAGTTTTGAATATCAGACCAATGTCTGTTAAAAGCGTGTGGTGGTTCACATATTCGATATACAGTTTCAGTTTTTCCTGCATTATCACGTTGATGTAGTATTCTTCGGGGTTTTCGGCGGTGGCCATCAGCTCGTTCTCGTTACGGAATTTGATGCTTGCGGGGTCGGTGATTCCGGGACGCACGCTTAGCACAACCATCTGTTCCTCAGTCCAATAGTCCACGTAGTGCCGCACTTCGGGACGCGGCCCGACAAAACTCATGTCGCCTTTCAGCACGTTGATGAGCTGCGGCAGCTCGTCGAGTTTCAGCTTGCGGATGATGTAGCCGCTGCGGGTGATACGCGGGTCGCGGCCGCCGATGGTTACAAGGCTGCCTTTGTCGCTGCCCACACGCATGGAGCGGAATTTGAAGATGCGGAAATCGCGGTTGTGGCGGCCTACACGCACCTGTCGGTAAAACACAGGTCCTCGACTGTCGAGCTTTATCCAAACCGCCACCACAAGGAACAGCGGCGAAAGCACCACCAGCCCCAAAATGCTGAAAAATATGTCGAACAAACGCTTCACTTTATTAGTTTATAATTTATAGTTTATAGTTTATAATTAGTTGGTTGTTAATTGATTATTCAATGCGTTTTTCTTTCTAATCACCAATCACTAATCACTAATCACTAATCACTTCCACAAGGCTTTCAGCTACGAAATGTGCTTGCTCGTCGGTGAGGAGGGTGTGGAGTGGAAGGGTTATCTCGTTGGAATACAGTTTGTAAGCGTTGGGGTAGTCGGCAATGTTGAAACCGAGGTTGCGGTAGGCGGTCATCATCGGCAGGGGTTTGTAGTGAACGTTGGTGGCAATGCCGCGCTCGGCCATGCGTGTGATGACGGCGTTGCGCTGCTCCACGTCCTTTCCGAGCAATCGAGTGAGGTACAGATGTCCGCTCGAAGCGTGCTCGTCGCTGTAGTGGTTGAGGACTTGTATATTGCTGTTTTTCAAAATATTGTCATAGATGCCGATAATCTCCCTGCGACGTTGCAGAAGTGCGGGATAACGCTCCAGCTGTGCCAGTCCGATGGCCGCCATTATGTCGGTCATATTACATTTGTAAGCCGGATAAACGATGTCGTACTCCCACGCTCCGAGCTGGGTCTTGGCGAAAGCGTCCTTGCTCTGTCCGTGCAGCGAGTAGAGCATAAACTGCTTGTAAAGCCACTCGTTGTCGATACCAGCGATGTCGCGCCAAGTGAGGGCTCCCCCTTCGGCGGTGGTGAGGTTTTTCACAGCATGGAACGAAAAACTGGTGAAATCGGCAATCTCGCCGCACATCTTGCCGTGATGGCTTGCGCCGAAAGCGTGGGCTGCGTCGGCAAGGACGATAACCCGTCCAAAAGCTGCCTGCAGGTCGTTTTTCGGTTGGAAAAGCTGCCGTTTTGCCTCCACAGCGGCGAAAACACGGTCGTAGTCGCACACTATGCCTGCCAGATCGACGGGCATAACTACCTTAGTACGAGGTGTTATGGCCTGCTCCAGCTTGTCGTAATCCATCTCGAAACAGTCGGCCTGAGTGTCCACAAACACGGGCTTGGCGCCAACGTGGCAGATGACGCTTGCCGTGGCGGTGTAGGTGTAGGCGGAGGTAATCACCTCGTCGCCTTCGCCGACGCCCAATATGCGCAGTATCAGCTCCATACACGCTGTGGCGGAGTTCAGGCACACGGCTTTCGAGGTGTGGCATAGCTCGGCGATGCGGCGTTCGAATTCCTTGGTGCGCGGACCGGTGGTTATCCATCCCGAACGCAGTGCTTCGGCAACGGCATTTATCTCATTTTCAGTGATGTCCGGAGGTGAAAACGGTATTTTCATAATCGGTTGTTTTATGATTGCTTGTGCAGTAATTTTTTGAAAACGAATCCTCGTAACGAATTTGGCATAATCGCCACAACGAATTGTATTACAATGGTATAAGCGTAGTCCCACCACGAGATGAATCCCGTTTGGTAAATCACCCGGCGGGCTTTTCGGTACTTCTTGAAATAGGCCATCCCGCCACGACGCTCGTACATGTCCTTGCCTATGCGCACCAGCACGAGGTAGTCGTCGATGTTCATTGCCGTGGCGCCCGTTTTGAACATGTTGGCCCACAACAGGGTGTCCTCCATTAGCGGACAATGTTGGTAGTTGCCGGCTTTCAGCACCGCCGTTTTGCGGAACATCACGGAGACGTGGTTGAATGCGTCGCGACGGCGTTGGTAACGTTTGCAGTCGTCGTGGGTTAGGGGCACACGCCTTTCGGCAACGATGCAGTCGGGAGTACCTTCGAATTCTTTTATGTGCGAACCGCAGATATCGATGTCCGGATTTTTCTCAAATTCAGCCAGTTGTCGTTCGAAACGTGTGGCTACGGAAATGTCGTCGGTGTCCATACGCGCCACCAACTCGTTGGAACAGTGCAACATACCTTCTTGCAAGGCAAGTCCCAGCCCTCGGTTTTCGGGTAGCGGCACGCGTTTCAGCGAAGGGTGTGTGCGTCCGTAATCGTCGAGCAGGGCATAGAGTTCATCGGTTAAAGGACCGTCTTCCACAAGCACCACCTCAGCTGGGACGGCAGTCTGGTCGAAAACGCTGTCCAGCGCCTGCCGCAGGAACTCGGGGCTCTCTTTTCGGTAAACCGACATCAGGACGGAAAAAGGTGTGCTGCTCATCGTTTTAAAGTTCTTTCTTTTAGTAAGTTACGGTATTGTTCAAGACTCAGTTTAGACACATTCTGCCACGAAAAATCTTCGGCGGCAGCAATTGCGTTGAGTCTCAGCTGTTTGCCGTTGCTTTCGTAATCAGCCACAGCTTTCCGGATGGTGTCGACAATGCTCTGTGCAGAAAGTTGGCACACCCAGCCGCAGTGCTTATCTGTCACTAAATCAGCCATATTGGTTTGCGGAGTGACGATGCAGGGCAGTCCGTAGGCAAGTCCTTCGAGAATGGAAACGGGCATCCCTTCCGACCGCGAGGGCAGTATCATCATTTCGGCGTCGGACAGGACTTTCTCCTTGTCGTTGCCCGAAACGTAGCCGCAGTATTTCGCAAAATCACCGTACTGCTCAAAAACGCGATAGGTGTCATCGTAGGTGTAGCCGTAGAAACGGAACTGCACCTTGCCCGAAAGCTCGTCTTTCAGCTGTGCTATGGCCTGCTCGAGCAAATCAAGGCCTTTGCCGTGGAAATCCATCCGCGACAAGAAAACGATAGTTAAAGGAGTATTTTGTTGATGTTCAGCGATTTGAGCGGGTAATAAGATACCGTTAGGAATAATAAGGTAATTCGGATTTGTACGTTTTGCAATGGAGTT
>JAEENM010000129.1 GCA_016283745.1 Bacteroidales bacterium | reverse complement strand
TGGCAGCAGAAACTCGAAAGCTGCGACATCGAGGACATGGCTTTCTGGGACTACACCGACACCGTGCTGCCTTTCCGCGACCCGGGCCGCATACGCTGCGAGGCCTTTTTCAGGAAGATGTACGGCAACAGCGCCGCCGAAGTCCGCAATCGCGCTCGTACAATCACTTGGTGTCCAAAACTTTGTGGACAGAAACTGCTTGTTAGCACGGTAAACCACGTTGACCGTCAGCTGCAGAAAGTCTCCGACGAGCTCGACCGTCATCCCGAATGGAAAGCCTACCTCAAAAGCGCCGGTACTTTCAACTGGCGCATCGTGGCCGGCACACAGCGGCTCAGTCCGCACAGCTTCGCCTTTGCCATCGACATCGGCGTGGGGAAATCCAGCTACTGGCGGTGGGACAACAAAGGCGCCACCGAGAGCGACAACATCAAGTACCGCAACGCCATGCTTTTGCAGATAGTGCAGATATTCGAGAAACACGGCTTTATCTGGGGCGGACGCTGGTACCACTACGACACCATGCATTTCGAATACCGTCCCGAACTGATAAGACTAAGGGAATTGAAAATTGATAATTGAAAATTGAAATCGTAGAGACGCACGGCCGTGCGTCTCTTTTATTTAATATCAAATCATCTGATAATCTGAAAATCGGAATATCTGAACATCCAATAATCTGACACATTTGTTTTTTTCGACATTTTTTTGTATTTTTGCAAAATCATTTTTCAGATATGCAAACATCAAATAACCAAGAAAATGACGGAACTCAAAGACATACGGCTGTCGGAAGGAATGACGGCGGAGGAATATCTGCTGATGGTGCCGGAGCAATACAAGAAATTGGTGATTTCGGCGACATACGAAGTTTTGCGGAAGGGTTACCCGTTGAACACTGGGGAGATAGAGAGATTAGTGAGAGACAATTACGGGAAATAATCTCCGAAAAACTAATAGAAATTGCTAAAAAAACTGGGTGTTTCTATTCTAAAGAACAATACAAGTTTTTTAGCGATCAAGTAAGCAGACGCTCGGGCGAAAGCGTTGTTTACAAAAAAGGCGGTGAATACATCAAGGTAAAAGACCCATACGCAAAACAGCCAATAAAACACACAAAATCCACCGACATCATTTATGAACACATAATTCACAACTTGATTTTTCCCAATACCAAATACACTTTTATTGGCATAGGCGAAGATTTGGGTGATATAAGAATCATACTGTCACAAAAAGCTGTCCGTGCTTTTAAACGGCCTTCAAACCAACAAATTATCAACTATCTTGAAAACAATCTCGGGTTAAAACAAGAAGACAAGTACACTTGGGGCAACGAGTACTATGCTATAACAGACGTCGGTGCGGACAGCGACAATATTTTGCTTGGAGAAGACGACGAAATGTACTTTATCGACCCACTAATTAAATTGAAAAAGAATGCCAAAGAGGTGATTCAATTTCTCATTGACAAAAACAAATAATGACGCAATGAAAAAAATACTGACAATCATTTTATTAGGCTTGGCCGTGCTGTTTTCGGACTGTGCTATAGCCCAAAATCAGGTGCGACAGGAGTCGCAGCTGATACCGCTCGACAAAAGTTTCGTGCCTCGCAAGGATAGCCGCATCTCGCAGTATTACGACAGTGTGCGGCTGCTTTACCAGCTGTATTTCAACGATGTGGCGGCCGAAGCCCTTAACGACCTCGGCAACGAGGCCCCCGACGGAACCCTCGCCAACATCCTCACCGACGCACTGCTGCAGGCCGGTGCCACCGAGATGCAGTCGCAGAACGCCACAGCTCCCGACCTAGCCTTGCTCAACTTCGGCGGCATACGCGAACCAATACCGGCAGGACCTATCACTATCGGCAAGATTTTCAGCGTGTTGCCCTTCGACAACAACAATCTGGTGATTGTCGACGTAAAAGGCAGCGAACTTAGAAAGATGTTTTTCAACAACTTGCGCGAGCTGAAAAATGTCCAGTCGTTCTCCGCAGGCGTGCGGCTGGTGTACAAAGGCGGCATCATCGAATCCGTGTCCATCAACGGCAAGCCCCTCGACGACAGCCGTACCTACCGCATGGCCACCATCAATTTCGTCGAGAACGGCGGCGACAAAATCCTTGCCGACGTCAAGACCAAAAACATTTTCACACAAACACAGCCTTTCCGCACAACGATGATTGAATATTTCAAAGCCAAAGGAAAATTCCGCGGCGTGAAAGACGGCAGGGTAGCAATTATCAAATAACGCAACATTATGAAAAACAGAATATTACCAATAGCAATAGCAGTCTTTGCCGTGGCGCTTTTCGTCACCTGCAAAAGCTCGAAAACAATAACCATACTCCACACCAACGACACCCACAGCCAGATTGAGCCTTACATCACGTCGAAAGACACCTTGGGCGGGGTTCTGCGTCGCGAGCAGGCCATATACGAGGTGCGCCGACAGAGCAAAGGTCCTGTGTTTCTGTTCGATGCGGGCGATTTTTCGCAAGGCACCCCCTATTTCAACCTCTTCGGCGGCGATGTGGAGATAGAGATGATGAACATTATGGGCTACGATGCCGCCACCCTCGGCAACCACGAGTTCGACAACGGTTTGGACAGCCTTGCGGCAAAGCTGAAAAAGGCCAAATTCCCCGTCGTATGCGCCAACTACAAATTCCCCGGCTGTCCCGAGCTGGAAAAAGTTATTAAAGATTGGATAATCATTGAACGTCAGGGAGTTAGAATAGGAGTTTTCGGACTTTCGCCCAATATGGACGGCCTCACTTTCACCTCCACTGTGGAGCGGATGCAGTATATGGACCCCGTTGAGGTGTCGAAAAAGATGGTTTCGGTGCTTCAACAACAGCGTTGCGACCTCATAGTATGCCTCTCGCATCTCGGCTACGACCCCGAACCCGGCCGCCCCATGTGCGACCCCATCCTCGCAAGCCAAGTCCATGGTATCGACCTGATTGTCAGCGGACATACGCATATCGAAAAAGACACCGTGGTGGGCCGCACTCACATCATCCAGACCGGCGTGAAAGGTGTGAACCTTGGCAAAGTGGTCATCACCAAAACCAAACAAAAAGGTAATAAACTCACACGCACACAACATGTTGTAATTACTAATGACAAAAAGGAATATAAGATTCCATCAATACCACCCGGATGTCCCAGTTTTTAAAAACAATAATGAATACCAATAATGTGTCGAAGACACATCATATTATTAACTCCGCACAAACGCAGTGCAGTGTGGGGAACAAAAAAAGAATAACCCCGCACACAGTGTGGGGACATAAAGTAAAACAATGAACAACAAGAGTTTAGACCGACTGATAGTGATAGGCGACCGAGTGCTGATAAAGCCCGCCAACGCCGCCGACAAGACAAAATCGGGGCTGTACCTCCCCGCAGGGTATCAGGACAAAGAGACGGTGCAGACGGGCTACGTGCTGAAATGCGGCCCGGGCTACCCGCTGCCCTCGCCCGAAAACGACGAGTCGTGGAACCCCCAGAAAAACGAGCCGAATTACCTGCCGTTGCAGGTGAAACCCGGCGACCTCGCCATTTTTCTGCAAAAAGCCGCCACCGAGATAAAATATAACGGCGAAAAATACGTTATCATACCGCAAAACGCCATCCTTTTGGTCGAACGCGAAGATTTTTAAACAGATATGAAGTCATTTTTTGCCAAACTGCTGAAACATTTGTCGCTGGTTTACAAGATTATAGCCATCGGCGTAACGGCCCTGCTCATCCTGCTTATTTTCCATAAGGACAAGGTGGAGACCTACGACTACTCCACCAACGGTTTCTGGCGCGGCAGCGACCTCTACGCACCCTTCGATTTCCCTATCCTGAAAAGCGACGAGGAGATTGCCGCCGAACGGCAGGACGCCAAAAACTCTGGACTCACCTTCTTCCGTCCCGACTCCTCGGCACAGGCCGCCACTTTCCGCAAAATCGACGCCACTGCCGCCGGCACACAGCTGAAAGCCGAAGTAAAAAGCTATCTCTCTGCCGCTTACAGCAAAGGCATAGTGGAAACGCCCGACGACATAGACCTTAGTGGACGCAACATCATCCTGCTTGTGGGCAACGTGGGACAGGAGCGTCCCGCCGACGACCTTGTAACCATCGAGCAATGCGCCGAACACATACAGACACTCACCCCTGATACGGCATTGGCGCAGGCCCTCGTAGCCGCCATCAGGCCCAACGTCGCTTTCGACCCCGACCGCACACGTCTCGAGCAGGAGTCGATGCTGGCGTTGGTCTCCACCACCGAAGGCATGGTGTCGGCAGGCGAGCTGATAATCTCCAAAGGCGAATACATCTCGCCCGAGAAGGAACGCATGATTTCGTCGCTGGAATACGAGCGGCAGCAGCGCACCGACGACCAGTACTCCGCTTTCAACCACAACCTCGGACTCTTTTTGCTTACGATAATAGCCCTCGCCACGCTGTTTTTCTTCCTGCGTCTGATACGTCACCCGCTGCTCAACGACAACAAAAAGGTCAATTTCGTGCTTTTCGTGATATTGCTGATGGCCGTGATGACCTCGGTAATGACACGCATAAACCCCGACTGGACGCTGCTTGTGCCGTTGTGCATAGCCCCGATACTGATGCGGGTGTTTTTCGACATACGCGTGGCACTCTACATCCATCTCGTCAATACGATAATCCTTGCCTCTTGGGTGCCAAATAGTTACGAATTTATCTACTACCAGATAATCACCGGCATGGTATCCATCATCAGCGTGAAAAATTTCGAGCAACGCTCCAAGTTCTTCATCGCCAGTCTTTCGATATTTGCCTCGTACTCA
>JAEENM010000016.1 GCA_016283745.1 Bacteroidales bacterium | reverse complement strand
GAAAGGCGGCAGTATGCCGTTGATGCGGTCGTGGAAGATGTAGTTCATTTGACGTTCGATAAGCATTGTGAGCTTGGTGATGGCTATTTTCAGCTTGTCCATCTCGAACGAAACGTAGTCGCCGTGGAAGTTGCCGCCGTGATATACGTTGCGTGTCTCCACGTCAACCACGGGGTTGTCGTCCACCGAGTTGAGCTCTTCCACCAGCACTTTCTCGCAGTTTTTCAGGGTGTCGTAGATGGGTCCGAGGATCTGCGGCACGCAGCGCAGCGAGTAGTAGGGCTGCAGTTTTTTTGCGTTGCCGAAATACTCTTCGCCGTGTTTCTGTTCGTACAGCTCTTTCTGACGGTCGAGGAGCATCTGGGTGCCTTTGGTCATCTTGCCCATCATCTCGGCCACAACGCTCTGACCTTCATGGTGTTTCATATTGTTCAGCACGGGCGAGAAGAAATCGTCGTACGACGAGAAAATCTCGTTTATCATGCACGACTGCAGCACGGCGTGGTCGAACAGTTGCCATGCGTTTATCAGGTTCACCATGCCGATGCCCGTCATCACTGCGGTGCCGTTGACCACGGAAAGACCGTCGCGGAGGTGCAGTTTCAGAGGCTTAAGTCCCTCTTTGGCAAGCACCTCGGCGGTGGGATGCCATTCGTTTTTGTAGAACACTTTGCCTTCGCCGATAAGGCAGAGGGCTATGTGCGACAGCTGCACGAGGTCGCCGCTGGCGCCAACGCTGCCGTGTTCGGGGATATAGGGGTAGATGCCACGGTTGATGAAGTTGAGCAGCTGCTCCACCACGTCGATATGGATTCCGGAATGACCTTCGATAAAGGTGCAGTATCGTGCTATCATGGCGCTTTTCACCTCGATGGGGCTTAGGGGGTTGCCCGCGCCGGTGGAGTGGGAGCGTACTATGTTGTACTGCAGGTCGTTAAGCTCGTTGTCGGAGACGCGGTACTGGGCCATGGGACCGAAACCGGTGTTGATGCCGTAGATGACTTTGTCCTTGGCGAAATCGGCCAGAAAAGCGTGGCACTCCTCTATTTTGCGGCGTTGTTCGTCGGTAAGTTTCAAGGTTTTGCCTTCCAAAAGCAGTTCCTTAATATCTTTGAAATCCATACTATATATATTATATGTGATTTATTTTCGAAGTTGCAAATATACGTTTTTTTTCTTTAAAATGAAAATTTTATCTTATTGCGATAATTTTCAATGCGTTACATCTCTATCTCGTCGCCGTTTTTGTTGAAAAACTTGTATTCGCCGAGACTCAGGCTGGTGTCGGGTTTTATCTTGATGATTCTGTGGTACTTATGACACCAGCGCAGACGTATCGACTTCAGTCCTTGCGTGAGGTAGGCGTGGATATAGGGGTGTGTGATGATTCGCAGGAATTTCTCGTTCTGTGCGGTTAACAGGTATTCGATGTTGGCTTCGATTTCCTCCACAATGGCGAGGCTCGATTTTATGGTGCCTTTGCCGTCGCACATGGGGCAGCGTTCCTGCACGTCCACGTCGATAACGGGACGCACGCGCTGACGGGTTATCTGTATCAGTCCGAACTTGTTCACGGGCAGTATGGTGTGCTGGGCTTTGTCCTTTGCCATCTCGTCAACCATGGTCTGGTACAGCTGCTTGCGGTGCTCCTGTTTCTGCATGTCGATAAAGTCGATGATGACGATGCCGCCCATATCGCGCAGTCGCAGCTGACGGGCAATTTCCACGGCGGCGTCGGTGTTCACGCGCAGGGCGGTGTCCTCCTGACTTTCGCCGGCTTTGGTGTGGTTGCCGCTGTTTACGTCGATAACGTGCATTGCCTCAGTGTGTTCTATTACCAGATAAACGCCCGAGCGTATGGTTACGATGCGTCCGAACGACGAGCGTATCTGTTTTTGCACGCCGAACTGCTCGAAAATTGGGGTGGACATCTTGTATAGTTTCACGATGTCCGTTTTGTCGGGAGCAAGGGCTTGTATGTAGTTGTGTGCGGTCTCGTAAAGCTCTGGGCTGTCGGTATATACCGATGCGAAGTCGTCAGTGAGCAGGTCGCGAAGGATGACGGAGGTCTTGTTTTCTTCGGAGACCAACTTGCGTGCCGATGTGGCGTTTTTAAGGTTGTCCACAAGGGTGGCCCAACGGTTTTGCAGCGAACGCAGGTCGGCGTCGAGGTCGGCCACGCTCTTGCCTTCGGCGTTGGTACGTACAATGATGCCGAAATTTTCGGGACGTATGCTCTGTATGAGACGGCGCAGACGGTTGCGCTCGTTCATGTTCTTGATTTTCTGCGAGATGGAAATCTTGTTCGAGAAGGGGACAAGTACGAGGTAATGTCCTGCGAAAGATACTTCGCCGCCCACTTTGGGGCCTTTTGTCGAGATGGGTTCCTTATCTACCTGAACCAAAACGAATTGGCCGCTTTTCAACACGTCGCTGATTTTGCCAGTCTTGTCGGTGATGCTCTCGAATTTGAAATTGGAAAGGTTGCGCATGGCGGGGTCGCCGTTCATTGCGCGGTGCATAAATTTTGTCTGTGTGGCAAACTGCGGTCCGAGGTCGAGGTAATGAAGGAACGCGTCTTTTTCGCCTCCGAGGTCGATGAACGAGGCGTTAAGTCCGGGCATTATCTTGTGTACCCTGCCGAGGAACACGTCCCCCACAGAATACTGGTGGTTCTTTTGTTCGGTATGGTATTCGACAAGCCTCTTGTCCTCCAGCAAGGCAATCTCCACTTCACTGTCTGTCGATTTTATTATCAGTTCTTTCTCCACGTTGTTCAGAAGTGCTAATTTGTATGTACTAAAAAACGACAATCGGCACACCTTTGGGTGCGCTTAATGTCTTGAAGTGCAACAAATAAAAACAAAACACTTCCTGCCCGAAATCTGTCGCTCCGACCGATTGTTGTTTACCGTGGCGGGAAACGGTGTAGATGATGGCGTTGCCATCTTTTCCAAAAACAACAGATTACACAACGAGTTTGTTGTGTAATCTGTGTTTCTAAAGTCTATGAAAGACTATTTCTTTTTATGTCTGTTCTTGCGCAAACGTTTTTTGCGTTTGTGCGTAGCCATCTTGTGGCCTTTTCTCTTTTTTCCGCTTGGCATAATTCTTTAGCTTACTAAGTTATTTTACGTTCTTTTTTACGTCGTTAACGAAAGTTTTCGAAGGTTTGAAAGCGGGGATATGGTGAGCAGGTATCAATATTGTGGTGTTTTTGGAAATATTTCTACCAGTTTTCTCAGCTCTTTTCTTGTTGATGAAGCTACCAAAACCTCTCAGGTAAACGGGTTCGCCTTTGGTGAGGGATTTCTTTATGCTTTCCATGAATTTTTCAACGGTTGCTTGGATGGCAACTTTTTCGATTCCGGTTTCTTGAGCAATTTCTGCTACAATTTCTGCCTTTGTCATTTTTCTTTGAGTTTTTAAATTATTACTATTTTTTATTATTATTTTTCTATCGTTTTGATTTGCAAAGATATATTTTTTTTTTCAATTACAGATATTTTGTGCCAAATTTTTTTGTTTTTTTTTGGATTTATGATTGTAACATATTATCAATCAAAAAGTTATATAATACAAAATTTTGGATTGTGTGAAAATGTGATGTTTTGGGATAATATTCTGTAATTCAGTATTTTATATATTGTTTTCGATGGTTTGGTCATTTTCAAATTCGGTGGCAATTTCTGATTTTTGGACCTTTTTTTTACCAATTTTGATTGTTAAAATCAACAATAAAGTTGTGAGTATCAGACTGCCGATTGCGAAAGCCGCCGGGCATGGTAGTTGCAGGCTCTGCGGGTCGGCGGCGAAGATTCCGGCGTTGTGGGCGTAGGTGAGCACCACGATAAGGGCGTTGTTGGTGAAATGTGCCAGCACCGAGGCCCAGATGGTGCGCGTATAATAATATATGTATCCCAAGCAAATTCCCAGCACGAACCTCGGCACGAAGTAGAACATCTCGAAATGTGTGAGGCTGAACACCGCTGCCGTCACCACGATGGCCACGTGCGGGTTGCGGAACCACCCCACAAGGGTTTTCTGTATCACGCCGCGGAACACGAATTCCTCGCAGATGGCCGGTATGGCCGCAAGCATAAGCAGGTTGAGCAGGATATAGCCAACGCCGGGCAGCGACAGAAATCCGCTCATCAGTTCCTGCGACTGCACTTGCTTGGCGCGCATCGAGGCCTCCCATTGGCTGAGGCTTTCGGGCAGGTGCAGACTCTCGTTCCATGTGGTGAGGAAGTCGATCATCGGTATGGCGATGATTATCAGCAAAATGGCGAGCAGTACGGGGAGCGCCTGCCATTGTTTAATCTTTGTCTGGAAATAAGTCGTGGCCCGCCCCTCGAAAATCCATGCGAAAAGGAGGGCGGGAAGAAGGAACATCAGCAGTTGCGAGATGCCCTGAATCCAGATGAGCTGCTCGTAGTTCGGCGAGGCTTTTACTCCGCCGGTGCCAAGTAAAACTACGGAGGTGACGATGCCCGCCACCAAAAGTCCCGCACCTACGAAAAGCAGGAAAAAGGCCAACCGCCCTACGGGTCCCATATTTCGGAAAAGGTCTTTCATTTTTGTGAGTGATTAGTGATTGGTGATTAGTGATTGGTTAGTGAACTGTGAACAGTGATCTGTGATGAAGAAAGGGGTTGTGGAGTGTTTAACTGTTTAATTGTTTAATTGTTGATTTGTTTAACTGCAAACTCAAAACTACAAACTCAAAACTATTTTTCAATTTTCAATTATCAATTTTTTAAACGTTTTTCCGCGTTCTTCGAAATTCTTGAACTGGTCGTAGCTGGAGGCGGCGGGGGAGAGCAGACAGGTCTTTCCGGCGGGGGTGTGGGCGAAACACCAGTCCACAATGGCCGGGTAGTCGTTGGAAAACAGTGTGTTGCGGCTTTGCAGCGTGTCTTTGTCCATCAGGCTGGCAATACGCTCGCCGGCTTTGCCTACAAACACTATATTATTTATATTGGATTGTTCCAAGAATCGTGCCAGTCCCGCGTAGTCGATGCCGCGGTCGAAGCCGCCGAGTATCAGCGTATCGACGTTTTTCAAGGCGTTGACGGCTGAAATGCAGGCTTCGGGTATGGTGGAGATGCTGTCGTTGTAGAAAGTGATGCCGTTTTTTTGGCACACGAACTCCAATCGGTGCTCCAGCCCTTTGAAACTGTTCACCACCGAGGCTGTCTGCTCGTCGGCGATGCCGAAGCAATGGGCTGTGAGGAAGGCCGCCATTATGTTGAGCAGGTTGTGCGCCCCTTGCAGGTGTCGTTCCGATGCGGTGTTGTAAATTCTTGTGCCCGAGGGCTGTAACGTAAGCCATCCGTCGTGGGGACAGCAGCCGTTTTGCAGCTTGCCTGCTGAGTATGGCAGGAGTATGCCTTTTGGCGAAACTATTTCTATGTTGCGGAGTATCAGTTTGTTGTCGTGGCAGTAGATAAAAACGTCGTTTTCGGTCTGGAACTTGGCTATGTTCATCTTGGCCAGCTGGTAGTCCTCGAAAGAGTGGTAGTGGTCAAGGTGCTCCTGAAACAGGTTGAGCAGTATGGCGATATGCGGCGAGGTGTGGGCGTTCTCCAACTGGTGCGACGAGAGTTCTATCACTACGGTGGTGCTGTCGCCGATTTGGTCAAGGATGTCGAACAGCGGTATGCCCATGTTGCCGGCCATCAGCACGTTGTCGGAGGCGCTTTTCAAGATGCTGTAAATCAGGTTGGTAGTGGTACTTTTGCCTTTGGTGCCGGTAATGCCGACGGTTTGTTTGCCGAACAGCTGCAAAAAAATGTCGGTCTGCGACGAGATGGCTCCGAGGTCGTCAACGATGCCTTCGAAATCGAAAGTGGGTATGCCCGGCGATTTCAGGATTAGGTCGTACTGTGCTGCGTTTTGCAGGTAGTCGTTGCTGAGATGTAGGGTGATGTTGCTGTCGTTTTTCAGGGTGTCGTCGTCGGCGAGGGCGCTGTTTTTGTCGGCGATGCCGAGGTGCTGCGTGGGCAGCAGACGACGTATGATGCGGTACGACGAGCGGCCTTCGCGACCGAAACCGGCTATGAGAATGCGGCGGTTTTCAAAGATTTCCTTCAGTTTCTGCATTGGATTTTTTGTGTTGAAACAATTTGCAAAATTACGAATTTTTAGTGATTAGTGAATGGTGATTAGTGATTAGTTTTTGAACTGTGAATTGTGAAGACTTTCTGAATGTCTGAACATCCGAACATCTGAACATCTTTTTTTTCATTGAAAAAAGGTGAAAATTTGTGTTTTCGGAGGGTTGGTTTTGGTGGTTGGGAGCGGGGGAGGGGTTGGGATGTGTGTTGTTATTTGTGTGGAAATCAGGGTGTTGTTAAAAATAATTATTTTTTTTCGGAAAAGTCGTAAAAAAGTCGTATTTTTGCAGTCGCTTTTTCGGAGCAAAACCGAGGGAGATGGAGAGATGCCGGAGTGGTCGATCGGGGCG
>JAEENM010000128.1 GCA_016283745.1 Bacteroidales bacterium | reverse complement strand
GTTTCAACCACCACCACTATGCTTGGAACAGCCACCACTACTACAACAGCTACGACCGCGGCTCGTTCTACTACGGCAACCGCAACTACGGCTCGGCACGCTACATCGGCAATGGTCGCAGCACCAACCGCACCATGGGACGTGTGGCACCGCAAAGCAACGCCCGTAATAATAATAACTTCGGTATGAAATACGAAGCCCAGAACCGCAACAGCTCGGCAAGATACACCTCCAACCTTGCACGTACAGGCAGCAACTCGTTCTCGGCATCGCGCACCTCGGCTACCAACACCCGCGGTACCACCACATCGTCGCGCCGCTATGGCGTGGATGTGAACACCCGCACCAACCAGAACACCAACAGCCGCTACACAAACACCAACAACCGTGGCGGACAGACCACCAACGCACGTGGAAACAGTAACACTACAACTACCACCAACGCCCGTGGCACTGCTGCCACAACAAATACCAACAACGGCAACTCGCGCTACAACAGCGGCGCATCCACCACTACCAACAGCCGTGGCACTGCCACCACCGGCAACTCGCGTTACAGCGACGGCACAACATCGACAACTAACAGACTTGGTACAAGCACCACTACCAACAATAACACCAGCACACGCTACAACGGCGGCACTACAACCCGCGAAAGCTCCACAGTGTCGGGCTCATCGAGATACTCTCGTCCCAGCGAAGCCACCAGCACACGCAACAGCCAGTACACAACACCTACACGTTCCGAGTCGAGCACTTCGACAAGGGTGAACACCGGCAGCAGCAGTTCTTCGAACTATCGTAGCAGCTCCACTCCCAGCACCTCGTCTTCGTCGAGTCGCAACAGCTCCACCCGTTTGAGCACACCTTCGAGCAGTTCCAACAACTCGTCGTATCGTAGCAGCAGCTCGTCGCGTAGCAGTTCGCCTTCGAGCAGCGGATCGTCGTACCGTAGCAGCTCGCCTTCGCACAGCTCTAGCGGATCGTCGTATCGCAGCAGCGGATCCTCGTCGAGTTCGAGTCGTGGCGGCGGTTCCTACAGCGGAGGCTCGTCGCGCGGAGGCTCCTCGCATTCGTCGGGCGGTGCAAGCCGCGGCGGTGGACGCAGATAAATTAAAGTAGAAATAATTGACTTAGAAAAAACATTGATAATATGAAACGTAGATTTTTGATTGTGGCCGCAGCTCTGCTGATGTCCGCAGGAGTTAACGCCCAGGAAGAGATCTCTTTGGACTCTCCCGTATTGGATGGATTTAATTTTAGTAACCTGGGTTTGAACGGAACGGCTTCGTACGTGGGTCGTGCCGGTGCCATTGGCGCTTTGGGCGGCGATTTTACGGCGGCAAGCTACAACCCTGCCGGCTTGGGATTCTTCTATTCCTCGCGCATTTCGTTCACTCCTATGTTGGAATACGCTCCAACCCAGAGCAACTATATGGGTTATAAGACCAACGCTGCCCGCACAACCTTTAAAGTGGGTAGTTTTGAGTTGCTTCTGGCTGTGCCAACAGGCTCCGCCAGCGAGTCGGGATGGCATTCGTTCCAGTTCGGCATCGGTATGAACCGCCTGAAAAGCTTCAACGGACGCTCGTACGTTCGCGGTGGCGTGGTTGAGAACTCGTTGCTCGACTCTTGGTGCGACGACGCCAATTACAATGGATTGGAATCCTTCACATCGCAGCAGGCATACAACGCATACCTGTTGGACACCTTGGCCGGCGGATATAGGTTTTTCAACAATTTCTCCGGTTACGAGAACGGTCAGACTCAGGAACGCCATTTCACCACAAGAGGAGGTATAAGCGAGATACCCATCTCGTTCTCCGGCAACTACGGCGACAAGCTGTATGTCGGTGCCACGATAGGCATCCCCATCCTTTCGTACAAAAGCACCTCCATCTATCGTGAGACAGCCGAAAACACCGGCTATTCCTACGACTACACCGAAGAATATGAGGTGTCGGGCTCGGGTATCAATTTCAAATTTGGTGCCATCTACCGTCCCGTGGAGATGCTGCGCATAGGTCTGGCAATTCACACCCCCACCATCTATGAGATTAAGGATTTGTACTACACCAGCATCTACAATAGCGAGAACGGCATTCGTTCGTCGTCGGTGGAGAGCGAGGGAGGTTACAATTTCTGCACCCCGATGAAACTTATAGCAAGTGTCGCCGCATCGTTCGGCAACCAGTCGTCGTCGGTGGCAGGAAGCATCGATGTGGACTACGAATATTCCAACTACTCCGGCATGACTTTCACCTCGTCGCAGATGGAGTACAGCACCATTGAATACGACAACTGGCGCAACCAGATGAATCTCCAGATTGACAACGCTTTCCGCGGCGGCCACACCTTGCGCGCCGGCGCCCAGCTCAATGTACGCCACTGGGCTTTGAGAGGCGGTCTGGCTTATTTCAGCAATCCTTACAAGGAGTTTGAGAATGCCGAGTTCAAAAATGCCGAAGCTTTGTCGCTGGCTTGCGGTTTCGGATACCAGACAAAATATTTCTTCTGGGATTTCGCCTACGCACACACTACTAGCAAAGATATGGACGCTTTTGCCGTGTACGACAGCGAGATGATACATTACACCAACTACAGAAATGTTTTCACCACTACAATAGGTTTTAAATTTTAGGACTCCATAAAGAAAGAATTTTTTGCAACTGCGGCTGGGCGTAAGCCCAGCCGCAGTCTGTTTTTAATATCTGCCCCATCGACGTAAAACGCCAGAGATTTGGCCTTTGCGGTCGAAAGTGTAATAGGCAACCATTCCGTATATAGGAGTGGGGGACTCGTAACCTGCAGCTATCACATAACAGCCTTTGATTTTTTCAATCCACATTATGGTGCCGTATTTGCGGAAATCGCGACCGATGGCGCGCATATCCCTCTCTATGGCATTGACGAGAGTGTCCGCGCCGGGGAAAAGCGACAAATCTTCGTTGGAAAGACCTGCGACATCGTCGTCGGTGGCAACGGAGATTAACTTGCCGTTTGAGCGATATGTAAGAGTAACACCGTCGCCGAATTTTACTGAGTAGTATTTCCGTAGTCCTTTTTTGATGTGGTACACGCAAGAAACACCGCGATTGTCGTGGTGTGGCGGTAGCTGCCGCTCTACTGCTTTGGGGTATTCACGGTAATTGAATCGTTCTACGGAGTAATATTTGTAGCGATCTCCGCAGTTCAACGTTTTATAATACAGACCTTCCGGCTCGCTGTTCCGTCCGTTATACACATGTACTAACGGGCCGTTAATGTTGTAGTCGAGCAGTTGACGTTTGGTGAGGTTTATTTTTGCATGCCAGTAGTGGTCGCCACCGTCATGGACTAGTAAGAAGCTACGGTCAACGCCATATTCTTTTGCTCTTTGAAATTGGACGAGATTGATATACACGCAGGTGTCGTTCTGCTTGTTAAGGTAGAATATGTACTGACGGATATATTGGTAAAAATATGGTGCAAGGAACACCCGCGGCACCTGATTTGCGGAGTCGGTACGAAAATTCAGTACTTCGGCAAACAGTACTTCGGCACGTTGTACATCTTTCAATGTGGGATGATAAGACTTGGCGGAATCAGAATGTACAAAGTGTAGAAGGAAAGGTATTCCGATATTATCCTCCAAGACATAGCCTATCACCGAAGTGTCGCCCTTGCAGGCGGTGAAACGTATTGTGGTGTCGGGTTTATCCCAATGATCCCAAGGGTTGTCGCTTTTGGGAAGTTTGGTCACATCAACAGCTTCCAAAGCGGTAACGTTAAGTGGAATAAGGCGTTCGGGCAACTGAGCCAGTAGCGTTGTATGCACAGCCAAAAGCAGCAAGGCCACAATGATGATTTTTTGCACGAAGTGTGTGGCGAACGACGCTTTGGAATTGGTGTTAGATGCTTTTTCCATTTGCTATTATGGTATTTGTTTTTACCCTGCAAAGATACAAAAAAAATTCAAAGCAGCAAAAAAACGCCGCAGCATTTTTGCCGCGGCGTTTTTCGAGGGGAGAAACCCTTACTTATTTCTTTTTGCCTTTTTTGGCGTTTTTGTTGCTGGTGGGCAGTCCCAGTTTAGCTTTGATAGCGTCGGGGATGGCATCTTTGTGCACAACGATGTTCATGGTTTTGTAGCGCACGAAAGCTTTGCTGGCGTAGAACATGCCGTGGTAAGTACCATAGTCGCCCCAGCTGTTTTTCACCATGTAGTATTCGTTGCCCATCTGGTCGGTGGCTTTGCCGTATATCAGCATGCCGTGGTCGTCGGTGGTTTCCCAGTTGTCGTAAGCCTGCTGGCGTTCTTCTTGGGTTACCCAGCGTTGGGGGGTGGGGTGTTTCTCGGCTTCGCTCTTACGTTCGGAGGGTTTCAGGCCTGTCCAGTGAGCCATGTCGCTGCCAAGGTTGGCGCTCTTTGCTTCGAGGTCGGGGAGCACGCAGGCACCGCTCTTGCGGCCCATGCGGAAGCCCTCTTCGCTGACGTCGCTGCCCCAAGCGATGGTGTAGCCGTTGTCGATGGCGTAGTCGAAGATGTCCATAAACTCATCCAGAGGCACGTTGTAGCACTGGCTCCAGCGCCAGTTGTCCTGGATTTCGAGGACGAATTTTTCGTAGAAGGGGTGGTGAGTGTAGGATGTGATGGAGATGTAGTCGTCGGCGTTGAGGCCAAGGCTTTCGTAGAACGACTTGGGAGTGTATTTCTTGCCTTTGTAGGTGAATTCGGTGGGGCATTTGCCGAGGTAGATGTCGTGGATGTCGCGGAGAACTTTCTCCCAAAGCAACATACCGTCTTTGCCTACCTGCATTTTTTTCAGTTTGCCTTTGGCCACGATGCCAACAACGGCGTCGGCGAAGGCTGAGAGTTCGCTGTGGTCGGAGAGGGTGTCGCCGTATTCCTGGCCGGGACGCATCTCTTCTTCAGGAACGAGACCGAAGGTTTTCATGCCGTAGATAACGTCGTAGAACGAGCCGCCCTGCGAGAAGGATACGTCGCCGTGGGTACGTACAGCAGCTTTGGCGCGGTCGATGTAGGTGTTGGAAACGATGTACATTTCCGAAAGGTCGTATTCGCCTTTGCCCATGCGGAGGAGTTCGGCTTCGATAAAGCCAAGTCCGCTATAGCACCAGCAAGTGCCTGCTTTGTATTGGTTCTTGACAGGGGTGATGGGGATTTCCTTCACTGTGGTGAACACGTAACCGCTGTCTTTCTGTTCGTCTTTTTTTGCCTCGTTTTGGGCAAAAACGCTGCCGCAAAGGGCTGCGCAACAAAGGATTAGAAGTGCTTTTTTCATTTGTATTGTGTTTTTATTATTATACTGATTTGGTGATATTCAATGTGTTGCAATTATTCTTCGGGCAGGAACATGGGATCCCAGGCGGGAAGCATAACGGGTTTCTGGTTGAGCAGGGTTTTGGTTTTGGCGGGCATATATTTGTCCTCGATCACAAGGCGGAACATATACTCGTTGAACCATTCATTGGTCATTATCAGGAAACCGTTGTAGCCGTATTTGTTGCCCCAGCTGTTTTCCACCATCCATTTGATGGGTTTGCCGTTTTTGTCGAGGTCCACGGCGCAGAGAGTCATGGCGTGGCTCGAGCCGCTGGCGAAGGTGGAGACGCGCTGTTTTTTGTCCATGTTGAAGGTGGTGCCCATCAGCGAAGCGTAGTCGTAGTTGTTGATGTCCATAAAGCCTTTGCCGCGGTCGAGGAATTTGGCCACGTCGCAGCTGAAATACATCATGGTGCTGTCCTTGATGGAGGCGATGGCCATATCGGCAATCTCGTCCATAGGAAGGTTGAGGTAACGCCAGTTCTGTCCGTCGTACACGTGGCGGTCGTATTCAATCTCATAAACTTTGTAGTATTCGCGTGTGGGGTCGTTCATTATCATATAGTATTGGCTGAAGTCTTCGTCAACAAACTCTTCGTAGAACGATTTCGGGGTGTAGGTCTTGGTCTCCACGGGATTGCCTTTGGCATCCTTGCGGGTCCAAGTGAATTCCGTCGGGGGAACGCCGAAGTTGAGAGCCAGCATACGATAGATTGTCTGCAGCATCTCCACCTTGCGGTCCTGGAGTTTCTTCTCGGTCATGCCTTTCTGTTTGTCCATGGCGCGGAGCTCAAGGCCGAACTCTCTGAGTTTCAGTGCGAGGAGCGACGACAGTTGCGAGGTGTGTTCGCTGCTGTAGGTCTCGGGCATGGCGTCGGCGGGCATAATGCCGTATTTGGTGATGAGGTTGGCAACACCGGTAAACTGGCCGCCGTCGCTGATGGGGTTCTTGAAGAGCCATTCCACGGTCTTGTCGGTCATGTCCGACTTACGGGTGTCGATGATGGCTTGCAGGAAGAGGTTGGATTTCTCCAGCTGGTCCCAGAAAAAGGTGTAAACCTGCGAGAACTGGAAGGTGGCGGGCAGGTTGTGTTTGCGTATGGCCTTGGAACGCAGCACGTTCATTCCGGTGAACATCCAGCAGCGTCCCGACGATTTCTGGTCGGTGATGGCCTGCGAGTTCACTTTGTTGGAGAAATAGGTGTTGAAAGCGGTGCTGTTGTCCGAGTTCTGAGCCAGTTTGTTGAGCTCTATGCCGGCCATTGCGTTACGCAAAGCCTTGTCCTCGGCGGTGTTCTTGTACGATTTCTGAATTTTGGCCAAAGTCTCGGCGTTGATGCCTTTGGTGTCGGGTTCTTGTTTCTTTTTCTGGCCGTTTGCAGTGATAGCCACACAAATCAGTGCCAAAAGAATCCATCTCGTTTTTCTCATAAAAATAATGGTTTAATTTATTGTAATATACTTATTTTCAAATGGTTCTGTCGTTGATACAACGTTAGAACTTATCACAAAGATACCAAAAATTTTCCAATTATTTTTGAGTGTTGGCAATTTTTAGCGAAAAAATGTGTTATTTATATGTTGTTCAAATAATAAATAATGTAGGAATCATGAAAGTTAAGTCTTTTATCATTGTTTTGGCCGGATTTCTGGCGTTTAATTTTGGTTGTTTCAATCGTCAAAAAGTTATTGTAAATCAAGATGATGCCGAAATTCAGCTGACTGCCGAAGGGTTTGTCAACGACTATGCCGATATTCTTTCTGCCGAACAGAGGGATGCATTGGAACAGCGTCTGCGCGACCTCGACGACAGCACCGGCAACCAGATTGCCGTGGCTATCGTTAACGAATTCGAAGGCGACAACATCCTCGACTTTGCCACGCGACTGGGCAAACAGTGGGGTGTGGGTCAGAAGGATAAGAACAATGGCGTGATGATTGTTGTAAAAGTGAAAACCGACGACTCCAACGGTCAGGTAGCTATAGCCATCGGAACGGGCATCGAGGATATTATTCCCAATGCCACTTGCCAAAACATCATAGACCGCGAGATGGTTCCTCATTTCAAGGAAAACGACTACTACAGCGGCATCAACGCTGCTATCGACGCGATAATTCCCATTGTTACAGGCAACCTGTCGTCCTGCAAATAAGATGCTCAAAATATTGAAAACAAATAACTTATCCACGGATTAAGAACCGTTGTTTAACTAAAAGAACGTAATGATGAAAATCAAATACTACATACTGCTGATAATCAGCCTTCTGGCAACGAATTTCGTTTTTGCGGACATCCCCGAGCGTCCCGACTGCCTTGTTAGCGACTATGCCAATGTGCTGAATGCCACCCAGCTTCAGGATATGGAAAAGCGTCTGCGCGACCTCGACGACAGCACCGGCAACCAGATTGTGGTGGTGACGCTGAACGACCTCGAAGGCTACGACATCGCCGACTACGCCACACAGCTGGGCCGCAAATGGGGCGTGGGGCATAAGGACAAGAACAACGGCGTGGTGATTGTTGTGAAAATTAAGACCCAACTCTCCAAAGGCCAGGCTTTTATAGCTCCCGGCTACGGCTTGGAGGGCGCTCTGCCCGACGCCACCTGCAAACACATAGTGGAAAGGGAGATGATTCCGAAATTCAAGGAAAACGACTACTGCGGCGGCATCAACGCGGCTCTCGACGTTATAATCCCGATAGTTAAAGGCGAATATTCGTACAAAGATTACGACGACGATACGGCAGGAATAGTTGTCATTGTCGTTTTCTTTATAGTTTTTGTTATTGTTGTTATTTGGGCATCGAAACATAGTGGAGGAGGCACTACCTACAGCAGTAGAGGCACTACCACTTCTGGACCTGTTTTTTGGGGCGGCAGTCTGGGCGGCTCCTCGTGGGGTGGCGGCTCAAGCGGCGGATTTGGTGGATTTGGCGGAGGAAGCTTTGGCGGCGGAGGCGCGGGCGGAAGCTGGTAAGTCGCTACTCCTCAAAGGCTTTGATAGCTTTCTTGGCCGACACCTCTTTTATCTTGTCGTCCCTGGTGCAGACAATTATATTTTGCCCGTGCAGGGCTTTCTCTTCAAGCATTCGACGTTCGGCCAAGTCGAGGCCGTGCTGCAGTCGTTCGGTGAAATCAAGTATTTCTTTGTCTGACATAACTTTTGATTTTTGTGAATAACTCGTCGTCCGAAACTGTTGTGGGGACGTCTTTTCCGCCACGTGCCACGAGGATGCGCGGACTAACGCTGTTGTCGTAAATCACCCAGCAGTCCACGGTGTCGGCGTAAAGCTCGAAAAAGTTGTTGATTCCCGCAACATAACGTCGGCGAGTGGTGGGGGCAGGTATGTCGTGCCCTCCGTTGCTGACGCGTTCGGCAACACGTTGAAGTGCGAGCTCCGGCGTGCGGAGCCAGAAAAAAATCAGTGTAACGATATAGCCTTTGGCGTGGGCCTGCCGCACAAGGCTGGCGTAGGTGCGCGAGAGGGTGGTCTCGATGGCGAAAGTCTCGCCTTTGCCCAGCAGCTCGCGTATACGGCTCACCATAATCCTTCCGGCGGCTTGCATCACCGACGAAGGGTTGAACGGCGAAAGTCCGTGGGCTATCTCATCGGAGTTGACAAACTCGCGGCAACCCAGAACTTCGGGCAGCACCGTGAACGACGCCGTGGTCTTGCCCGCTCCGTTGCAACCTCCGATTATGTACAGGTTCTTTTCCATTTGAAATGCAAAGATACGGAATTTTTTTGGAATGCAGAAATTTTTTCGGTCTTGTTTTGTAAAACAACACCTTAGCAGAGAGAAAAATTTTGCAAAGTGGCCAATAGATACCATTGTGACTTTTTTACTATTATTTTTTTTCTATATCCTACTTTTGTCTTGATATGAAGAAACATTCAGTGAATGTTTCGATAGCGAAGCGGAGAAAAAGTTCTCCGCCCTTGTGGGCTATTGAAAAGTCCGCTGGACTTTATTTTGTTCTCCGCCCTGCGGACTATCGAAAAGTCCACTGGACTTTTCTTCATCCCTATCCAGCGCACCTGCCCACGCTTCCCGGGTAAATGTTCAGCCCACCGCGCACTCGATTTTCTGCGAAAATCGTTAGGTTTAGAAAAACCGAATCTAAACCCAAGTGCGGCAGCCCAAGGCATTGAGAAAAAAACGTGAAGAAAAACGCCGGAGAGCAGCGTTAAGAAGGCGTCAGTGTTTGAGCATAGAAACGGTAAACGTTTGAAAGACGAAATCAGGTGTGAGATTTGGTTTTCTGTCATGAACTGCGAAAAAAGTGCGAGTTTGACGACTTTAGCGGAACACAGGCGTTTTTTAGTTTTTTTGTCACAGCCTTGAATTTTTCTTTTGCTTCTTTTCTTTTGTTTCAAGACAAAAGAAATAGAAGAAGAAGGATTAAAAAAGCGAGTCTGCTTCAAAAACCAAATATATTACAAGTTGATATACAATATTTTATATTATTTATAAAATTATAGAGGACAGAAATATGAATCTTTCGCAATGCTATTCCTTGTGCAATGCCTCGTTCTGCAACCTCACACTTTCGGCGTGGATTTCCTCGAAAATGCGTCGCACGTATTCGGCCGAGAGTCCCATTGCCTCGGCTTGAGCCAGATGGCTCTGCAGGAGTCTCTCCCAGCGGTCGAGCTGGAGCACGGACAGGTTGTTGGCACGTTTTATCTCGGCAATTTTCAGCGACACGCTGTTGCGTTGAAGCAGCAGTTGCAGAAGTTCCTCGTCGATGGTGTCTATCTCGTGTCGGAGCAGTTGCATCTCGTCGGGCAGGGCGTTGCCTTTCACGGGGATACGCAGTTCGGCGATGAGTTGCGACAACTGAAGGGGCGTGAGCTGCTGACGGGCGTCGGTGAGGGCATCGGCGGGGACGGGGTGGGTCTCTATCATCAGTCCGTCGAAACTCAGGTCCATGGCCGTCTGCGCCACCTTGGCCACGAGTTCGGCCTTGCCGCAGATATGGCTAGGGTCGCAGAACAGCGGCAGGTCGGGGGGCTGGCGTTTCAGCTCGATGGGGATTTTCCACAGCGGGTTGTTGCGGTAGCCGAGGTTGTTGTCGAGGTAAAAGCCTCGATGCACTGCCGCCACGTCGGCGATACCGGCGTTGCGCACACGCTCTATGGCTCCGGCCCATAGCTTGATGTCGGGGATAAGCGGGTTTTTCACCAACACGGGGATGGAAACGCCTCGCATGGCCTCGCATAACTCGCTAACCGAGAAGGGGTTGCCCGAAGTACGTGCGCCAATCCACACCGCGTCGATGCCGTATTTCAGACAGAGTTCCAGATGTGCTGGGCTGGCCACCTCGGCGGCGAAACGCAGGTGCGGGTAACGTGGTCTCAGCTCGGCAATCCACCGCAGTGCCTCCTCGCCCATGCCTTCGAAATCGCCGGGACGGGTTCGCGGTTTCCACACGCCGCAACGAATCATCGACACTTCGGCAATCTGTGACAGAGCCTCCACGCTCTCCGAAAACTGAGTGCGCGACTCTATGCTGCAAGGTCCTGCAATGATGTACGGACTGTCCGTCTTGTCGAAAAAATGACTCATGGCGTAGGTTATTTTTGCGGTGCCATATTATGTTCCACCACTTTCTGCGACTGATCCACACGCAGGGCCTCCGACACGTTGATAACATAGTCGCCGGTCTTTTCGTAGAGGGCGTACATGCCGCTGTAGGTGGTGCCCACCTGATAGGTGTAGGCGCCGGCCTTGATGGATTCGAGGTGGTGGTTGCGCAGCTTGTCGCGGAGGTTGTTGATCTGCTTTTCTACGGCGTAGGCCTCGGTAAGGTCTATCTTGTCGTAAGGCTGATGCAGGTTGAAATCCATCACCTCGAGGGATTTGCCCACCAGCTGGTACATGGCGTCGAGGTTGTTGCGACACTCTTGGTCGAGGTTTATTTCCTGCTCGCGCTGGTTTTTCTTCAGTATGGCCATCTGGTAGATGGAGTCGCCTATGCTTTCGAGGTTGTCCACAATGCGGAGCATGGAGCTGATACGCTGTGAGCTCTCGTTGCTGAGGTCGCCCTCCGACACTTTGGTGAGGAACTGTGCTATCTCTATCTCCATACGGTCGGTGATGCCCTCGTATTTCTCGGTGCGTTTCAGAATCTCGTCGAACTCCTTACCTTTGGTCTTGTCCAGCTCGGGCAGGAAAGCATACATCCTGAGCACACGTTTCGAGAAATTTCCTATCTCCTCCTTGGCCGACTGTATGTTAAGCTCGGCGGTGTTCATCCACGAGCCGCCAATGAAAGTGAGACGGTACTCGTCCTCGGCATCCTCCTTTTTGGGTTTCACCATCCAGTCCACGATGCGGATAAGCAACGGAATGAACCAGACGAGGATTATGGTGTTCACCACGTTGAAGAAAGTGTGGAAGAAGCAGAGCGCCCACGGCAGTGTCTGCGGGTCGTATCCGGGCTGACCGGCTTCAATGTAGGGACTCGAGCCTGTGGCGGCGGTGGTTACGTAGTCCACCAGCAACATCACCGGACGGAAGGCGATAAGCATGATTATCGTTCCTATCACGTTGAAAACCAGATGGGCACGTGCGGCCTTCTTACCCACGCTGTTGGCCACGGTGGCCGCTATGTTGGCGGTGATGGTGGTGCCGATGTTAAGTCCCATAACAAGGGCCATTGCCACCTCGAAACCAATATATCCTTTGAAACACATGGCCAGTGCGATGGCCATCATGGCGGCGGAGGCCTGAACTATGCAGGTAAGCACTATGCCGATAACGGTGAACAGCAGCACCGAGAGGTAACCATGGTCGGAGATGGTGCCGAGGGCAGCCAAGAACTGCGGATAATCCTCCAGATTGGGCACTGCGGCCTGCAGGAAATCCATGCCGAGCAGCAGCAACGCAAAACCTATCACAAACTCGCCTATATATTTGAGCTTGTCACGGCTGGAGAACATAAAGAAGATGGCAAACGCCAACAGGAAAATCGGGAGTTGGAAAGTGTCGCCGGTACCGCCAAGGGCGAAAATCTTAAGAATCCATGTGATGAGCGTGCTTCCGATGTTGGCACCCATAATCATGGCTATGGCGCCCGACAGGTTCAGCATTCCCGCGTTGACAAAACTCACTATCATCACCGTGGATGCCGACGACGACTGCACCATAAAGGTGAGCAACGTGCCGACAAGAATGCCGCTGAAAGGATTGTTGGTGATTTTGGCCATAAGGTGACGCATGCCCTTTCCTGCAATCTTCTGCAAGCCCTCGCTCATCAGTTTCATACCGTACAGGAAAAGCACCAGGGCGCCGGTAAGTTTTAAAAGTAGTAAAATAATCTCTAAAGCTGTCATTTTTGCTGTTATTTCTTAAAAGAGTGTCTGTCTATGTTTTTGATTGTTAGTTTATTCCGTTTGTCTTTGCCGTTTTTGCGACGATACAAAAATAAGCTAATGTTGTTAAACTATTGTTTAGCAATTGTTACGTTTTTGTTACAAAAAATGCAAAACAACTCCAGACTCGCTGTGGCAGCGAGCTGGAGCATGAGTGTTACATGCTGAAATTCTTTTTTTTATGTCGGTGTTGTCTGTTATTTCATGCTCATATTATGTTCTTGGTTTTTTTGTGAGTTTTCGATATCTATTGCTTCGGAGACGTTGATTACGTAGTCGCCGGTTTTTTCGTACAGGGCGTACATGCCGCTGTAGGTGCTTCCTGCCTGATAGGTGTAGCTGCGGTTTTTCAGGGCGTTGAGGTGATTGGCGCGCAACCTGTCGCGCAAAGCGTTTATCTCGTGCTCTGCGGCGTATGCCTCGGCAAGGTTTATCTTGTCGTAGGGCTGGTTTAGGTTGTTGTCCATCACCGTAAGCGATTTTTCAACCAATTGGTACATATTGTTGAGGTTGTTGCGGCACTCTTGGTCGAGGGAGATGCCTTGCTCGCGCTGATTTTTCTTCAGGATGGCCATTTGGTAAATGGAGTCGCCGATGCTTTCGAGGTTATCTACGATGCGTAGCATGGAGCTTATGCGCTGCGAGCTTTCGTTGCTGAGTTCGCCCTCCGACACTTTGGTCAGGAACGAGGCAATCTCCAATTCCATCCTGTCGGTGATGCCTTCGTATTTTTTAATACGTTCAAACATTTCGTCGAACTCTTTGTCCTTGGCATTGTCCAGATTTGGCAAAAAGCCGTACATGCGCACCACACGCTGCGAGAAATGCTCTATCTCTTTCTGCGCCGACTGTATGTTAAGTTCGGCTGTGTTGAGGTATCCGCCGGTGATGAATTTCAGACGGGTGTCGGGCTCCGTGTCATCGGCAGGTGTTTTCACCATCCAGTTCACTATTTTTATCAGCAAAGGTATGAAAAAGGCAAGTATTACAGTGTTCACCACATTGAACAAAGTGTGGAACAGTGTTATGGCCAGAGGCAATGCCGCCGCCACTTGGCTCTTGGGCGAGAGGTAGATATCCACGCCCGTGAACGACTCGGTAACGTAGGCTATGAGGTGGGTTACAGGATAGAAAAGTATCAGTGTTATCGCAGTGCCTATTACGTTGAAAAGCAGGTGTGCACGTGCCGCTTTCTTGCCGTTGGCATTGGCCGCCATGGCAGCGATGTTGGCGTTGAGGGTGGTGCCGATGTTCTGCCCCATCACAATGGCTATGGCCACGTCGAAGCCTATCCACTGGTTGGCGCACATTACAAGGGTTATGGCCATCACCGCCGAGCTGGCCTGCACCACCGCCGTGAGCAATGCCCCTATGGCTACGAAAATCAGGATGGAGAGGAATCCCTTGTCGGACCATCGGGCCATTGCCGAAAGGAAGGCTTCGTTGCTGCTGAAATCGGGTATCGCGTCCTGCAGCAGCTGCAAGCCGATAA
>JAEENM010000127.1 GCA_016283745.1 Bacteroidales bacterium | reverse complement strand
CATAGGGCAAACTATCCGCCATGTCTTAGGATTATTATGTCTTGTTGAAAGAAAAAATTAATTGAAGTGTTTTCCATTGAAAAAAAATGCGTATCTTTGCAAAAATTTTCAATGGATATGAGGGAAGTATCAAGAAAGGACTATGTTGACTGGCTGGACCGCAAGCAAGGAAACGGACTAATCAAGATTATCACCGGGGTACGACGCTGTGGAAAGTCATATCTGCTGTTCACCCTTTTCCGTCGACATCTGGCAGAGAAGGGGGTGGCAGCAGACCATATCATTGCATTGGCACTGGACGATTATGACAACCGACAGTATCTTGAGGCCGATGAGTTGTATCGGTTTGTGCGCTCAATGGTGACAGATACCGAAAAGTATTATGTCCTATTAGACGAGATACAGCTGGTATCAGGGTTTGAGGCAGTGCTGAACGGCTTTTTACATTGGCCAAATGTGGATGTGTATGTTACAGGCAGCAATTCGCGTTTTCTTTCATCGGACATTGTGACCGAGTTCCGTGGTCGCGGCGACGAGATAAGGGTGTACCCTTTCAGTTTTGCCGAGGTGTATGGTATCTTTGAAGATGAGAAACAGCGTGTGTGGCCTGCCTACTGTCGCTTTGGCGGTATGCCCCTCGTTTGGTCGGCAGACAGAAACGAAGACCGTGAGCAGTACTTGAAGAATCTTTTCAGTCAAGTCTATCTGGCGGATATTATTGGACGCCATGACCTGCGTGGAAAGTCGGAGATAGGTGACCTTGTCAATATCCTTGCCTCTTCAGTAGGTTCGTTGACCAATCCCCTGCGACTGACCAACACTTTCAAATCGGAACTGGGGAGGGACATCTCTCAGAACACGGTGAACGCGTATATTGAGTATCTGACAGACTCGTTCCTTGTATCTCGTGCCAATCGCTACGATGTGAAAGGGTTGAAATACATTTCATCACCTTTAAAATACTACTTTACCGACGTGGGTTTACGTAATGCCAGGCTCAATTTCCGGCAGCAAGATGAGTCGCATATCATGGAAAATATCATTTACAATGAACTGCAGCGCCGTCGGTATAGTGTCGATGTGGGTAGCGTGACCGTCAATGCGAAAAAAGCCGATGGTAAAAGTGTCCGCAAGCAGTTGGAGGTGGATTTTATCGCCAACCGTGGAGACAAGCGCTATTATATCCAATCTGCGCTTGAACTGTCCACAAAGGACAAATGGGAACAGGAGGAACGATCACTACTCTGCATTTCCGATTCGTTCAAGAAAATAATCATCCAACGGAATTCTGTTGAACCATGGTACAACAATCATGGCGTACTTTGCATTAGTGTGGAAGATTTTCTATTGCATCAAGACAGTCTGGATTGGTAACTACTTAATGTTAGGAACCAATCGTGATGAGTTAATCCACCAAGAAGGCTAAGGAATGCATAAAGAATGCGTGAATGTGTTAATGCGTTAGTATCTTTCCGAAAAGCTAACGAGACTTCGCCGTGGTGTGACGGCAATCTGGCCGACAGGGATTATATACCCCCCGCCCCACCACGCTGGTAAAAAATCCTCATTCGGGTCAATGGGTTAAAGATAGAAACCAATGGCATACAAAGGAATGTTCTCCATCCATCCTTGGTCTATATAGGGTTTCATGGAAATACGAAGTCCTTTCAGTTTCTCTTCGGCAAACTCGTTCTTCACAAATTGAGACAAAGACTTGCTTTTTGCGTTTTCCTCGGCCTTCACCTCCGCCGGAATTACACGGCTTTCTGTCTGTAACAAGAAGTCAACCTCCATAGTTGAGTTGTCTTTGCTATAATAGTATGCCGACACTGACGTGATGTTCTTTATTTGCTGTAGCACATAATTCTCTGAGAAAGCGCCCTTGAACTCTTTGAAAACATCATTGCTGACAAGCATCTGCATAGGCGATGCTTCTGACAATGCGCCAAGAAGCCCAACGTCGAGAAGGTACAACTTGAAGGCATTGGGGTCGCGGTAGAACTTCAATGGCGTGGTAGGTCTCGAACAGCGATATACCTTATATACAAGACCGGCATCAACTAGCCATTGTATAGCGTTTCCCAGTTCACGTGCCCGTCCGCCTTTTTTGACAGCCCCATAGATGAATTTCTTGTTCTCTTTGGCCAATTGACTCGGAATGCTATCCCACACCATACGGATGCGTTGGGTCTCGTTACCTGCATGTTTCGCAAAGTCGTTACTATAGTTGGCAAGTATTTCTTTCTGGATTCGTCGGACACCGTTCACATCACCTTGTGTGGTGTAATGCAACACGGCTTCAGGCATACCTCCTACATAGTAGTACTGGCGAAGATATTCCTGCAGTGTAACATTCATGTCGGACATAAGTTGCCAGTTGTGTTTGGACATTTCGTCGGATAGTTGCTCTGCGCCCTGCGCCCACAGAAATTCCTCGAAACTCATTGGGAACAAACGTAAGGTGTTGACTTTCCCAACAGGATATGATTCTCCTGGACGGTTGACCACACCCAAGAGAGAACCGGCGACAACAATATGTTGTTCGGGCGTGTTTTCGCAGAAATATTTTAGACTCTCCAAGGCATGTGGAGCTTCCTGAATCTCATCTATGAATATCAGTGTTCTGCCAGCAACAATCCTCTGTAAGCTGTAGGCTTCAAAAGCCTGTATGATCCGAGTTGTATTCAGGTCTTGGTTGAACAATTGTTTTATTTCTGGGTTATCATGGCAGTTGATATACACGATACTCTCGTATTCGTTCTTGCCAAACTCTTTCAATAGCCAAGTCTTGCCAACTTGACGAGCCCCTTCCAGAATCAAAGGTTTCCTTGTGGGGTTGTTTTTCCATTCTAACAGGCTGGTATATAGTTTTCTTTTCATTTTTGCTGTTCCTATATTTAAAATGCAAATATACATTTTTTTCTAATAATTCCAAATGTATAATCCAAAAAAATGAGGGAATATATGATTTGCGCTGCCATTTTTATGAGCCAATGTCTATCGAGATATGCCAAAAATATGCGCTTAGAGTAAGGTTATAACTTGATTCAGGGATGTGCCATCGAAGGGCCACCGAGGGAATACCATCCCCACGCAATTAACCTCTACTCACTCTGCTGTTACTTGTACCCGACACAGAGTCTCAACGCCGGCAGAAATTTGTAAATGCGTTCGTTCCAGCCATCTGCACGTTGCCGTGCTTACGTCGCAGGCCATTTCTCCTACGGAGCCAGTCATGATGCGTTAATGAAACCACACGAGGTTCCACCGGACCATCGTCGATGAATTATTGCGGTGGCCGCAAAAACAAAGAAAAGCACATACAAGGCTCTCGGAGAGAGCCCCCATAAAAAATGTCTGAGGAATAAAAGTGTTGCGCAAAAACAGCATTTTTTGAATAATCAAATGGAGTGTTCCCATTTCGCGAAACGCGAACGCTATATTGTAAACTGTTTGCTTACAGTGTGTTGCAAATAGTAAAAGTTTGTAAAACATACTCACACCGATGGCGTTATAAACACTCGCCACGAGTCTTTTGCGTCCTTGGCAATATACCCTTTGTCCTGCATTGTCTGTAGCATTTTCTGTATGGCGGAGCGGTTTATTCCAAGTGCTTTCTGAAGATGTGCAAAGGTGGCCATGGGCTCCAGCTGCAACTCGCGGAGGAGTTTTCCCGAAGTCGCGGTGCGGAAGCGTATCGGCTCGCCGTCGTACCACCAAATGTTTTCGCTTCTTTCGGTGACAAAACGAACGTCATTCTCAATTTCTTGTGCAATCACCTGCAACATATATTTGCAAAAAGGTCGTATGCTGTCGAGCGAGGCGTGCGCACCGTCGGCGGGCATCGGCCCTGAAATCAAATCCGCTTGGTGTAGAGCCTCTAAATAGTAGTGTTTCAAGCGGCTGCGCACTACAACCATAGGCAGGTTGTGGCGTGAAAGGATGTAGTTCATCATCAGTCGTGCTATACGTCCGTTGCCATCCTCGAACGGGTGTATGCGTATGTATCGGTAATGGAACAATATGGCGAGTTCCACGGGATGGAGCTTGCCGGCTTTCTCCTCGGCGTTGTACCAGTCCACAAGGTCAGTCATCAGCGAGGGCGTCTCTTCGGGCGAGGCGTATTCGAAACGGTCGCCGTAGCGTGTAATCACACTGTTGGGACGTGTCTTATATTGTCCGGCGTGTACCGTGTAACTGGTCTGCACTCCGCCGGGGAGATTGCGGTAAACCGTGTAGTTCTCGCGCAGAAGCGTCTTGTGCAGTGTGCGGATAAAGTTCTGAGTAAGAGGTACATCGCGGAAATCCGCCTCGTCGCTTGCCATTTTAAGCGCCACGTTGCTTGCCGCCATATCCTGCACGTCCTTCACATCTGCCTCGCCTATTACTTTGCCGAACAGCAGTAGTATCTCAGTTTGTCCGTATGTTAGGGTGTTGCCCTCGATGTGGTTGCTGTTGTAGTTGAAATCTATAGTAAACCTGCGACTCAGCCGACTCCTGTCGTCTTCCGACAAAGGTTGGATGCTGTGCCATTTTTCAATTGCTGCAGTCAGTTTCTTGTTTTCCATAGCTAGATATTTTTACCACTTTTAATGGTGGTAAGCTTACCACTTAACTCGGTGCAAAATTACGTTTTTTTTACTAAATAGAGCGTTTTTATCGTAAAAAAGTTCTATTAAAAATATAACTATTTGGATTTCAGCATTATTGTATTGAAAAAAGTTTGATGCAACAGGCTAATTGTTGCCGCAAAAATAACGTTTTGTCTGAAAAAATAGAAATTATATCATCTTTCTTTTCACCCTTTTATAAAAAACCTAACCGAGCCTCCTTGTGGGAGGCTCGGTTGCCAAAAGACGAGTAGTTGTTGTAAGTGTCTGAAATTATGTTGGGCTATCGTCTTGAGTTTCCGTGGTGTCCGCCGCCGTGGCTATGACCACCACCATGTCCACCGCTGAATCCGCTGCTGTGACTTCCGCCGCCGCTGTGGGAGCTGTGTCCACCGCTGTGGCTGCTTCCGCTGTGTGAGCTGTGTCCGCCACTGCTGTGGCTTCTGGTGGCGCTGCCCGAGGAGTGTGCCATTCCGCTGTTGTGCGAGGGGGCGGTGCGGTTGCCTACGCTGCCGCTGTGGTTGCCGTGTCCGCTGTGTCCGCCGCCGTTGTAGCTGGGTCTGTTGGCCGGGCCGTTGCCGCCGTGGTTAGCTCCGCTGTGCGAGGGGTTGTGGTTGTATCCGCGGTTGGGAGTGGGGGCGGGGTTGTGGTGCGCAGTGCCGTAACCGTGATGCGAAGGTGCAGGTGCTACGTGGTGGTGATGCGGAGCGGGAGCAGCGTGGTGGTACGGACGGTGTGCATAGTGGTGGTGATGGTGATGTCTCAGGTGCGGGTAGTAGTAGGTGCGGTAGTAACGTGTGGGGTGCGGGGCTCTTACCCAAGGTCTGTAAACGGGCACTGCCCAAGCGAACCTAACGTTCACCACAGGGGTGTTGAATCCCAGCAGTTGTGCCACCGAAACGGGGTAGCCGCCGTTGTTTATCCACACGTAGTCAAGGTCCACCGGTGTCGAAACCACCTCGTTGGTGCTGATGTGGTAACCGTAGATCCACACTTCGTAGCTGAGTCCGGATGCCTCTTTCCACACATCCGTGGTATAAACGTAGTCCACGTTGTCGGGATAGTTGGCGTCGTATATTAAAATTTCAGGGTTTGCGTTGAGGAATTCCACTACGCGGTTGGCTTGTACGCTTGTAAAGTATTGTACCGAAGCTTCGGCTATCGAGAAAGTCGCTGTCGCAACAAAAATCGATATTATTGTGGCTAGCTTTTTCATGATTTTGTCTCCTATATTTTTTGTGAATCTCTTTGTTTTTTCGTAACAATGTAATTCAAAATCTTATTGCCGAAAACGAAAAAAGATTGCCATCGGCATCGTACAATGCTGTGACACAATAAAATATGGTGATAAGAAAAAATGTTGGCTAACTCGGAATTGTCGAAATGTTGATTACCGTTTTCAGCGAACGGTGTAATTTTAAATTGTCATATTTTCTCTGTCGCCCCATCGGGGCTCATTGGTTGTGGGATGCTCTTTATACAGGGGCTTATGCCCCTGCCTGTAAGATATCGCCCCTTTGGGGCTCATTTCTCCGCCCTCTGGGCTATCGAAAAGTTCACTGGACTTTTCTTCACCCTTTCAGGGCTCAACTGAATACTGAATGCTGAATACTGAATACTGCCCCCTGACCACTAACTTTCAATTATCAACTATCAACTATCAACTGCCCCCTGACCACTAACTTTCAATTTTCAACTCTCAACTTTCAATTTAATAAGTGATTACTCCGCTTCCGAGCACCACGGGGTCGGTGGGGTGGTAGATGATGCCGAACTGTCCGGCGGCCACGCCCGAAATGGCTTTGTCGCAGATGATGTCGGCACCCTGCGGCGTGAGTTTCAGCGTTCCGGTGTTGAAATCGGGAGTGTGCCTGATTTTGAAGCGAATACGTTCTCCGTCGGTGAAAGTGATGGCGGGGTTCATGGCCATCAAGTCGGCAAGGTGTATCACCTCCACGTACTGCGACTCGGGGTCGTAGCCTTTGGAGACGTATATTATGTTGTTTTCCACGTCCTTGCGGATGACAAACCACGGTCCTTCGCCGAGCCCCAGTCCTTTGCGCTGACCAATGGTGTGGAACCAGAAACCTTTGTGTTTGCCGAGTTTGCGTCCGGTCTCCAGCTCTATGATGTCGCCCTCGCGTTCTCCCAAGTACTTACGGATGTAGTCGTTGTAGTTTATCTTGCCGAGGAAACAGATGCCCTGACTGTCGTGACGTGTGGCGCTTGGCAGGTTCATCTTTTCGGCCAGCAGCCGCACCTCCGATTTTGGCAGATGTCCTATCGGGAACATGGCCTTGCTCAGCTGGTGGTAGTTGAGGCGTCCTAGGAAATCGGTCTGGTCTTTCACCGGGTCGTTGGCGGTGCCCAGCCAGCAGATGCCGTTCTCGTCCTGCCATTGGCGGGCGTAGTGTCCGGTGGCTATGCGGTCGAAAAGGTAGCCGGCTTTCTCCTCGAAGGCGCCGAATTTTATAAGGCTGTTGCACATCACGTCGGGGTTGGGGGTGAGGCCTTTGGCCACGGTGTCCATGGTGTAGCGTCCCACACGGTCGAAATATTCCTGCTGCAGGTCGATGATGTCAAACTTGCAACCGTATTTCTTTGCTATCCAAGTGGTTATCTCTACATCCTCTTCCGATGGGCAGTCCCATTCCTCGTCGTTGTCGTTCATGCCTATTTTGATGTAGAAGATATGCGGGTCGTAGCCCTGATCTTTGAGCAGGGGCACCACCACGGAGCTGTCCACTCCTCCCGAAACAAGTGCGGCTATGTTCATGTTTGTTGTCTTTAAAAAAAGTCGGAGGTGTTGCACCTCCGACTTGTGTATTTTGTTGCTTTACAGGCGCTTATTTGCGGGCGTTGCTGTTGCGGCTGTTCGAGGTGTTTGTGGAGTTGTTGTTCTTAGGTTGGGTAGTTTGTGTGTTGGGTTTGGGGGTGTTGCCGCCGTTATTGTTGCTACCGCCGTTGTAACCACGGTTGTTGCTGCCGCCGTTGTTTCCGCTGTTGTTGTGGCCGCTGCCGTTGTTGTTGGGTTGGGGCTTGGGCTGTGTGGTGGTGGTGCGATTGTGGTTGTTGGTGGCAGGACCTTGGTTGGGTTGAGGTTTGCCAACATATTGGGGTTTGGAATCGTGTTTGGGAGCCTTCGGTTTGCGCGGTTTTACGTTGGGCTGCGCAAAGTAGTTGTGTTGATATGTGGCAGGGTGTACCACTCTTGGACGTGCGTTGTAAATGGGGATACGCCAGCGGAAGGTGGCTTCGCATACGCGGTGTTTGAATCCCAGTATCTGTGCCACGTTGGCTGGATAGCCGTTGGCACCTTCCACCCACACGCAGTTTAGGTCGAGGGGAGTGAATATTTCCTCGTTGGTTTTAACGTCGAAACCATAAACCCACACTTCGTAGTAGGTGAGGCTGTAGCGTTCCATCCACACGTCGAGGGCATAGACGTACGAAGTCTGGAAATCGGGGTAACAGCCGCAGTAGAACAGCATCTCGGGGTGCTGGTTGAGGTAGTTCACCACACGGGTGGCCTGCGATTTTCTGAAAAACTGTACCGACGAGTCGGCAAAACTAACCGTGCTTGCCAAAAACAAGAACGTTAAAACAAAAATTACTTTTTTCATCTTGAATAAGGTTTTAAAATTTCTTTGCAAAGGTACAAAATATTTTGTTTTTTACAAAAAATATGTGTTTTGTTGTTCGTTGTTTTTGTGTAATCAATTGGTCTTTAGATGTTTGTAGTAAAAACTTTTCGCCATGCCGATTTTTGATGCATCATAATTGCGAAAAAAAATGTATTTTTGCACTTGTCATATAAAGCAAATAACAATGGGAAACAACTTGAAATCATCGGAACTTGTGCTTGCCAACGACGGCAGCCTGTATCACATCCACCTCACCGACAAGCATATCGCCGACACCGTTTTTCTGGTGGGCGACCCCGGCCGTGTGGCAATGTTCGAAGAACTTTTCGAAAGAGTGGAGTATAAGACGCAGAACCGCGAAATTTGCTCTGTTACAGGTGTTTATAAGGGCAAACGCATCACCGCCCTCTCCACTGGTATGGGCACCGACAATATCGACATCGTTGTAAACGAGCTCGATGCCGCAGTGAATATCGACCTCGCAGCACGTCGGCCCAAAACCACCCACCGCACGCTGAACCTCATCCGCATAGGCACTTCAGGCGCCCTGCACCCCGACATCGAGTGTGGCTCGCTGGTGGCTTCGGAGTACGCCCTCGGCCTCGACGGGCTTCTCAATTTCTACGCCCACGACGAGGCTCTGTTCGAGAAAGATATGAACGACGCTTTCGCCCGTCACGCCAACCTGCCGCCGCAGTTCCAGAAGACCTATCTCGCTAAAGGCAGCGAAAAACTGCTCGACGCTCTGGCTTTCGACTGTGTGAAAGGCATAACCGCCACAGCCTGCGGTTTTTACGGTCCGCAAGGACGTCAGCTGCGACTCCGCACCGCTATCGACGACATCAACCACATACTCTCCACCTTCAACTACAACGGTCACCGCATAACCAATTTCGAGATGGAGACTTCGGCAATCTATGGTCTTGCCAAATTGCTGGGACACAATGCTTTGACAGTGTGCCTGATTATCGCCAACCGTCCTACCGGCAAGTTCCTCAGTGACTACCATCCGCAGATGAAACAGACCATCACCACTATGATGGACAGGGTTGCGGCCATGTAATTTGTTGAAAGAGTATTCTTTATGAGATGAAAAGCCTGAAAATTTCCGCCAAGATATATCTGCTGTTTTTGGCTGTGTTTTTCGTGTTCAGGCTGCTGCTGTTGCTTGTTAACATCGGCCGTCTCGACGGTGCCACATTCGGTGAGGTGTGCACGGCATTCCTAATCGGCTGGAAATTCGACACCAACGTCGTGTGTTTTATAATGGCGTTGCCCGTGCTGCTGCTCATCATAGCCGATTTTGTTGGCAAGATGCCGAAATTTTTGCGGCTGTTCCTGATCGTTTTCCTTTCGGTCGTTTCAACGGCTGCATTTCTGGTCTGCGGCGCCGACATCCCGTATTACAGCGAGTTTGTTACGCGTTTCAACGTGGCGGCTTTCAACGAGTTCGGCAACGGAAACACGGGCAATGTGCTGAAAATGATTTTCACCGAGCCGCGACTGATACTGTACATCATTCCGGTGATAGTCCTGACAGCCCTTTTCATCTGGCTTTTGACCAAAATTTTGAACAAAAACCTTGTGTTTGAGAAAGGCAAGTATTGGCAAAAGGCACTCTCTGCCGTAATTCTTGTTGTGCTGATATTTTTCGGTATGCGCGGAAGAATCGATTTCGCCCGCAGGCCGCTTATCCTCAACGATGCTTTTTTCTGCCGCAACCATTTCCTCAACCAGCTCGGACTCAACCCCAACTATGTGCTTATACGCAGTGCCGGCGAAAAGCTGAACAACGATTATTTCTCCGATGTTGATGAAAAACAGGCTCTTGCCGAAGTGAGGCGGCAGCTTGGAATTGCCGGTGGCGGCGAGGACTTTCCGTTAAGCCGGAAAATAGAGTACGACGGCGAACCCCGCAAATTTAACGTCGTGTTGGTGCTGATGGAGAGCATGAAAGCCAGCAACCTGGGCCATTTCGGCAACGGTCGGGGCATTACTCCGGTGCTGGATTCGCTTTGCGACAATGCGTTGTTTTTCAACAATTTCTATTCGCAAAACACCCGCACCTGCTACGGCATTTTCAGCACTTTGGTGTCGTATCCCGCCATGTGGCCGGGCAACCCGCTGTATGCCACTCCTTTACGGAAATATGAAAGTCTGCCTTCGGTGCTTTCGCAAAACGGATACTCCACAGGGGCGGTTATTCCTCACGAGCGGTATTACGACAATATCTACGGTTTCTGCTTGGCCAACGGTGTGGACACCGTGCTGGCGCTCGAGGACTACCCCAAAGGCGAAGTGGCCAACACTTGGGGCATCCCCGACCATCTGCTTTTCGACCACTCCATTGCCCTGCTCGACGCACTCGACGCTAAAGGCCGTCCATTTTTTGCCACCTTGCTCACGGTGAGCAACCACCTGCCTTTTGTGCTGCCCGACAAAAAGATTTACACACCACGCCATCCCGACTATTCCGACGAGGAAAAAGAGATAGAGTACGCCGATTTCTGCATTGGCCGTTTTCTGGCCGAAGCCGCCACCAAGCCGTGGTACGACAGCACCATTTTCGTTTTCCTCGGCGACCACGGCAAAGCCTCCGACTCGCCGTATCCCATCTCGCTCGACTTTGTGCATGTGCCGCTTATAATATATTGTCCCGCCCTTATCGAGCCGCGAACTTACGACAGCGTGGCTTCGCAAATAGATGTGTTTCCGGTGCTTATGGGCGTTTTGCAGATGAGCTACAACAACAGCACTTTCGGAGTGGATTTGCTCAGCCAGCCGCGGCAATATGCCTATTTTATGAACGGCGACAAATACGGCGTGGTTGACGAAGAATGGTACTACACCTGCGATTTTCAGGGCAATGGCGAAGGCCTCTACCACTATCCCGACAACGACACCGCCAACTACCTGACAGCAAAGCCCGACAAAGCCGCCGAGATGAAGAAATATGGCGTGAGCAACTGGAAAACCGCTATCACGCTGAACGGCAATAGGATGGAAGTGTCAAGGTTTCTGCGGTAGGCCGATGCGTTTTTGTGTGGGAAAAAACTTTTGTAAAAGCCGATTTTTTTGCGTAACTTTGCAGTTTAAATTTTAACAATATGAAATTACCCAAAATCAAAAATAAAGCACTGAAAATCATTCTTATAGTGCTGGGAATACTTGTCGGACTGTTCCTTCTTCTTGCAGTTCTCGTTTCGCCGATAGCAAAAAGCTACATCGAAAAACATAGCGTGGAACTTATTGGCCGTCAGATTACTATGGACAAACTGCGGGTTAATCTGTTCAACGCCTCAGTTAAAATAGAAGGGTGCCATATCACCGAGCAGGACCTCAAGACCGATTTCGTTACTTTCGACACCCTGAAGGTTGCCATAAATCCCTTCAAACTGATGTCCAAAGAGGTGAACATCAGGTATATAACTCTTGCCGGTCCCGACATTAAGATAATAAACATGGGCGATCGGTTCAACTTCACCGACCTCCTCGAACTCGGCGACACCACCGAGACTGTGGACACCACGCCGTCGGAATGGGCTATTGGCATCTACAACATCAACCTGCACGACGGCCGTATAACCTACACCGACAAGGAGATGAACAGCAGCTGGGCGTTGAAAAACATAAAAGTGGCCATCCCCGGACTTTATTTCGGAGGACAGGAGACTAACGCTGGAATCTCGCTGGCACTAGCCGACGGCGGCACCCTCACCACCGACGCCACCTACGATGCCGACAACGACAAATACGGCCTCGACCTGAAACTCGACAAAGTGGCGCTGCGCAACGCCGAACCTTTCGCCAAGGACTTCCTGAACGGACTTTCGTCGTTGGCCGGAACGCTGACGGGACACCTGAAAATCAACGGAAGTCTCGACAATGTTACTGACATAGACATCTTCGGAAACCTGAGTCTGAACAACGTCGCAGTGGATATGCAGAAAGGCCGTCTGGCATCGCTGAAAAGGCTTGCAGTGTCGGTAAACCGCATCAATCCTTATAAAAATGTTTACGATTTTTCGACCATCAATCTCAACGGTCTCGAAACGCATTTCGATTTGTACGCCGACGGCACTAACAATTTCTCCAACCTCACCAAGAGCACTGGCGATTCGCCTGCCGACACCGCCGCCAAGGAGGAGGAACCCGCTGTCGACACCGCACAGGCTATCTCTCCCGCCGCTGCCCCGGCAATGCTGCTGAAAGTGGGACAGCTCGATATCGAGGGTGTCAACTTCACTTTCAACGACTTTACGATGGCCGAGCCGTTCTCGTATCCCGTCACCAACATAAGGATGAAAACCGACAATTTTGTGCTTGGCGACAAGGAAAAAGCCCTGATGCTCCTTGCTCAGCTGCCCAACGCCGGAAGCCTGATGGCACGCTGGAAAGGCGGCATGTCGCTGAAAGAGGACCAGTATCTCTACCTTTCGTTGAAAAACGTGACATTGAAGAATTTCTCGCCATACGTGCTGCATTACCTCGCATATCCCGTCAAGGAAGGCGTGCTGTCGTTCACCACGGAGAACACCATCCGCAACTCGATGCTTAACGGCAAGAACAAAATTGACATCTACAACCTCAATGTGGAGAAAAAACGTCGCGACCTGAACCCCGAATACAACATACCGCTGCGCACCGCCCTGTATATACTGAAGGACAAGGACGACAAGATACAGATAGACCTGCCCATAAAAGGCAATATCGACTCGCCCGAATTTTCTTATACCAAGATAATTTTCAAGACTTTGGGTAATCTGCTTGTGAAAGTGGCCCTTTCGCCGCTCAATTTCGTGGCCAACAACCTCGGTCTTTCGCAGGACGAGCTGTCGCATGTCGATTTCAGCCTGTTCCAACGCGACCTCACCTCGGAGCAGTACGAAAAACTGTCGCGTCTGGCCGACGTTGTGAAAGCCGACCCCGATATGACATTGGAACTCGAACAAAGTATTGATTACCAGAGTGCTTTGAAGGAATTTCCGATGTTCGAGATGAAACGCGAATACTACCTCTCGCAGAATCCCGAAAAGGTGGGCAAACCGATGTCGAGCCTCGACATAACCAGCATTAC
>JAEENM010000015.1 GCA_016283745.1 Bacteroidales bacterium | reverse complement strand
AGGGTGCGGAAATTATTATTCTTTGAACAAGTCGTCCATCGTCACCTCGTTCATGATATTGCTTGCATAGCCGTTCTGAGTAAGGCCGTAGGTGGTAATGAACGTCGGCATAATCCCGTAAGGTGAGCCAGTCTGGTCAACAAAAGCCGCCTGACGCTTGCGCAGTTTCAAATCTTCAGTCTTATTTATATGGGAAATCTAACATTCAAACATCAAATGAGAAACACACATGAAAATTACTCATTCAACAACATATTTACATCTGCTATCAATAACATCCTCCCCCCTAAAAAGTCGAAATCAAACTATAGCGAAAAATCATTAATTCGGGACTGTTGCGCTATTTCCAACAACTTTTCAAAGGCCCCATGAATTTCCCCACACCCCATTTTTTCCTGTTAGCATAATAAAAACGCTTTGGCGGTTACAAAAAAACAGCGACTTGAAAATATGAAAAAACAAAATCAGTCAAATAAACAAATTATAACATTAAAAATCAGCCAATTCCACAACAAGACGATATAAAAAACAATGTAAAGTTTGGAAAAATGCAATAAAATTCGTATTTTTGTCGCTAATTTCGACGTTCGCCATTTAGAACATCGGCAAAAGTAAAATAATTGAAATATAGACATTTAAAAAAATATCTGTTATGAAAAAGACTCTGAAAATTTCGGTGTTGCTTACACTTGGAGTGATGATTTGCTGTGCTTTCGGCTCCTGCAAGTCGTCGAAATCGGGTGAAGGTGTTATGTACAACCAGAAACCGCGCAAAGGCTCACAGGCCATCAAGTCGAACTACAAGGTTGTAGGCGAGAACGTTATCGAATACTCCGAAACCGACGTAGAACTGCCGGCCATATAAAGGCGTTTGCGGAACAGATTGACATATAAGTTTTTAAAACTCGAAGATTGCTTTGCTTGACAAGCGACGGCAATCTCCGATTTACGTTTTACAACAAGATGAAAAAAAGGTTATTTATCCTACTGCTTGCGGTGCTTTGCATAGGCGCCGCCCAATCGCAGGGCAAATACACAATAAAAGGCACTGTCGGCAAGACGCACCTGAAAAGGGTTTTCCTTCAGCTGTACAGCGCCAAGGACTCCGTGGTGAGATACCAGGCACGCATCGAGCCCGACGGCTCTTTCGTGTTCACCGGCTCGCTGCCCGAACCGCGTCTGGCCGAGATTCGTCTCGCCACCACCTCGCGCGGCTTTTTCTTCTACCTCGAGAACAACCTCATCACCCTCAAGGTGGACCCCGACGACATTGAGAACACACGCATCAACGGCTCGTTCAGCAACAGCCAATACCGCTATATCCTCGAGGACTGCGAACTTAAGGAGGACAGCGTGAACGTGTGTCTGGAGAACTTCATCATCCAGAACCCCGAATCCATCTTCGCGCCGCATATCCTTGCCACACAGCCCTATTTCGCGCTGCTCAACTCACGCGAGCTCAACCGCTATGTGTCGAAATTCACCGGCGCCGCCACACGCACCTACTACTACCGCTATCTGCAAAAGAAGATACGCCAGCTGAACCGCGTATCGGTGGGCGAGATAATGCCCGACTTCGAACTGCCCGACACTTCGAGCCGCGCAACCACCTGCTACCAAGCCCTCGAAGGCAACAAATACCTCGTGATAAACATCTGGTCGTCGAAAGACCTTACCGAAAACGACAAAGGAACCCTGCGCACCCTGTACCACAAATACAAAAACAAAGGCGTGGAATTCCTGTCGGTATCCTTCGACGTGCACCGCGACACTTGGATAAACACCATCGAGGAGAGCCGTTTCACTTGGAAACACGCCTCCGACCTTCTTGGATGGGAAAGCGTTATTGCCAACACCCTTTGCATACCCTACATTCCTTGCAACATAATTATCGACAGCGAAGGAAAAATACTTGCCCGCGACGTGCCTAACTCACGACTTGCCGACGAGCTGGAGAAAGTCTTCAACAAAAAGAAACGCTAAACACTCCCACTGCCCTCTAACATACCAAAACAACCAACGATGCGCCGATTGCGATACATACTTGCCTTGTGTGTTGTGCTGTCGGCTACAATAGTATTTGCCCAACAGCAGGAGCTGCAACTGGCGAACCACTATTTCAACAACGGCGAATACGACAAAAGCGCCGAAATATACGAACAGCTGTTCGCCAAAAATCCCGACGATTTCAACTACCACCGCCTTACCGAGTGCCTGATACGGCAAAAACAATATTCCGAAGCCGAGAAAGTGGTGAAAAAACGCCTCAAACAACGTCCCGACGACGCGTCGATATACGTGGACTGGGGCTGGATAGCCGAAAACAACGGCAAACGCAAACAGGCTGAGAAGCACTACTCCACCGCCATCGAGAAAGCGGGCTACAACAAAAGCATTATCGACAAGGTAGCCGAAGCTTTCGAAAACATCGGTCATCCGCAACAGGCCATACAGACATACCAAAGCGCCGGCGAGCGTCTGCGCAACCCCTACGCCTACACTTTCGAGATGGCACAGCTGTATGAGAAAAACGGCGACTACCAGAAAATGATCGAACTCTATTTCGGCTACTTGGAGAAATACCCCTTTGCCAGCGGACAGATACAGCTGATGCTGCAACAGCAGGCCCAGGGCGACAACGCCGAATTCGACCGCTGCCTGAAGAACACCATAGCACGGCACATTGCCGACAATCCGCAAAACCAGACCTACCACGATATGATGATCTGGTTTTCGTTGCAGAAAAAGGATTTCGACTTCGCCATAAGCCAGGCCAAGGCCATCGACCGCCGTTTTGCCGACGACAACGGCACGCAGGTGTTCCGGGTGTCGCAGATAGCCGCCTCCAACCAAGCCTTCAACACCGCCATCGAAGGGTATGACTACCTGCTGAAAAAAGTCACCGACGGCGACTACTATTTCGACAGCTATGTGGGACTGCTTTCGGCGAAATACGACCAAATCAGCGTACAGCACTCCCCCACCCCGAAACAGATTGACGCCCTTGTGGCCGACTACGAGACAGCCATTGCCAAACTGGGCAGCAACAGTAAGACCGTGCCACTGCTGCGCAACTACGCACAACTGCTGGCGATGTACAAAAACAACTCGGCCCAAGCAACCGACATCTTATATAACATACTCGACATGCCGTCGGTGGCGGCACACCAGAAAGCCGAGACCAAGCTGCAACTGGGCGACATACTGCTTTTCAACGGCTCTGTGTGGGAGGCCTCGTTGCTTTACATGCAGGTGGAGAAGGATTTCAAGAACGACATCATCGGCTCGCAGGCCAAATTCAGAAACGCACAACTATCGTACTACAACGCCGACTTCCAGTGGGCCAAGGCACAACTCGACGTGCTGCGCGCCTCCACCTCCAAGCCCATCGCCAACGACGCAATGCAACTGTCGCTGCTCATAAGCGACAACATGGACGACGACAGCTCCTACACCATGCTCACCTATTTTGCCAAAGGCGACATGCTCCTGTACCAGAAGAGATACGACGACGCCTGCCACTACTACGACTCGGTGCAGATACGCAACCTGTCGCACCCCCTTTTCGACGAGATACTGATGCGCAAGGCGCAGATAGCCCTGCAGCAAGGGCAGTACAGCCAGGCCGACAGCCTGCTTACAGAGCTTACGCAGAAATATCCTGCCGACATCCTTGCCGACGACGCCCTTTTCATGCTTGCCTCCATCAACGAGGAGCAACTGGGCAACCCCGCAAAAGCATCGGAATACTACGAAAAAATAATACTCGACTATCCGGCAAGCCTTTTCGTTGCCGAATCGCGAAAGAAATACAATATGTTGAAAAATAAAAACACAGAGACATGATAACATCGGAACTTCTATTTTTTGGCGGCTTTTTGCTGCTTGTGGCCTTTATGCTTTTTCTGGACTTGGGCGTTTTTCACAAAACCGACCATGTGATAGGATTCAAGGAGTCGGCCATCTGGACGGCGGTGTGGATAGGCA
>JAEENM010000014.1 GCA_016283745.1 Bacteroidales bacterium | reverse complement strand
GCACCTACGCGCTGCCTTTCCTTGCCACCGACCTTGCCCTTACCACGCAGTACGAATACGACAGCTGGGGACGCACCACCTCCATAACCTACCCCGACGGCGAGACGGTGAGCTACGACTACGACCGCGGCGGACAGCTGTTTAAGATGAGCAATTATCTGGACAGCGTGCTGTACGACAAGTTTGGGGCCGTTACAAGCCGCAAGTACGGCAACGGCCTTAAGATGCAGTACGCCTACCACCCGCAAAACCGCCGTTTGACGGACATAACAACCCTTAGCGGCAACAGCCAGCTGTCGCACACGGCATACACCTACGACCTTGTAGGCAACATTACGCAGGCCGTAAGCAGCTACCCGTGGCTGCCAAACCAGACCTTTACGGAAAACTTTGCCTACGACAGTACAAACCAGCTGGTAAGCGCCGCCAACGCTCAGACCTACGCCCTGAGCGTAACCTACGGCCCGTGGGGTAAGATACAGCAGTACGGCCTGCAACAGACCGACCTTGCCAGCAACACAACCACCAGCCAGACACGCTATTACAGCTACGGCAGCCTAAATGAAGGGCAGACCGCCTTTGCCCCAAACAACATAAGCTATGCCGACGGCACCAACGTGAACGAGCAGTACGGCATAAACGGCAGCCTGCAACGCAGGGAGACCAATATCCCCGGCAACCAGCCCGAAATTGAGCACTACCGTTTTACTGCAAACGGCAACCTACAGGCATATATGTATGAAAACCTGCTATACGTACACTACGGCTACAACGCCGCCAACACCCGCACATACAAATACAGTTTTGACCTAAACCCCAACTGGGTGAACGGCCGTTTGGAAAACGTAAGCTTTAACCCCCACACCGCCATGTTCTACCCCAACAGCTATTTGAACTTTAATAGCAACGGCTATTATACGAAGCACTACTACAACGGCATGGAACGCATTGCAAGCAGGTTGGGCGACCAAAACTTACCAATACACACCAATGACCCTGAACTACAGGACCGTAAATGGCAGTTGGACAGCAACATATAACCACTATTAGCACAAACGGCACCTGCCCCAACCAAACGATTTTTGCAAAAAATCGGTGGCGCGGTGGAAGGAATGTGAAGGAACCGCCAGTGGCTGTTCCGATAGCCACAAAGTGGCGGAGAACATCTTTCTCCGCTGCGCTATCGAAACATTCACAGAATGTTTGTCAATTCTCCGCTACGCTATCGAAACATTCACAGAATGTTTATTTGTTCTCCGCTACGCTATCGAAACATTCACAGAATGTTTATTTGTTCTCCGCTACGCTATCGAAACATTCACAGAATGTTTATTTGTTCTCCGCTACGCTATCGAAACATTCACAGAATGTTTCTTCATATTTCAAGAGAAAAAAGAAATACAAAGGGGAAACAGAATCGTAAACCGAAACCGTATTATAACCGACGGCAAAAAAAAGAGCCGCTCGTATTGGCGGCTCTTAAGTTGCTAAAAAGCAGTGTTTTTATTTCTCCAGACCGAGGGCTTTCATGCCTTGGTTGTAGCGGATGTCAACGGGAATGTTGGCTTCGGAGATTTTGTCGAGGCTCTCCTGCAGCGAGGGACGTACAATACCGTTCTTTTCGCGGTAGCTCTTAGCTTCGGCGTAGTCGCCTTCGCCTTCCACCTGCAGAATCTTGGCGGCCCAGCCTTTGAGGGCTTCCTGGGCTTTGTCCATATTCACTTTATATTTGCCTTCTTTGGTGCGTTCGAAAGCGCCGTTGTCCTCGAAATAGTTGAAGCACATCATGTTGGCTTGGCCGTGGGCCTCGCCGGCACCGAAACGTACCGAGCGGAGCAGTCCGGCGATGAAAGTTACGTAAGCATCCTCAACAGTGATGTTGGTAATCTCGCCTTTTTCGATAAGGCTTTGAACCATATACAGGCCAAGGATGTCGGCTTTGCCTTCTTCCCATGCGCTGTACTGTTCCTTGAGGGATGCACGGAGGCTTTCGCCTTTGGTGGTAACTTTAACGCCAAGTCCGTGGGCCACTTCGTGGAAAGTAACATTGCTGAAGAAAGCGTCGAAGGTTACGTTGTCGATCTGCGACTCGTCGATAAGCAAGTTGGAGATGGGCAGCAGTATGTGGTCGAATTTGGCTTTCATGGCGTTTTTCAGCTGCAGACGACGGGTGCCTTTTTTCACGTGCACTTTCTCGTCGTTGGGTAGGTTGATGGCGATGGTCTTGGAGGCCGAGTTGCAGTCGCCGGCGTAGTAGATTACGTCGTAAACGTTGAGGTCGGAGTCGGTGCCCGGGAGTTCCTTTTTATATTTGGGGTCACAGGGCAGGTTTTTCTGCAGTTCGGGCAGCATCTTGGTGAATTTGGCGAGGTCTTCGCTCCATTTCTGGTCTTTCACAAGGATGAAAGCCTCGTAGGCGGCTTTGTAGCCGAAGAGTTCGTCCTCGTAGTTTTCGATAGGACCAACCACAAAATCGAGCAGGCCGTCTTTCATGTCCATCCAAGCGATGTCGCTATTGTAGTATTCGTCGGTTTGGAAGGCTTTGCGGCGTTCGGTGAGGTATTTCTTCAGTCCGGCGTTCTCGGCCAGAGCTATGGCTTCGCCCATAAGGGAGTCGACTTTGGCAAGCTGTTCTTTGTAGGCTTCGTGGTAGGGCACCACGGTGAGTTTGCCTTCGTCGTTGCGGCGAAGCACGGTGTAGAGGCTGGTTTTTGCGTTGTCGGCCAGAGCCTCGAACTCCTCCTTGGTCATGTCGGTGGGGTAGAAGCAGGCACCTTTTGGTTTCTCGCCGTAGCCGGGCACGAAAGGCTTGTTGCTGTTCAGACGTTCCCACGGACCGTAGTTAATCATGGCGAAGTCTTTCATCCACGGGTCGCTGATGGTGTCGAGCAGAGTTTTGTCGCCGTAGGTCTGCTGCCAGAACAGGTCGTCCATAATTTCGGCAATCTGGATGAAGATAGGAATAATCTGGCGCTCTTTCTCGCTGAGCACGCTGAGGTCGGTGGTGAGGGTGACCTCGGCAAATTCCTCTACTTTTTTCTGCATATCCGATTTTTCTTGGGTGGCAGCAGGTTCAGCGTTTTTGTTGCCGCATCCGCTCATAAGAACCAGTGCCACAGTGGTTAAAAATAAAGCTGTTTTTTTCATTTTTTTGATGTTTTTTATTTGTTGTTTGAGTTTGCAAAGATACGATTTTTTTTTCAATTCGGAATGCGGAACTCGGAGAGCGGAACGAGATTAGTCAAAGGTCAAAAGTCTAAAGTCAAAGGACAAATGACGAGCGACCATTTTAGTTCAGAGTTCAAGGATTTTTAATGAGTTTGTAGTTTTGAGTTTGCAGTTTTCAGTTAAACAACTCAACAATTCAACAACTCAACCTCACATGTAAATAAAAAAGGACTCCGAAACGAAGTCCTTTTTTTCGTGGGAACAATAGGAGTCGAACCTATGACCCTCTGCTTGTAAGGCAGATGCTCTGAACCAACTGAGCTATGCTCCCGTGCAAACTATCTCTTTTTGCGAGTGCAAAGGTACGACTTTTTTTCCGATTAGCCAAAAATTTTGTCCTATTTTTGTTTTGTGTCAGTACAATTATTTGATAAACAAAGAATTAGCCATTGCTGTTTTTCGTCGCATTAAGCTTTGTTTTTGCCTTTTTTTTGTCTGTTCGAGGTGAGATTTTGTGGTTTTTTATATCTTTTTTTTTATAATTTTGAACCAAATTTTTCTAAATAAAACATCTAAAAACACGAGAAATAACGAACCAAAAATTGCAAGAAAACAGGTGTTTTTAAATAATTCATATTTTATATAACCTCCATATATAAATCTGTTAAATCCGTGTAATCTGTGGTCAAAAGAAATAATTAGTTTTGAGCGCAGCGACCACAATGTCAGTCTCCATCGGCCTCAAAATCACAAAAAAAGGGAAACCCTTTCGGATTTCCCTTGAATTGGTTTTACTCGAAATGGCGACGACTACAGTTTTCTCTTTATCTCGATTTGTTCGTAGCCTTCGATAATGTCGCCAACCTTGATGTCGTTGAAATTCTCGATGTTCAGACCGCAGTCCTGTCCCGACACCACCTCTTTCACCTCGTCCTTGAAACGTTTGAGGGAGGCGAGGTTTCCGGTGTAAACCACAATACCGTCGCGGATAACGCGCACGTTGGTGTTTTTGTTGATTTTTCCGTCGAGGCAAACACAACCGGCAATGGTTCCCACTTTGGAGATGCGGAAAGTCTCCTGCACTTCGAGGTTGGCCACCACTTTCTCCTGAATTTCGGGCGAAAGCATGCCTTCGATAGCGTCTTTCAGCTCGTTGATGGCGGTGTAGATGATGGAATACAGACGTATGTCGATTTGTTCGGCTTCGGCCAGCTTGCGTGCTGTAAGCGAAGGACGCACCTGGAATCCGATGATGACGGCGTTGGAGGCTATGGCCAGCTGCACGTCCGATTCGGTGATTTGTCCCACGCCTTTGAGTATCACGTTCACCTGCACCTCGCTTGTGGAGAGTTTCAGCAGCGAGTCGGAGAGGGCTTCCACCGATCCGTCCACGTCGCCTTTCACGATGAGGTTCAGCTCCTTGAAATCGCCGAGGGCTATGCGGCGGCCGATCTCGTCGAGGGTGATATGTGTCTGTGTGCGAATGCTTTGCTCGCGTTGCAGCTGGTGACGGCGTGTGGCAATTTCTTTGGCCTCTTTCTCGTTTTCCATCACGTTGAAAGTGTCGCCGGCCTGCGGTGCGCCGTCGAGTCCGAGCAGCAGCACGGGAGTCGATGGGCCGGCCTCTTTCACTATCTGGTTACGTTCGTTGTACATGGCTTTCACACGTCCGAAATGGCTGCCTGCCACCACGGGGTCGCCTTGGCGTATGGTGCCGTCCTGCACCAGAATCTTGGCCACATATCCGCGGCCTTTGTCGAGCGACGACTCGATGATGGTGCCTTTGGCACGTTTGTTGGGGTTGGCCTTGAGGTCGAGCATCTCGGCTTCGAGCAGCACCTTCTCCAACAGCAGGTCGATGTTGATGCCTTTTTTGGCGGCGATGTCCTGACTCTGGTATTTGCCGCCCCATTCCTCTACAAGGAGGTTCATGTTGGCCAGCTCTGTCTTGATGCGGTCGGGGTCGGCGCCGGGTTTGTCTATCTTGTTGATGGCAAATACAATAGGCACGTTGGCGGCCTGTGCGTGGTTGATGGCTTCAACTGTCTGCGGCATCACTTTGTCGTCGGCGGCTATCACGATGATAGCTATGTCGGTGATGCTGGCGCCGCGGGCACGCATGGCGGTGAAGGCTTCGTGACCGGGGGTGTCGAGGAAGGTTATCTTACGTCCGTCGGGCATCTCCACCTCGTAGGCACCTATGTGCTGGGTGATGCCGCCGGCCTCACCGGCAATGACGTTGGTCTTGCGTATGTAGTCGAGCAGCGATGTCTTACCGTGGTCCACGTGTCCCATAACGGTAACGATGGGGTTGCGGGGCTTGAGGTCGCTCTCGCTGTCGTGCTCCTCAATCTCGCTTATGGCATCCACCACCTCGGCGCTGACAAAGTTGATCTGGAATCCGAACTCGTCGGCGATGAGTTGTATGGTTTCGGCGCCCAGACGCTGGTTGATGGAGATGGGTATGCCCACCATAAAGCAGGTGGAGATGATTTCGTTAACGGGTTTGTTCATCATGGTGGCCAGGTCGTTGGCGGTGACAAATTCCGTTACTTTGAGCACATTCTGGCTCTCCATTTCCATCATCTGCTGGTCTTCGATCTGCTCTTGTATTTTCTTACGTTTCTCGCGGCGGTGTTTGGAGGTCTTCGACTTACCCATAGGAGCCAGACGGGCAAGGTTGTCGTGAATCTGTTTTTCGATTTCTTTCTCGTCGATCACCACGGGCTGTTTGGCGGCTTTTTTCTTGTCGCGTTTCTTGCCGCCACCTTGTCCTGCGGGCTGTTCGTTGCGTTGTTCTTTCTTTTTGGGAGCGTTGCCGCCTTGGTTATTGGGGTTGTTGATATCCACGGGGCCTTCGCCTATGCGTTTACGTTTTTTCTTACGTCCGCCTTCCTCTTTCTTGGAGGGTTTGGTGCGTTGTTCGGGTGTCGGCAGGTCTATCTTGCCCAGAATCTTGGGACCTTCGAGCTTAGGAGCCACAGCCTTGATGGTTTCGGGCTTGGGAGCGGGTTCGGGTTTGGGAGCTTCCTCCTCTTTCTGCGATTCCGCTTCGGCTTCATGGGCGGCTTTCTCCATTGCCTTGGTGATGGCTTCGGAGTTTTTTTTGCGCTCCTTGCGTTCTTTCTCTTTCTGCTCTTTGGTCCTTTTGGTGGGACGGTTCTGCTCGGTGATGGCGTCAATGTCGATACGGTCGACGACTTTCACAGAAAGGTCGGTGGCCACGTCGGGGATTTGGGTGTCGGGAGCTATTATCTTTGTCTTGGGCTCCTCTTTCACCTCTTCCTTCTTCTCCTGTTCGGGCTCTTCGGCGGGCTCGGCTTTCGCTTTGGGCTCTGCCTTGGCTTTGGTTTTTGCTTTCTTGGCAGGCTCTTTGGCGGGAGCGGGTTCGGAGGATTTGGCTTCCTCTTTGGCCGCAGCCTTTTTGGCGACAGTTTTGGCAGCCGTCTCCTTGTCGTCAGCTTTGGGCTGTTCGGAGGTTTCGTCTTTCTGTTCTTTCGATGCGTCCAGCACGGCGGAGTTTTTCACCGTGGTGGAAATCTGTATCTTGTCGGCGTTCTCCTTTACAGCGCGTTCCGACTGGAAATTTTTCGCAAGAAGGTTGTACAACTCTTCCGGAATTTTCGTGTTGGGATTGTCGTCAATCTGATGTCCTTTCTTTTTGAGGAAATCAACGGCGGTGCTTACGCCGATGTTGAATTCCTTTGCGGCTTTGCTTAATCTGATACTTTTTGTTTCTTCTGACATTGTTCCTCCTTGCTTTAATTCATACTTTCTTTCTGTGGTTCCTGCACTTTTTATTTCACTTATTCATTATTATTTTTCGAATTCGGCTTTGAGTATCTGCAGCACGTTGTTGATAGTCTCCTCTTCGAGGTCGGTGCGTTGCAGCAGTTCGTCGGCGGGAATGGCGAGCACGCTCTTGGCGGTGTCGCAGCCGATGCGTTTCAGTTCGTCGATGATCCACTGTTCTATCTCGTCGGAGAATTCCTGCAGGTCAACGTCTTCCTCGTAGCCTTCGTCGTCGGCGCGGTACACGTTGATTTCGTAGCCGGTGAGCTTGCTGGCCAGCTTGATGTTGTGGCCGCCTTTTCCGATGGCAAGCGACACATCTTCGGAGTGCATGAACACTTCAGCTTTTTTCTCGTCTTCGAGTATCTTGATGGAAGTTATCTTGGCGGGGTTGAGTGCGCGTTGCACGTACAGTTCGGGGTTGGTGGTGAAGTTGATAACGTCGATGTTTTCGTTGCGAAGCTCGCGTACTATGCCGTGTATGCGGCCGCCTTTCATTCCCACGCAGGAGCCCACGGGGTCGATACGGTCGTCGTACGACTCAACGGCAACTTTGGCTTTCTCGCCCGGTTCGCGGACAATCTTACGTATGGTGATGAGGCCGTCGTAGATTTCCGGCACTTCGGCTTCCATAAGACGTTCCAAGAATATGGGCGATGTACGTGAGATGGTGATTACGAGGTTGTTGTTCTTGGGTTCCACTTTCAGCACCACGGCGCGTATGGTGTCGCCTTTGCGGTAGTGGTCGGCGGGAATCTGTTCCGATTTTGGGAGCACCAGTTCGATTTTTTCCTCGTCCTGAACAAGTATCTCGCGGTTCCACACCTGATACACCTCTCCGACGATTATCTGACCTACTTTTTCTTTGTATTTCTGGTAGATGGCGGTACGTTCGTAGTCCTGCACTTTGGCCACAAGGTTCTGGCGGATGGCCAGTATGTCGCGGCGGCCGAAGTCTTTCATGCTGATACGTTCCGACAGTTCTTCGCCAACCTCGAAGTCGGCTTCTATCTTGATGGCTTCGGAGTAGGCTATCTGGTTTTTGTCGTCCTCAACCTTGTCGTCTTCTACAATCTCGCGGTTGCGGAATATCTCGAGGTCGCCCTTGTCCACGTTCACTATTATGTCGAAATTCTCGTCGGTGCCGTAGCGTTTTATCAGGGCACTGCGGAATACGTCTTCCAATATGCGCATCAACGTCTCGCGGTCGATGTTTTTAAATTCTTTGAATTCGGAAAAAGAATCAATCAAATTTGATGTTTCCATGATGTTTTGTATTAGAATTTTACTATTATTTTTGCTGTTTGAATGTCGTCGAAAGAAATTGTCTTTGTGTTGTCTGCTTCGGGCTCCTGTTTTTTGCGGCGCGGGGTGTTGTCGGGCAGTATGGTAATGTCGTTGTCGGTTACTTCGAGCAGTTTTCCGGTGGTTTTTTCGCCGTCGGTGGTGGTTACTGCAAGAAAACGGCCTACGTTTTTCACGTACTGGCGGTGCAGCTTGAGCGGGTTGTCGAGACCTGCCGAGGCCACGTTGAGTTCGAAATCCTCCTCGTCGCGGTTGAGGTTTTGTTCGATGTGGCGGCTCAGCTCTATGCAGTCGTCGATGGTTACACCGTTGTCGCCGTCGATGGCCACGCTGATGCGGTTATCCCTCGAGATGTGCATATCCACAAGGAATTTGTCGGTGCCTTCCAGTTTGTCCTTTATCAGACCTAATACTGTTACTTTGTCCATGTTTGGTTGTGTTTTTTTATCAAAAAGAGGGGACAGATTGTCCCCTCCTTTGTATATCTCAAATTTATCTCAGAAAATTCTTTTGTTTACCTCAATAATTCTTTGCAAAGGTACGATTTTTTTTTCAATTTCAGCGGTTTACGCACAATTTTTTTGAAAGTCCAAACATATAGTATTGATAACCAAATAATTATAAAATAGTTTTTATTGCCCGCTTTTTGCCGAAACGGGGTAAAAATGTTTGTTTTTGTGGCAGTTAAGTTGGTTTTTTGATGTTTTTTTGTCGGCGGGTTAGAAGGGGCCGAGGTACTCGTCGTCGGAGCGGAGTTTGAGGTCTTTCACGTTCAGCTGGAGTTCGGTCTTGCCGTTCCAGAAGTTCTCTTCTATATGGTAGCAAATGTTGAAATGGTGTCCGTTTTTCACGGCGTCGCAGTATTCGCCGAGCCTGAAGCCGATGGCGGAGTATTTGTCCGACTCCTGGTCGCATTCGGTAACCTTGAATTTGAGGTGTTTCACGGTGTCGTTGCCCACCTCGCGGGCGTCGCCGGTATCCACAAGGTTATTGCTTTGGAAAACGGGCAGCATGTTTCCCGGTCCGAAGGGTGCGAATTTCTTTATCTGTTCGAGGAACCCGGTGCGTTCTATGTCTTTGGCTATGCTTACCTTGGCGTCGATTTCTATGTCGGGGGTGGTCTGTTCGTCGAGAATGGTGTCGCTCACCACCTGTTCGAAACGCTCCACGAATTTGTCGAAATTTTCGGGTTTCACGGCAAGTCCTGCCGCATATTTGTGTCCGCCGAAATGTTCCAGCAGGTCGCTGCACTGGTCGATGGCGGAGTGTATGTCGAACTCTTTCACCGAGCGTGCCGAGCCGGTGTACAGGTTGTCGGATTTGGTGAAGATGATGGTGGGTTTGTAGAATTCTTCAACCAGTCGTGAGGCCACAATGCCGATAACGCCTTTGTGCCAGTCCTCGTCGAACAGCACGATGGACTTTTTGTTTTGCAGCTTGGGGTCGGAGTCTATCTTGTGTTTGGCCTCTTCGGTAACAGCGTGGTCGAGTTTTTTGCGTTCGGAGTTGTATTGGTTTATCTTCTCGGCCCACTGGTTGGCGTTTTTCATGTTGTCGCAAAGCAGCAGTTTCACCGAGTCCTTGGCGTCCTCTATGCGTCCGGCGGCGTTGATGCGCGGACCGACGAGGAAAACCAAGTCGGAGATAGTCAGTTCTTTGTTGAAATAATGCTCTTTCTGTTCGTCGTTTTTATGAACGATGTCGCTGTAGAAGAGTATCGCCTCTATGCCGGGACGCGGACGGAAGTTTATCATCTTGAGTCCGAAATAGGCCAGCACGCGGTTTTCGCCTGTGATGGGCACTATGTCGGAGGCTATGCTCAGGGCCGTAAGGTCGAGGTAACGGGCCAAGTTGTTCTTCAGACGCAGAAAACGTTCGTCCTGCGGGTCGGGGTTGTCGCACATCCTTACGCCTAGTTTCTTTTCGAGCATGGCTTCCACAATTTTGAAAGCTATGCCGCAGCCCGACAGCTCTTTGTAGGGGTAAGGGCATCCCTCGCGTTTGGGGTCAAGGATGGCGAAGGCCGGTGGCAGCTCGTCGCCTGGCAGGTGGTGGTCGCCGACGATGACATCGATGCCGTGCTGGTTGGCGTATGCTATGGGCTCGTTGGCGCGAATGCCGCAGTCGAGGGCGATGACGAGTTTCACGTTGGTGTTCACGGCATAGTCCACGCCTTTCAGCGAAATGCCGTAGCCTTCGGTGTAGCGGTCGGGGACGTAGAAATCGATGTTGTCGTAGTTTCTGCGAAGGTAGGAGTAGAGCAACGCCACGGCGGTGGTGCCGTCAGTGTCGTAGTCGCCATATACGAGTATGCGTTCGTGGTTGGCAAAGGCTTTCTCGATGCGGGGTATCACTTTGTCCATATCCCTCATCAGGAACGGGTCGTGGAGATGTGTGAGCTTGGGGTTGAAAAATCTGTCGCGTTCTTCGCCGGTAGTAATGCCACGCTCGGCGAGGAGTAAAGCTGTTAGCCAGCTCTCGCCAAGATCCTGAAGCCGTTTTACTGCCTCATTGTCATAGTCATTCCTTAATATCCAACGTTTTTCTTTCATCTGTTTCGAGTGTGCAAAGATACGAAAAATAATTGGCTTTTTTATATTATTTTCGTACTATTTTCTGTTCGCACGTTTAATATTTTCGATAACAGATTATTATGTGTTGATATTTTTTGGAGCGATTTTTTTTAGATGATTTTTGCAGGTTGCCGATGATTTTTTAGAGGAAACTCTCTATCACCATGGTGTACAGTTCGGAGGTGCTTATGCCCATTGCCCTAGCCTGTTTGGGCACAATGCTTTCCGCCGACTGTCCGGGTATGGTGTTGATTTCGAGGAAGTAGAGTTTCTTTTTATTTGTGTTGTAGATAAAGTCGAAACGCACTATGCCGCGGCAGTTGAGCATTTTGTAGAGCTTTTTGGCGGTCTCCTGCATCTCTTTAGAGATTTCGGGTTCCACCTCGGCTGGGGTTACCTCGTTGGAGAGTCCGTGGTATTTTGCCTCGTAGTCGAAAAATTCGCGTCCGATGGGTATTATCTCGGTAACGGGCAGTGCTATGAGGTCGGTCTTGGTCTGTATCACGCCGCAGCCGAACTCGCGACCTTCGATGAACTCCTCCACCAGCACCTGGTCGTCTTCGCGCAGGGCGCGTTCGATGGCGGCGGGCAGCTCTTCGGGGTGTTTCACCTTGGTCATCCCCACGCTGGAGCCACCGGCGGCGGGTTTCACGAAAATGGGAAGCTCAAGCTCGTTGAGTATGGCGTCGATGTCCACCTGATCGCGGTAGATAAGCTTTGATTTGGCGAGGGCCACAATGCCGAGACTGCGCACCAGCGGGTTGCAGTAGCCTTTGTTGAAAGTAAGCACCGAGGTGTAGAAATCGCAGGTGGTGTATTTCATCCCTATCATGTCGAAATAGCCTTGCAGACGGCCGTTTTCGCCCGGGTTGCCGTGCACTATCACAAAAGCGAGGTCGAAACGTATTTTCTGTCCGTCGATGCAGACCGAGAAATCGTTCTTGTCCAAAGGCAGGTGGCTGCCGTCGTCGGCAAGATAAAACCACTCGTTGGGTTCGATGACAATGCGGTAAGGCTCGTATTTTTCTTTGTCGAGAGCCTTGAAAACCTCGTTGCCACTGCTAATTGAAATGTCGTGTTCGCCCGAAAAACCGCCCATCACAACGGCTATCTTTTTTTTCATCGTTACGTAATTTTTTGTGCTACAATGTGTTTTGTTTTTCTCCGCTCAGCAAAAAATGCTTGGAAACGGTTTTGCAAAGTTACAAATATTATTTCAATTTGCGACGCTGTGGCGAGAAAAAACAATTTTTTTTGACCAAAAAGCAAAAAAATGCCGAAAATCCAAAAAAAAAACGTATTTTAGCAACTTGATTTATCGCCCCTTTGGAGCGGTATATCTGTGTATAAATTATTGTATAACAGTTGTTTGTATTTATAAAACATATATAAAAACGCACGATGAAAAATTACAAGAAAGGACTATTTGTACTGGTTTTAGCCGTTTTGAGTGCTGTTTCGGGTTTTGCCCAGACCAAAAGTGTAACCCAAAAAGCCGATGAGCTTTTCAAACAGAAAAAATACATCGAGGCCGCCGAGACATACGAAAATGCTTTCAAATCGATAAAATCGAACCGCGCCGAGAAAAACCGCGTGCTGTTCCAAATGGCCGAATGCTACCGTTTTATGAACTATTACGACAAGGCCATACGCTACTACAAACGCCTTGTGAGCAACAAATACTACACCTCCGAGCCGAAGATTTATCTCTATCTCGCCGAGATGTACCGTTTTTCCGTTGTGGACAACAACATTGAGCTTGCCGACCAGTACTACGACGAATACTTGCGGCTTGTGCCCGGCGACGAGTACGGCACCGAACGCAAGCAGTCGCTGAAACTCATCGCCAAGATGCACCGCGAACGCACCCGCCACGTCATCGACTCGGTGCCGCAGTGGAACACCAAATACAACGACTGGATGCTCAACTTCGTGGGCAACGACACCAACACCATAACATTCACCTCGTCGCGTATCGCCGATGAAGACGCCCGCAAGGACGAATGGACAGGCGAGGCTTTCTCGTCGATCTACTACCAGACCAAGGACCGCAAGGGCAACTGGATGGAACTCAAGCTGATAGACGACGGCGAGAAGATTATCAACACCCACGCCAACGAAAGTGAAGCATCGGCCACCGCCGACGGCAACACTATATTCTTCACCCGATGCGATGTGATAGAACACCGCGACAACAACTGTCAGGTTTACGTAACCGTGCGCGTACAGCCCGAACAGGACACCAAAGGCAAAAAGAAATCGAAGAAAGAAGAGAGCAACGAGCCCCAGCAGGAATGGTCTACTCCCAAGCTCGTAAATTTGGGCGACACCACCTACAGCCACATGCACCCCTGCGTGTCGGCCGACGGACTTACACTCTTCTTCTCCTCTGATATGCCCGACGGATATGGCGACTACGACCTCTGGGTTGTACGCCGTTCCTCCATCACCGACGATTTCGGTGCCCCCGAGAACCTCGGTCCCAATGTGAACACCCCCGGACGTGAGGTGTTCCCCACCATCAATCAGGACACAGTGCTTTACTTCTCGTCCAACGGTCTGCCCGGCCTTGGCGGTCTCGACCTTTTCCGCGTAAGGAAAAAAGGTGCCTCGTGGTCCAAAGCCGAGAACCTCGGAGTGCCTATCAACTCCTCTTTCGACGAAATGGGCATAGTTTATTTCCCCTACACCGGCGTAGATTACAACGAACACGGCTATTTCTCGTCGAACCGTTACCTTGCCGACCCGCACAACAAAAAGACCGAATTCAAAGGCAAACGCCTCAACGACCTGCAATACGACATCTTCTCGTTCTACCTGCCTCCGCTGCTGTATAGCATCGAAGGCAATGTGCGCGACGAGAAATCGATGCAGCTGATGCGCGGCGTTAAGGTACGTCTCGTTGGCTCCGACGGCAACGAATATGAGGAGATCACCGACAAGAACGGCGCCTACCGTTTCGGCACCGACAAGGTGAAACGCAACGTGATATACAAGATGTACCTCTCCAAAGTCGATTATTTCAGCGTGGAAGGCTCCGAAAGCACCTACGGCTACAACACCGACAAGGACATAGTGCACAATTTCCGTATGGAACCCGTCCCCAAGCAGCCCGTAACCCTGCCCGAAATCCGCTACGACCTCGCCAAATGGGACCTCAAGGAACAGTATCAGGACTCGCTGATGGACCTCTACCTTATTATGGTTAACAACCCCAACTTGGTGATAGAGATTCGCTCGCACACCGACTGCCGTCCCTTCATCACCCTCACCAACGACACCCTATCGCAGCGTCGTGCCCAGTCCGTGGTCGATTACCTTGTGTCGCGCGGCATCGAGAAAGACCGTCTTGTGGCCAAAGGCTACGGCGAACGCATACCCCGCGTGATGGAGAAAGACTTGATGGTTGACGGTTATATATTTAAAAAAGGTGTAGCCCTCGAATGCGAATACGTGAACCGTCTGCCCAAAGCACAGCAGGAGGTGGCGCACCAGCTCAACCGCCGCACCGACTTCGTGATATTGCGCACCGATTTCGTGTCGAAACGCCTTATCAACAACATGGCCGAAGAGGTGCAGACTGTTAAGGAGACCGAGGACGGCAAAATTATCGACCTTGTGAACAAACCCGCCGAAGATCCCGACGAGGAGACAGTCCCCTTCATCATCCACGAAGAGGCATCGGTGCCCGTTACCATGATACAGTCCACCAAAGGTGAGATAAAAGCCATTGTGAACGGTGCCGCTGTAACGATGCTTATCGACGAGCGTTTCAACGAAGCTCTGGCAATCTCGTGGGAAGAGGCTATGAACTTCCTCTACAAACGTCGTATCAATAAAGAGGACTTCCCCGAACGCGACAACTCCTTCGACCCCGAAGGCAACATCCTCGACAAAGCCATCGTGATACTGAAGAGCGTACAGATTGGCCAGCAGCGTCTCGAGAAAGTGGAGTGCGTGGTGCTGAAAAACGCCCCCGCCAACTTCGTGGTCAACCGCGTTGGACTTAACGAGTTCGGAAAATATGAGTTCAACAAGCAGAAGGCCCGTCTGACCTTCCTCGACGACTAATATGACAGTAAAATAACACTTGATACTAACGACATTTTCGACACCACAGCCGGAAATGTCGTTTTTTTTCGACACCATGCTGCCGCTTTTGACCATACTCGGACCCACAGCCTGCGGAAAGACGCACATTGCCACCGAAACGGCCTACCGCCTCGGCGGCGAGATAATCAGCGCCGACTCGCGTCAGGTGTTCCGAGGTATGGACATAGGCACCGGCAAGGACTTGGACGAGTACACCATCCACGGCAAGGAAATACCCTATCACCTTATAGATATACGTCAGCCCGGCTACGAATACAGTGCCGGCGAGTTCTACCGCGATTTCTGGCAGGTTTACGACCAGCTGCAGAGCAAGAACGTAGTACCTATATTATGTGGTGGCACAGGACTTTACATCGAGTCGGTGCTGAAACAGTACCCCTTTGTGCTTGTGCCGCACAACGCCGAGCTGAGGGAACGGCTGGCATCGCAAAGCGACGAGCAGCTTGCCGCACTGCTGCAGACCTACATAAAACTCCACAACCACACCGACACCGAGAGCCGCGAACGTATGCTCCGCGCCATCGAGATTCAGGATTACCAGAAAAACCATCCCTTCGAGAAACGCTCCGATTTTACGAGCGTGGTGTTCGGCATAGCATACCCCCGCCAAACCATAATGCAACGCATACGCCAGCGTCTGGAACAGCGTCTGCATGAAGGCATGGTGGATGAGGTGCAGGCTTTGATTGACAACGGTGTGTCGCCCGAACTGCTGAAACGTTACGGCCTTGAATACCGCTACGTAACCCAGTATATTTTGAAAGAGATAACCTACGACCAGATGCTGGAGCAGCTCAACATAGCCATTCGTCAGTTTGCCAAACGCCAGATGACGTGGTTCCGCCGCATGGAACGCAACGGCACCGAGATACGTTGGATAGATCCTATGTTGGACTTCGACGAAAAAATAGACATCATCACGGAAACGTACAAAAACACGATTAAATAAAAATTTTTTCGCCAAGAAATAAAAAAAACGTATATTTGCAAAAATCCTGCGAAAGTCAGGAATAATGACAAACAATTATAAAATAAAGAAAATCAATATTTTAACAAAAATTCAAAAAACAATGAAAAAGTTATTTTTAACAATTGCAGTAATTGCTGGAGCTATGTTTTTCGCATCCTGCGAAGAAGAAGCCATGCAGGAAATTGTTGCTGAAATTACAGGAAAAGCAGCATGCACTATTGGTGGCGGTGAAGAAGGTGGAGAAAGCCTGGAAGAGGTTTCTTTCTCCTCAAGTATGGCTATGTCAAAAGAAGATTTTGAAAAGGCCAATCAATACACAATAGGCTTGGCTATGAAGATGACCATCAACCAGTTGCTTCACCTAGATGATTCGACTAGCATTATATTCCCGATGCTGGCTTATCGTCTTACCGGCACTGTAAACACAGGAGACGTGTTTACTGTTAACAACGCCCTTTCACCGGCAGATACCGTAGATTTCGACTACCGTTCACTTATCGACGGCAAATTTGCAGGCAGACAGTTGGTTGGAGTAGCTGTAAGCAAATCTAAATTCTATCTGATGAAATCGGGTACTATTACTATTACTGAGACCAATGACAGTAAGATAGTAGGTGAGTTCGATGGTAGAGCATACACTATCGACCTCAATGCTAATCCGAAGGTTGATTTCGCTCAGAGTGTTGCTTTCTCCGGTAGTTTCCAGAGCCGTTGGACCACAATGCTCGGATGGATTATCAACATGCAGAACGAAGGCGGTCCCCAAGGGGAATAAAACAACCGACATCTCTGTATAGCAATAAAGAGAATATAAAGAGTCCCGCGGCGAAGCCGCGGGACTCTCTTCTTTTACAAATCTGTAACTTCTATCGTAACGCAGTCGTTATCCTTTGCAAAGCCTCCCGTAGCTTGGCTCGCGGACATCCGACATTCAAACGGAAAAAGCCTTTGTATTGCTCGCCGCCAAAGGTATAGCCGTCGTTGAGGGCCACCTTGCCCACCTCGAGCAGACGACGCTTTATCTCCTTGTAGCAGAATTCTGTGGGACGGAAATCGATCCACACCAAAAACGACGCTTCGGGACGCATGGCCACCACCTCGGGCAGATTTTTGTGCAGAAAGTCGATGGTGAATTCCACATTGCCGGCGATATATTCCCGCGCTTGCAAAAGCCAGTCGTCGCCATGACGGTAGGCGGCTTCGGCGGCGGTGTAGGCGAACACGTTGCCGTTGGCCACCTCGTAGCCGTCGAGATAGCCGAAATAGGTGTTGCGCAGACTTTCGTCGGGGATGTAGGCCACGGAGCTGCCCATGCCTGCTATGTTGAAAGTCTTGCTCGGCGCCACAAAGGTGATGGTGTTGTTCTTGGCTTCGGGAGAAACGGTTGTGAACGAGGTATGCTTGTAGCCGGGCAGAACAAGGTCGGCGTGGATTTCGTCGGAGATGACTATGGTTCTGGTTTTGCGGCAGATGGCATCGATACGCTTGAGGTCGTCGCGGCTCCACACCATGCCGCCGGGATTGTGGGGGTTGGAGAGCAGAAGCAGTTTGCAGTCGCGCGCTTTTTCCTCGAAATCGTCGAAATCGATGGCGAAACGTCCGTTGATGGTTTTCATCGGACTGCACACCAAACGGCGTTTGGCGTAGTTGGGCAAATCCACAAAGGGCGGGTAAACGGGAGTCATTATAAGTATGCCGTCCTCTTTTTCGGTGAAAGCCTGAATGGCAAAGGCAATTGCGGCCACAATGCCGGGCACGAAATGCAGTTCGTTTTTCTGTGCCGACACGGAGTAATGTCGTGCCAGCCAGCCGGTTATCGCCTCAAAGTAAGAGTCGGAGCCGAAGGTGTAGGCCAAGACCTCGTGGTTGCAACGCTCTTTGATGGCGTCAATGACGAAGTCGGGCGAGCGGAAGTCCATATCCGCCACCCACATGGGCATAAGGTCGTTGGTGCCGAAAATGCGGTCCATCATATCGTGCTTGACGCAGGAAGTGCCCCTGCGTTCGATTATTTCGTCGAAATTGTATTTTTTCATTGTATGAATGGTGTCGTTTTTGTTAAACATTAAAGTGCAAATTTATGACTTTTTTGCCAAATGTATAGAAAAAAGATGAGATTTGGCAAGGAAAAATGTTGTTTTCGCAAGGACAAGCGAATAAAAACAGAAAGGGGAAGCACCCGCACTTAAACATTGTTATTCATCTTTCTCCGGTAGTGGCACATAATCTTCGCTTCCTTTTTTTACAGCTTTGAAACTGTAGTTGCTTGCGAAAGGCTGAAAATAATAATTCCCGTCGGGGGTAACGAAACTTACATTGTCGTATTCATCATCATCTTTGTCCACGTATATCATCACAGTTTGGTTGCTGAAAGGCTGCACTTCGTTGTTAAGTTTAACCTCGCCAAAAGGATACCAGCCACGTACTTTGAACAGTTGGTTTTTATCGGAATACACAAGATAATTAACCCATAAACAGAAGTGGTAATAGTTGATGGTAGGGATGAGAGTCAGACTAAAGCAATCGTCTTTCTTTGTGACAGTAGCGTTTTGTGCCCAATCTTCACCATACATTTGGGCAAAGTCCCTCAAGGCAGTTGTCAATTGGTTAATATCCATATCATACACACGAATCACACGCTCGCCGGAAGACATTGTAACCTCCTCTAATTCTGCCGCTTTTCCATTGAATTTCCCGCATCGGGCAAGACAAACAGTAATAATAATAATTCCTGCAAGAACTAAAGCATAAATAATCATTTCTATAGTGGTTTTATGATTCATGTTTTGGCGGTTTTGTAACTGCAAAATTACGAAAAATATATCATTTGGCAAAATATTCCACAAAGGATTTACAGAATATGATTGCAAGAGTTCACCAATCTGTGGTCCACCAACTGGTGAACCGTCATAAATTATTGTTAATCAAGGAATAATGTTTTGCAATTTGCGGTTTTTGCACCAAGAGAAAACGAACATCCCCCAATCCCGTTTTTTTTTCGTATATTTGCAAAACTTTTTCACACCATTAAAACATTGAAAACAATGAGCATACTTATCAAAAACGTACTTCTGGACGACCAAAAGACCGACATCCTTGTGGAAGGCAACCGTATTGCCAAAATCGCCGCCGGCATTGAGACTCCGTCCGCCGACTGCGAGGTGATAAACGCCGAAGGTATGGCCGCGCTGCCCACTTTCGTGAACATGCACACCCATATCCCCATGACGCTTTTCCGCGGCTACGGCGACGACCTGCCCCTGCAGGAATGGCTCAATACCAAAATATGGCCCAACGAGAAAAACCTCGACGAGGAAATTATCTACTGGGGCACCAAACTGGGTTGCCTCGAGATGATAAAAACGGGCACCACCTGTTTCAGCGATATGTATTTCTTTCTGCCGCAAGAGGCTAAGGCTGTGAAAGATATGGGAATACGCGCTGTGCTGGGCCTCACCCTTTTCGACGGCTGCAACTCCGACAACCTGCCCAACGTTAAAAAAGAGCTTGAGCAGTTCGAACAAACCCTCGCCCTTGCCGACGACCACGTGCAGTTCGCCCTATCCCCCCACGCTCCTTACACCGTTTCGGGTGCATCGTACCAATATATAAAAGCCTACGCCAAAGAGCGTAACCTGCTGATGCACACCCATGTAGCCGAGACTCAGGGCGAGGTGGACAACACCCTCCGCGATTTCGGACTCACCCCCGTGCAGCACCTCCACAAATGGAATGCTTTGGATGAGCGCTCCACCCTTGCGCACTGCGTATATCTTACCGACGACGACATAAAAATCCTTGCCGACACCGGCGCCACCGTCACCCACAATCCCAACTCCAACCTCAAACTCGGCTCGGGACTCAATTTCCGCTATCCCGAACTGGTGAAAGCCGGCGTCAACGTAACCCTCGGCACCGACGGCTGCTCCTCGTCGAACAACCTCGACATGCGCGAGGCGGTGAAGATGGCCAGTTTCATACAGAAAGGCCGCACCAAGGAGCCTACCGTGATGCCCACCTCCGAATCCCTCGCCATTGCCACTGTAAACGGCGCCAAAGTGCTGGGACTCAATATGGGACGTGTGGCCGAAGGCTGTCTGGCCGACTTCGTTCTGGTCAACCTCAACACACCTGCCTTCACCCCCAACCACAACACCCTCAGCAACTGGATCTACGCCGCTGACAGCAGCGTGATAGACACCCTTTTCTGCGACGGCAAGATACTGATGCGCAACCACCATGTGGAGGGCGAGGAGGAGATTATGGCTCAAGCCATCAAGATGGCGAAAAAACTTATAAAAGTCTGACGTGCTGCGAATTAAACACATAACATTGCTTTTGGCGGCTGCCATTTTCGTTGCCTGCGGCACTTCCGACCGCAACAGCGACAAGCAGATTTTCCGTTACAACGAGTCGGCGGGCATAGCCTCTCTCGACCCCGCTTTTGCCAAGGACCAGGCCATGATTTGGGCCTCGCAGCAGCTCTTCAACGGCCTGATACAGCTCGACACCGACCTCACCGTGCAGCCAGCCATAGCCAAACGGTGGGAGATTTCCGACGACGGCCTCACCTACACCTTCATCCTCCGCAGAGACGTGTTTTTCCATCGCAACGCCTGTTTTGCCGACGGCCGTCGCAAGGTGGTGGCCTCCGATTTCGTTTACAGTTTCAACCGCATCGTTGACGAGAAAGTGGCCTCGCCGGGACGCTGGATTTTCGACAATGTGGCCGTTACCGACGGCAACTACGCCTTTTCCGCCCCCAACGACACCACTTTCGTGGTAACACTGAAACAGCCTTTCGCACCCTTCCTCGGAATGATGGGAATGCCCTACTGCTCGGTGGTTCCGCACGAAGCGGTGGAACACTACGGCGCCGACTTCCGCCAGAATCCCGTGGGCACGGGTCCCTTCCGTTTCCAGAAATGGAAAGAGGGCGTAAAACTCGTCCTACAACGCAATCCCAACTATTTCGAACGTGACGACGAGGGCAACCGTCTGCCCTACCTCGACGCTATTGCCGTCACCTTTATCGTCGACAAACAGACTGTGTTTCTGGAGTTTGTGAAAGGCAACCTTGATTTTATGAACTCCCTCGACGCCAGCTACAAAGACGAGCTGCTTACGCGTACCGGACAGCTGCGCGAGAAATACGCCGAAAGTATCGACATGGTGTCGCTGCCGTTCCTCAACACCGAATATCTCGGTTTCCAGATGGAGAAAAACAGCAACGTGCTGAAGGACAAACGCGTGCGTCAGGCCATCAACTGCGCTTTCGACCGACGCAAGATGATGAAATATCTGCGTAACAACGTGGGACTTCCGGGCTGCTACGGCTTTATCCCCGCCGGACTGCCGGGTTTCGACACCACTGCCGGCTACGAGTACGACCTGCCTAGAGCCAAACGTCTGCTTGCCGAAGCGGGTTACCCCAACGGCAAAGGACTGCCAACGCTCACATTGTCAACTACTTCGTCGTACCTCGATTTGTGCAAGTACGTGCAGCAGCAGCTGGGACTGGCGGGCATCAAGACCGAAATCGACGTGAATCCTCCGGGAGCTTTGCGCGAACAGATAGCCCAGTCGAAGGTGCAGTGGTTCCGTGGCTCGTGGATTGCCGACTACCCCGACGCGGAGAACTACCTCTCGCTGTTCTACAGCAAGAATTTCTGTCCGCAGGGCCCCAACTACACGCATTTCAGCAGCAAGGAGTTCGACAGACTGTACCTGCAGTCGAAAGCCGAGACCAACGATTCGGTGCGCGCTGAGCTGTACAAACGTATGAACGCCATAGTCATCGACGAAGCCCCCGTGGTGGTGCTGTACTACGACCAAATTCTGCATTTCACCCACAAAAACGTGAAAGGCCTCCGCAGCAACGCCATGAACGCCCTAGACCTAAGAAAAGTGAAAATTGAAAGTTGAAAATTGAAAGTTTATAAAAAACAATAAAGATATGAAACGAATAATTGTTTTGATAACCCTTTGTGCCACACTCGGTTACGCCAAAGCCCAAGTGTGCGGATGCACCGACCCCCGCGCCAACAACTACAACCCGCAGGCCACGGTGAACGACGGCAGCTGCACATACGCCTCCACCTCGGCATCGCCATACTACTCCAACAACCTGCCCACTCGTATCAACGGCACTTCGGGACTTATCTATTTCGACGGCAAGCTCTATACCCACAACGACCACACTGACAAGAAGTTATACCAGATCGACACCACCGACGGACATATCCTCGACAGCATAGTGCTCACCGGCATCGCCCATCAGGATGTGGAGGACTGCGACCTGGACAGCCTTTACATCTACCTCGGCGACCACGGCAACAACAACTCCGGCATACGCCAAAACCTGCATATACTGCGTATCTCCAAAGCCTCGCTGCTAACAGGCACCCCGCAGATAGACACGATATGGTTCTCCTACCCCGACCAGACGGATTTCAGCACCTCATCGTCGAACGGCACCGATTTCGACTGCGAAGCCTTTATCGCCACCGAGGACAGTCTGTATCTGTTTACCAAACAATGGGTTAGCGAAGGCTCTGTGATTTATGCTCTGCCCAAGACCCCCGGCACCTACTCCGCACGCCGTGTGAGCAGCTGGAACGTGGGCGGACTTATTACCGGAGCCACATACAACCCACGCAAGAAACAGGTGGTGCTGTGCGGATACAGCTCCCTTCTTATGCCTTTTGTGGTGCTGCTTTACGACTACACGGGCAACGATTTCTTTTCGGGCAACAAACGCAAAATGTCCCTCGGCCTTTCTTTACACCAAGTTGAAGGGATTGCCTTGGGCGACGACTACAAGTATTATCTTACCAACGAATATTTCTCTCGTTCTATTATTACCACCAACGCCAAATTCCACAAGCTGGACCTGACGGACTACCTCTATGTGGCCGACACCGTCCCCGACACGGTAACTCCGCCCGACACCACCACATCGCTGCACCCCGTGGAGGGACTCTCCGACATTGTGGTGTACCCCAATCCCGCAAGGGAGAAGATAACGGTGGAAGGTCTGCCGCAAGGACAGGTGGAATGCACCCTCGCCGACACCAAAGGCAGGGTGGCGCTGCGCAAAAGCCTCTTTTCCGACGGCAGGGTGGTGATACCCATCAACCGCCGTACCCGCGGCACCTACACGCTGAAAGTGGTAACGCCAAAAGGCAAGGAGTTTGTCAAAAAGGTGATTGTGAGGTAGGAGAGGGGGGAGGAGTTTTTTAGTGGTGACCAATTAAAAATTACATAACAATCACAACTAACAATAAAAAACTGCCTTATACCCCTGTCGTGTGTTATTGGGCTTGTTTTTTCAATTATTCATTTTCGTTTTCTTTTGTCTTGAAATGAAAAAGAGGATGATTATTTATGTGAGAAAATACATATTTTAATAGTATTTTTCAGAACGATAGAAATCATCTCTTTTTTTGAAATATTCAGCCATTTTGGAAGTAAAATAATTTTGATCGATTGCCTGTATAGTTGAAATGGTATTAACGAATTCTTTGTCATTGTCATTTAGTTTGGGCATAATTTTTAATTTGCCATTCTCAAAACGTATTAATCCTCTATCAAATAGTTTGTGATGATTTTCACAAAGCCATATTCCATTGTTTTTGTCTGTAGCCATTTTAAGCCTTTCTTCAAAAGACAAATCAGTTTGTTGTTTAATTGCTTGAACAGGATAAATATGAGCTCCTTGAATTATACTTTCAATTTCGCATTGACATAGAGAACAACTTTTATGACCACCTGTTTTTTCCAACAAATTGAGTATAAAGCGAGGACTTCTAAGACTGGATTGGGGATCCGTTTTAATAGGAACTTGTTCATTATCATCTTCAAATTCGTATGTATCATCAAGAATTTCTATTCCGACTTTGCTAAATTTAGTAGCATAAGTTTTAATTGCATCAATATCTGTGTCGCTTAAATACTTACTGTCATTGTCGGAAATTTGAAAAAGTCGAATTGGTTTATCCGAAATACCACAAAGTGCAAGACACAACATTGTTGTTTCCTTTTGATTTGCTCCAAAAGTTTTACCATACACATGATAGTATGAGCCCTCATCTGTTATATAAGAAGACTGGTTATAGTTATTATGTATGGTATTGAATTCTCTATCAGATATTAAATCTTTTACATTATCATAAGGTTGAACATTCAAGCCTTTCAATTCTTCATCAGAGTTTATAAAACACACTCCAATTGATTTAAGTAACCGATATATGAATTGGTGGTAGCGTGTTTGATTATTGCCATTATGATGCGTAAAGTATAAACAGAACAAAGATTTTTTTGTGTTATAAAGAGCATCATTTATAAAAATCCCAAAAGCTGTTGGTACACTTTGAAGGTAAGAGTTTCGACCTCCAACTCTATTAAGTGTATATGTAATGTAGTATTTGGTATTATCTGTCTCAAAGGTGAACATTTTTCCATTTATTCTTTCTTCCACCCAATCAATATCATATTTCTCTTGGTGAGTAAGTCGTTTGCAAATATCTTGCAATACCGATTTTGTTATTATTTCATCTACATTTTGAGCTTTTTTTTGTGCACCCAAACGACATATTGTAAATTTTGGTTTCATATTATAGAGATATTATTAATGTTTCGTTTCTTCCCCTAAAGGTTGTTTGTTGTATAACAACATTGTGATTTTCAATCCAATGGAAAAGTTGAGTATTCCGCAAGCCCTTATATTCTAAAACATTTGATATTACGACTTTACAGCCTCTGTTCACTAAAATGTCAAGGTATGTTAACAAACGTTCTTCTTCGTCTGAATTCCACCCCTTAAAACCTCTTTTCCCATCATTATAGCTGCCAAGTGTGATGATGTATGGAGGATCTGCATATACTAGTGTGTCTGCATCGATTAGATGATCAATCTTCTGATAGTCTCCTATTTCAAAGATTACATTCAACTCTTTTATTCTACGAGAGAATGAAACTATTTTTTCTTTTATAGAGTCGCTAAATCCACTTTCACCTACAGGATTGTTGAATTCATAATTTGAATTAAATCTGAGTTGCTGTTGGAATCCATAGAGTATAACCACAAATAAATACCAAAAACCCAACTCCGTGTCACGATATTTTCTGTTGTAATCTTCACGTATTTTTAAATATGCATCTTTATTGCTTTTTTCAAGGTTATATTTTTTTATTGTCTTTCCTATAAATGTTAGCAATGTGGATGTATCTGCATTTCTGAACATTTTAATTATATTTGCAACGGCAAAATTGATATCATTATATATTACTTGTTCAAAACCATCCGTGTTGATTCCAACATTAAAACCACCTCCCAACAAGTCTACAAACTTTCTTTTCTCTGTTAAATTAGGCTTTATAAAATCTATGATTGGGGATTTTCCACCCATATAATTTAGAGGGCAATAATATCTTACCTGTGCAATAGGTTTTTTTTGCCCATAGAACAAATACTCTTTATGACCTTGTTTATCTTCGGTTTTATAGTTTTTATATCGTTTATAGGATACCTCATCGCAACTAACGCTATCTTCTAAACAATACCTTTTCATCGCATATAAAATATACTCCTTGGACATTAGTCCATCGCTACTATAGCTAAATACAATATGAGAAGCTTGGGTTTTTGCTAAGACTTTGTCAAATTGCACCTCGACTTTGTTTGGTTTAGACCAATCGTTGGAAATATTCTCATAATGACGTGCTCCTGTAACACCTTTTAAAGTCGGATTATCATTTAAAATTAATGTTTCAAGGATGTGATATTGTACTGAATAAGAATTTTTTGTGTATGGTGGGTCTAAATATAAAATATCACAATTTACGCTTTCAATGACGTCTTCAACATTTCCATTTATTACTCTAACATTGTGTGTGTTGTCAAAAAAGGATAAGAGGTTTGCCTCTGCTGGTGGTATAAATACAATCTTTTTAATAGCTCGTGGATCCCAAGTTTTTAAAAATGCTCCATAAACACCAGCTACATTTGCCACGTGTGAAACCGATTCCATCAAAGCACTCAAAAGATAACAATATTCTTCATAATTTATATTGTTTGAATCGTACCAAGCTTGTATTTGATGACGAAAATAGTCTATTCTTCCCGCATTCCAGTCAGAAAAATACATTCTTCCAGAATTTTTGGGAGCGTAATTTTTGGAGAAAAAACCTGTTTCTTGATTATCGTTTCTGTTGAAGTATTCAAAGGGGTTGAAACCTAAAGCACTAAAATTACATCTCGAAGCAAAAATTCGTCCACTTGCGAACGTTGTTGCGAAATGTAAATTGTCATTTAGAACGAGATTAAACAAATTTTTAAAATTATATGCAACAGAACCAGTACCACAAAAGGCATCAAATAAAGTAAGACCATCTCTATTCAAATGCTTGGTTTCAAAAAGATTTTGAATAGTATTAATTAAAGAATCTTTACAGCCTATATACCTCATCGTTTCAGTGTTTCATAGCCAATGCTCTTCTATGTAACACTAAAAAAAACCGTGAAACTCTCTGTTGTGTACGGAGGTTTCTCGACGACCTACTATCACAAACAAGAAAGCTCACGGATTACCGTGAGCGTTCTGCTTTCTTGAGTGATAGTATAGAAAGTGTCGAGTTTTCCGTACACCTTGAAAAGCAAAGCGCTTTGCGTTAATATGTTGATTCTATTCTACTTTGTTTCTGTCTATATTTTTACTGTTTTTATTGTTACTAATTACGTTTGCAAAGATACAACTTTTTTCAGTTTAAACAAAATATTTCTTTTTTATTCCGCTTCTTTTGCTTCTGTTTCTACCGGTTTTCCACCTCGTCAGTTTTCAGTTTAAACTGGTGACAATTTGTCTTCGTTTCAGTTCCTTCAACTCTCAGACGAAGTTTCAATGTGCAAAGATACGACTTTTTGCTCAATTATCGAACCCAAAGACAATTATTGCAGGCTTGCTCCCATATTCGGAGTCTTTCATGAATAAGTTCTAAAAAGACCAAAGAATTATAAATGTCATTTGCTTTTTTTGCTACCTTTTTCAGGAGCTTTCTCCATGTTGTTGCGTCGTATGCTGATGGTTAGGTGAACTTGATGTTCGGGACTTGTCTCGGGGTTAATCGAACTGATAACGGTGCGGTAGCAGCAGCCCCATCCCATCTCGAGCATTTCTGCCATCTCTTTGTTTTCGCCCCTTGGCAGGTATCCAATAAGGTAATCCTCTCCGTCTTTTTCGAAAATCACAGCAACGGCATACGGATCGTGCGGGTTGTCAATGTCGCGTTCTAGTCTTACTTCTTTGCCAATACGGAGGTACTCCCATACTAAGTCGGCATCATGATATTGTCTTCCAGCCAGATGGCAGGTCATTTTGAATAGGTTGTGTGCTTTAATCATTGTTTTAAAAATTTAGTTGTTTTTACTTTTAATTTGACAATGCAAAATTACACACCCGCTGTACCATATCTCGGTACAGTGTTAAGAAAAACCAGAAATTATTATATATTTTATTGATTTACAATAATATAAAAATGTGTGGAAAGATATATTTTATTACGGTAACTTCTAAAAATCACGAAACAAAAACTAAAGTTTTTGTGCTTTTAGTGTTTTTCTATGTTGAGAACAATTTTGGATTATGATAAGATAATAAACAATTGTTTTACGATTTCTGTTTTATCCTTTCGAGTCTCTTTTTTGCAAGGATTTCTCCAATTCTTCGAGTTCTTTAATATCTTCTGCATCGGCAATTTCCGCTTCGTAGTGTTTGCGTCGTTCGTTGAATTGATCGTACTGCTGATGTACCAGTTTTTCCATCTCGGCATTGGAAATAGATCCTTTGCTGTGCAGTATGTCTTTCTCTTGGAACATCAAGAGATTGTCCACATTTTTCCGCCAGTATTCGAGTGTCAGGTCGTGTCGGTCGCCGACTCGCATTTCTGCTGAGGTAAGAAAAATATCCACCAATCTGTTCAGGTTGTTGATTTCGTCTTTTTGAAGGTAATTTTTTGCTATCGTAACATCGCCCTTGCGAACAATATTGCCTTTCCATGCTGTAAGTCCCATATTGGGTTTGTCGGCATCGGCTCTGGCACATATTAGTTCGGCGGCAGTTTGGTGGGTTACGGCATACAGGAGTTTGTTCTGCGTTTCGGCGAAAAACATCTGAGTTGCTTTGTCGTCCTTGTCGTAGTCGCTACTGAGTGCAAATAGGTCGCGTATTTTTTGGTAGAAACGTTTTTCCGATGCACGGATATCGCGTATGCGTTCGAGCAGTTCGTCGAAATAGTCGGGACGTCCGTCGGGATTTTTCAGCCGCTGGTCATCCATAGTAAAGCCTTTGACAAGATATTCCGAAAGATGCTGTGTAGCCCACTGGCGGAACTGTGTGCCACGCACACCCCGAACACGATAGCCAACTGCCAGAATCATCTCCAATGAATAAAAAACTACGTTGTACTGTTTCCCGTCGGTGGCAGTTGTTAAGTAATTCTTAATAACTGAATCGGCGTTTAACTCGCCTTCTTTCAATATATTAGCTATGTGCATACTGATATTTGGCTTCGAGGTGGCAAAAAGTTCTGCCATCTGCTGTTGGTTGAGCCAAATCATTCCGTCCTTGGTCATCAGCGACACGGCAGCCTTGCCGTCGGCGGTGCGATAAATGATTATGTTTTGTTTGTCGTCCATAATAATTGTCTAACGTTGCAAAAATGCTTTTATTGTGCGGAATACGCATCTGCAGCCTCTCTATGCATCTCGCTGATTTTCTGTGCGATACTATCGGGAGAAATAACCTTCACCCAGCATCCGCGCGAGAGGATATGTGCCAAAAAGTCGGTGGTGGGACGCAGTTTCAGCTCGAAATCCACATGGTCGTCGGCTTCGGCAACGAGTTTCTGCGAGGGGTGCAGAGGCAGGTCGCGCAGGGCGTAGCGCTCGTTGCCGTAGGCCCTTACCACTATGCGTTGCAACGGTATGCGTGCGTCGGTCATCACGCCGAAATACTCGGCAAAAAAAGCCTCGGCGTCGAAGGATGGGGCAACCTCGAAAGTCTCGTCGGTAAGCTCCAGGGAGGTGATGCGGTCGAAGCTGAGCACTATGAAACCGTCGCCGGCGAAATGGCAGAGCAGGTACCAGCGGCGGCGGAACAGTTTTATACAATACGGCTCCACCGTCCACTCGGAGTCGGCGCTGTTGCCGTAGCGACGGTATTTCACTGCAATCCGCACGCTGCGTTGCATGGCCTCCACCACTATTCGCAGGGTCTCGCCCTCGGCGGGGATGCTTTCGAGCAGTATGCGGTCGTGGAGTCCGCGCACCTCACCTACTATATTACTCACCGTCAATGTGTTGAGCATCCACTGCTGCACAGCGTCGGAGCGGAAAAACTCGTTATCAACTATATAATAGCGGTTATCGGCGTCGCAGGCAATGGTGATGCCGAAAATTTCCTCCACAGCGTTGCGGTGGCGGTTGAAAGTGGTGCGGCTCAGGGGTTTGCCGTCGCTGAGGTCGGTACGCTGCCAGCACTCGCTGAGGTCGGCAAGGGAGATACGCCGTGCACGGCGTATGGTGTCCACCAGCCACACATATTGCTTGAAAATAAACGATTTTTTCATGGGTGCAAAGATACACATTATTTCACAATGGACGATTTTTTATTTTTGTTTACGGTAGGTCACTATAGCCACAATGCAAAAGAAGGTGGCCACAACAGCAAGAGCCAGGAAGTCGGGGGCCAACTCGGCAAGGGTGGTACCTTTGAGGTATACAGCACGCATGATACCCACAAACCAGCGAGGCGGGAAAGCCACAGTCAACCATTGTGCCCATTGCGGCATCGAGTCCAGCGGCGTCAACAATCCGCTCATCAGCATGAACAGCATCACGAAGAAGAACATTACAAAGATGCACTGTTGCATCGTGTCAGAGATATTCGCCACAGTGATGGCAAATCCAGACATGGCCAGCGCAAAAACCAGAGCCGCCAAATAGATGCTCGCCAGACTGCCCTCAGGCCATAGGCCATAGACCAATCCCGCTGTGAGAATGGCCTCGGTCAGAGCCACCATCCCGATAATCCAATAAGGAATCAGTTTGCTCAGCGTGAACTCCATTCGAGAAACGGGTGTCACATTAATCTGCTCTATCGTACCCTTCTCCTTTTCCAAAACAAGGTTCAATGCGGGGATAAAACAGCATATCAGCATGACAATGATGATGATGAACGCCGGAATCATATAGAAACGATAGTCCAACGTCTCATTGTAGAAGTACCTGACGCTTGGTGACAACACCGCAGACCCATCTGTTAGAAGTGGCGTGAGGGAGGCAATGACATACTGCGACCCAAGGCCGCTCTTAGTGGCATTAACCGCATTGGCGTCAATCTTGATATCCGGCATGCGTCCGAGCATCTGCGTCTGCTCGCAACCCTCTGGAATCGTAACGATAACATCCACCTTACCTGCTTCCAACAAGTCGTAGGCTTGCCTATAGTCAGTCACCACAAGTCGGACCCGCAACTGCTTTGAGGCCTCCAGATGCGAGACCATCCTTCCGCTCAGCCCCGACCTGTCCATGTCCACCACCGCCACATTCACACCCTTCACATCCATGTTGGCCACCAGCGGCACAATCAGCATCACGATGATGGGCAACAGAAAGACCAGACGCGACACAAACCTGTTTCGACGAAACTGGATAAATTCCTTCTTGATCAAAAAACCCAATGCAGACATATCATTATTCTTTATTCCAATCGGTCGTTAAATTTCTTCACCGCTGCTGTCATTAGCACCACGGTCTCCGCCAACAGCACGCCCACCTCCAGCAGCACTCCCTTCAGGTCCACTCCTTCAATCATCAGTTTGCGCATAGCATCGATGTACCATCTCGGAGGCACCACATAGCTTATCCATCGCAATGCCCACGGAATATTCTCCGTCGGAAACAACAACCCCGAAAAGAAGATCACAGGCATAATCATCACCATAGCGCTGATGAGCAAGGCCGCCACCTGGCTCTCCACCACGTTCGATACCATCATTCCCAACGCCAATGCCAGCACCAGATATAGCACCGACACCAACACCACATTGCCCACACCTCCGGCCAACGGAACATCGAGCACGAAGTAGGCAAGCACCAAAATAATCACCAGATCAATGAAACTCAACAGCAGGTAGGGTATCATCTTCGATACGATGATATAGATAGGCTTCACCGGCGACACCAACAACACCTCCATCGTTCCCGTCTCCTTTTCCTTGACAATGCTGATGGAAGTCATCATGGCACAAATGAGAAGGAATATCATTCCCATGATGCCGGGAACGAAGTTGAACGAACTCTTCATCTGCGGATTGAATAGCATGTGGGTCTGTATGCCCGATTGCTTGACTGCCACGTTACCCGTACTCAGCACACTCTGGAGATAGGCCTGAGAGGTGCGCGCAGTGTTCACATCGGCGCCGTCGAGCAACAACTGGTACTTGCCCGAGACATCATAATCGTCGGCGAACACGACCACTGCGGCAGCCTTACCCGTACGCAGCGATTGGTCAATGTCGCCGGCATCGACAAAGCCTTTGAATTCGAAATAGCGGCTTGCCGTCATGCGGTTGACAGCCTGGGCGACAGCATAACTGCGATGCGGCGCACAGACCATCACATGGATGTTGTTCACGTCAGTGGAGACGGTGAAACCAAACAACATGATGAGCATGAGCGGGATGACCAACACCACGAGAAGTGTGCGTCGGTCGCGCAGGATGTGCAACATCTCCTTCCTAATAAATGACGACATTTTTATCTGCATAGTTTCACAAATACTTCGTTCATATTCTTGGCATCCATCTGCAGCATGAGGGCTTGGGGCGTGTCGAGAGCTTTGATGCGCCCGTCGACCATGATGCTGATACGCGAGCAGTATTCGGCCTCGTCCATATAATGGGTAGTGACGAAAATCGTGGTGCCTCGTGCAGCTGCTGCACGAATGAGGTCCCAAAACTGGCGCCGTGTGATGGGGTCCACACCTCCCGTCGGCTCATCGAGGAACACTATTTCGGGCCGATGCATGGTGGCCACCATGAAAGCCAACTTCTGTCGCCATCCGAGGGGCAGCGAGCCGACCAGGTCATCGGCATGGTCGCTAAAACTGATTTCATGCAACAACTGGCACGAGCGATCGGCAATGTCTCCCCGTTTCATTCCATAGATACCTCCGAAAAGTTCCATGTTCTCGTTCACGGTCAGATCCTCGTATAGCGAAAACCGCTGACTCATATAGCCTATATGGCTTTTTATCTGTTCGCCTTCGGTCATCACGTCGTATCCTGCCACCTTGCCGCTGCCCGCCGTGGGGAACGAAAGTCCACAGAGCATCCGCATGGCTGTGGTTTTGCCGGCGCCATTGGCACCAAGGAAACCGAAAATCTCGCCTCTCTCCACACTGAAACTGATTCCATCCACAGCGGTGAAATTCCCAAATTTCTTCGTCAATCCTCTGACTTCGATGATATTATCCATTTCCTAACTTTTCTATAAAGTATTCCTCCAGGTTGTCCGGCGGCGAACAGACCTCCAGCACTCGGCCTTCGCTCATCAGAGCCACCCGGTTGCAACGCAGCCCCTCGTCCATATAGGCAGTGCTCGCCAGGATGCTTATTTCCTGTTCTTTGAGGTCGGCAAGCATCTCCCACAGCTCGGCTCGGCTCACCACATCGACGCCCGTCGTCGGCTCGTCGAGGAAGAGTACATGCGGCTTGTGAATCAATGCACAGCAAAGAGCCAGCTTCTGTTTCATGCCGCCCGACAGGGCTCCGGCGCGACGCTTGCGGAATGGCTCTATCTGCCTGTAGATGGGAGCCACCAGGTCGAAGTTCTGCTCCAGAGTCACACCGAAGATGTTGGCGAAGAAATTGATATTCTCCCCCACACTCAGGTCGGGATAGAGCGAGAAGCGACCAGGCATATAGCCTATGCGCGTGCGCAGCAGTCGGTAGTCGCCCACCACATCGAGACTGTCGACCGACGCGCTCCCATTGTCAGGTAACAGCAACGTGGTCAGGATGCGGAAGAGAGTCGTCTTCCCAGCCCCGTCTGGACCGATAAGACCAAAGATCTCGCCCTCGCGAACATCAAAGGAAACATCACACAGTGCCTCCACGGTGCCGTACCGCTTGCTGATATGATTAACCGTAATTGCGTCAGCCATACTCTGCTTTCCTTGACACATAAACAAACTACAACTTCACTTCGCCGTAGACTCCCACCTTCAGGCGTCCGTCGTTCACCACTGCAATTTTGGCTGCATAAACCAGGTTGGCACGGCTGCTGCGGGTCTGAATATTCTTGGGGGTGAACTCACTCTCGGAGGCAATCCACGTCACGGTACCCTCATAGTCATAACGTTCGTCTCCCCCGAAGTCGGCTGTCACCGTCACCTTTTGTCCCAGATTCACCTTCGACAATTGGTCGCTGGTGAAATAAGCACGGAGATAAATGTGGTCGAGGTCGGCCACCTTCAACAAGGGCCGTCCGGCAACAGCCATCTCGCCGGGATGCAACCAGGTAGCCAGCACCATACCGTCCATAGGAGCCTTAAGGGTGCTACGTTCCAACTGCAGCGCCACCTGCTTGATTTGCCATTCCATGGCAGCGGCATTCTGTTCTATAGCCTCGCTACTGCTACCCAACTGCGACAGGGTGGCATCGAGTTGGTTGCGCAGCACACCCAACTGGGTCTGCGCGTCGTCGAGTTGTTTCCGCGTGGCTGCATTGTCTTTCACCAGATTTTCCACACGCGCCACCTCGCGCTCCTGCTTGACAATCTGGCTGCGAAGCGACGCCACCTGCTTCCCGATGTCGGGACGGCTCTTGAGCAATGCCGATTGCTGGGTGCGCAACTGCTGTAGCTGCAGGTGCAGCGCGGCAGTGTCCACCACCGCCAACACCTCCCCCTCGTGCACCAACATACCCTCCTCGGAGGCGAGGGTGAGCAGGCGCCCCGTTGTCTCAGCAGAAAGTGTCACCTCCGTAGCCTCAAATGTGCCCGTCGCATCGAAGTCTTGCTTGCCTCCACAGGCAACGAGCAAAAACACAGCCGAAAGAAAGATTCCCTTATTCATATTTGTCATTTTTTCTATTTTAAACCCTTTATTCATATTGTTTCTTCAATAATTCAATACGGTGTAGCAGCCTGGCCGACTGAGCCGCGCTCTCCTCGGTGATGGCGCGGAGCAGTTCCGTGGTGCCGATGACACCATTGCGATGCTTGCTTTCGGCGGCCTCGCGAACCGAGCGACGCAGGGCCACGATACGGTCGTCGTCGCGCAAAGCCTTCCGAAGACGTGCCATCTCGCTGCTCTGCTCCGAACGTCGCAAACCCTCGTTGAAGGCCACCACGTCGCGCTGCACTTGCAACTGCCGCTGAGTGTTGCGCAGCCTGTCAAGGTCGTTGTGCTGTGTATAGAATGCACTGATATTCCATGCCAACCGGATGCCTACCACGGCGTTGAGACTCCAATCGCCATTCAGCATGTTCTCGAACATGTTCAATCCCGGATAGCCATACCACCCTTGGGCGAAAAGCGACAACTGCGGCATCGACGCAGAGCGCAGAAGGTCTTCCTGCGCCTGGCCCTGACCGATTCTGGCATCGAGCAAACGCATCTCCGGACGCTCGGCAACCAGCAAGTCTCCACCCAACTCCTCCGGCATCGCCAGTTCCGCCTCCCCCATCGGCCTGCCTGTCAGCAACGACAGCATTTCGCGATAGGCGGCACACGAGTATCGAACCTGCTCCAGTTGCTGTCCGGCCGTGAGCAGTTCCACCTCAACGGCGTCCACGTCGCTCTGCATCAGCAGGTCGTTCTCGGCCATCACACGGCAGCGCCGCAAGTTTTCCTCCAGCAGAGCCATGCGGTTCTCGGTCTGCAATCGCTGTTCCTCCAAAAGCAGGATACCGAAGAAAAGATTGTCTACACGCCCTTCCAGTGCATGGAAATCAACGTCGGTGGCCAACCGGTCCGCCTCTGCCTGAGCTTTGGCAATACGTTTCTCCGCCTTGCTACGTCCTCCATCCCAAAGGTTCTGCTGCACATCGAGAGCCAACTTGTACTGGTCCTGTCTTATGCCCTCCAGGTCGGTGCCAAGTGTGGCAAGCATGGTGTTCATCGCATCGGGGAACCGTGCTGCATCGGTCTGCCAGGTGGCCTGTGCCGACAGGCGCACCTGCGGCAGCCATGCACGCGAAGCATTCACCACACTGTATTCCGCACTCTGTGCCACCAACCCATACTGCTCCACAAGCGGGTAATGGCTCCGTGCCCAGCTGCGGCAACTGTCGAGCGTCACGCCTTGAGCCCCCACTACCGCCGGCACCATCGCCAACCACCCCAAAAGTATAACTCGTTTCATATTCTTTATTTTATATCCGGATTAATTCTGTTCAAAATCAGCTGCACATTCTCCTGGCAACGAGCATGGTAGTAGGCTTGGAAGTCCATGTCCGGTTTGACCGAGGATAATATCGGCGCAACGATAAACGAAAAAAGGTTCACCGAGACAATGTCCATCAGCAGCGTGGCGGCTTCCATCGTCCGCACCTCCCCTTCTTTCGCCGCAGCGTCCAGTTCGCGCTGCAACCGAGCCACTGCATCCTTCAGTAACGGAAGCGCCTCCCGTTTCATCATCTCTGCATATTCCGGACGCACTATCATTTCATTGATGATGAACCTCGGCAAGTCCGGATTTTCACTAAGGAACTCGAAATGGCGCACAACCAACTCCACAACCTTCTCCACCACAGGCATATCCTCAATCATAAAGACCGTTGCTACCGACTCCTTCAACCGCTGCAACTTCTCGACCATCACATGCCCGAAAAGTTGTTCCTTCGTTTTGTAATAGTAGTGCAACATGGAATGACTCACACCTGCCCTTTCCGCAATCTCAACAGTCCTGGCTCCGGCAAAACCTTTCATCAAGAACTCTTCTTCGGCCACCTCCAAAATCCTCTTCTGTTTTTTATTATCTTTCATATCAATAACTTATATCAGTTTTTAAACATTTTTGTCGAATAATTTCTGCTGCAAAAATACATATTTTTTTTAATTCGACAAAATTGTTTAACATTTTTGTTCAACAAAATTGTTTACGAAAGTACATCAAGAATCCTTCAACATACTGAAACACAAAATATTTAGCCTCACACATCTTCTTACCATCGCCTTATCATATCCTTATCAACTCCTAATCAACTCCTACCATGGTAGGAGATGATAGGTCTCCCGTACTACTTACTCTTGCATATATCACTGCATTCATATTCTGGTTGTTTCTGGGTTCAACAATTACTTGGGTTCATTTTAGTTTATCCTTCCCATTTGACACCATTCCCTTTTCGGGTTCTTCTGTTTCTTTGACCGTCTTGGTCTCCGAATGTCTCTTTTTCGAAACATCTCGTAGTTTTCAGGTTGTCTCTGTTGCCAAACGGATGGGACGGGTTGTCCAAAATGTTTTCAGATGGACACCTCAATTCTCGGACACCTCTCTTTCCTTCAGTTCCTTTATAAGGAGGTCGGCTCCTCTGATTGCCTCACTTACGATGGAGTTAATCGAATAATCTCCATAATAACTATTGGCACATCTGCCACCGATGATGGATGTCACGGCAGCATCATAGAGTGCCGCCCATTGTTGTTCTGTTCTTTTTTCCAGATTTCTGTTACATTGTTATTATATAGTAATAACGTGAAAAATCACCCGGCATTGTGTGCAAGAGGTTAATTTAAAGATATTTATGACAGAAGAGTTTGTTCGAAAACAAAAAATTCCATTTCGAAACAAGATAAGAGACTTTGGGTCGATTCTATGGTTCAGAGAGATGTACCTTCTCTTTCCGTCGATGATAACATAGAGTTCAAGTGGTGTCAGTCCGTCCTTCTTGCTGACCTTTGAACCCCTGCAAACGAAGTTTAGTGTCATTTTCTTTCTATTTTAGTATTAAACAATAAGATATGAAAAGAAAAATCGGTCTCAGTTGAGAAAAAACAGGTCTCAGATTTTGAACATTTTCATTCCATCCATCTCCACCTTATGCAGACACCTCTTTGGTGGATGGTGGTTGTGGATATATGTAAGATTGTCAGCAAGTTTCTGCAAGCATTGGACTCCTGGTCACCCTGATTGAACCGGTGAAACAAGAGTTCAGAGAGTGGGAGTCTCCATAAAGCAGAAAACACTGACAATCTCTTTGATTACCAGTGTTTTTGCAAAGGAAAGTTCATTTCCCTAGTGGAGCTGGGCGGAGTCGAACCGCCGTCCAAACAAGTAACAAATACGCTTTCTACATGCTTATTCTTTGATTGGTTTTCGAGCCGGACCCGGACAAAGACACCCAAATCCGACCTTATCCCCTAAAATTTTACAGCGCGGGCGGGGAATACACGCTGCTATCCCGTACTCACGAGCACCTCCTGGTCGCCTACCGACGGGCGAGGTCGGCGGGAGATGTCTTGTCCCACCCACTGTGGGCAGGATTAAGCTAACCTACTATGCTTCGGTTAGGCAGCAAGAGCGTAAGTATTTTCGCCAATTATTGTTTCGCATCCCTTATTGAGGTTGTTGATGCCTGAACCTGCATGCTTACATACCCATTATCCTTGCTGTCAAAACCGGTCAGCCCCTTGATAATGAAGTATTTACAATACCGTATTTCAAATATCTTCCTTTGTATGTAGATACAAAAAAAGCTCTCTTTTGGAGAGCCTTGGCGGTCCGGACGAGACTCGAACTCGCGACCCCATGCGTGACAGGCATGTATTCTAACCAAACTGAACTACCGAACCGTGTTTCTTTTTTAAAGAACTTTTCTCTCGTTTTGAGGTTGCAAAGATACACACTTTTTTTGTTCTGACAAAATTTTTTTAATTTTTTTGCAGAATTACGTTTGTAAAATGTTAAATATCAAACTTTTGTAAAAACAATATTTTTCTCCCGTTTTTCGTCTCGAAACGCAAAAAAAGCAATTTCCGAAGCGTTTTCAACCCTTTTTGGCGTGGAATTCCGCAAGTCCTTCGATGGGTTTCTGCAAGGTTTTCCGCAACACAAAGCCGTGTTTGGCGGCGCACTCCCGCAGCTCTTTTTCCAGAATCGACGCCACAGAGCCCACCATATACAAGTCCTTCAACTCGGTGTCGTAGAGGCATATCTGGTTTTCGAAGAAATCGTCCATACAGTCGCCCAGAAGGGTGTTGATAAAGGCGTTACGGCCGTTGTTCAAGGCAAAAGGCGTAAGCGAGGCGAAGAACTTGTTCGGCGAGGGCTGCCGATACACTATGTCCAGTATCTCGCCGCGACTCAGGTTGTTGATAAACTCGCGGAACTCTGCCTCGATGTCGCTAGGCATCCGTCTGGTGAGGTACTTTTTCAGCAGCTGTTTACCGATGTAGGTACCCGAGCCCTCGTCGCCGAGCATATACCCCGCCGACGGTATGTTTTGCACGATATCTCCGCCTTGGTAAATACATGAGTTAGAGCCTGTTCCGAGAATCCCCACAATGCCGTCGGCGTTGCCGCAACAGGCGCGGCAGGCTCCGAATAGGTCGGTAAACACCTCTGTATCAGCGTTTACAAAATGTCTTGCTGTGGATTTGGCAATCTTTTGTCGGTTTTCCTCGTCGGAACAGCCGGCACCGTAGAAAAAGACTTTCCGCACTTTGTCGGCGCAACGCATATCTTCGGCTAGACAGGCAATTTCGCCGTCCAGCACACTGCCGTCGACCAAGTAGGTGGGATTCAGCCCGATGGTGGTGAAAGCCCTGCGTTCCCCCTTTTTATCGATGAGGCACCAGTCGGTTTTGGTTGCCCCGCTGTCGGCCACGAGTATCATATTATGCCAATTATGTCGTGTATATCTTTGATATTATGACGGTTGAGATAGTCCTGCAAGCCGTCTACCACCTTAACGGTAACGGTGGGGTCGAGGAAATTGGCTGTGCCTATCTGCACCGCCGTGGCACCGGCCATCAGGAATTCGAGGGCGTCGTTGGCCGAGGCTATGCCGCCGAGGCCTATCACAGGAATCTTAACAGCTTTGGCCACCTGCCACACCATACGCACCGCCACGGGTTTCACGGCAGGACCCGACAGTCCGCCGGTGATGGTGGAGAGCACAGGACGACGGCGTTCCACATCCACGGCCATGCCCAGTATCGTGTTGATAAGCGACACCGAGTCGGCGCCCGCCTCCTCCACAGCCTTGGCGATGTCGGCGATGCTGGTAACGTTGGGCGTAAGCTTCACTATCAGCGTTTTATGATACACCTTGCGGACTTCGCCCACCACCTGCGCGGCCATCTTGGGGTCGGTGCCGAAGCCCATGCCGCCTTTCTTCACGTTGGGACACGAGATATTCAACTCTATGGCGGGAATCTTGTCCAGAGCGTCGATTTTGGCTGCCGTCTCGCAATACTCCTCGATGCTAGAGCCCGAAACATTCACAATAATGTTGGTGTCGATGTCGCAGATGCGGGGGTAGGTCTTTTGGCAGAACACGTCCACGCCGGCGTTCTGCAGTCCCACGGCGTTGAGCATACCCGAAGGCGTTTCGGCCATACGTGGGTAGGCGTTGCCCTCGCGGTGCGAGCCCGTGGTGCCTTTCACTATTATCCCGCCAAGGCGGCTAAGGTCGATAAAATCGGCGAACTCCTCGCCATATCCGAAAGTCCCCGACGCGGTAAGCACCGGATTTTTCAGGGACAGGTTGTGTATCTTTACTTCCAGCATTGTTTTTTTCTTTAAATCTTTTTGTTTTTGTTCTCCTGCTCGCCTACGGCTCGCGAGATCTTGTAAATCTTGTAGATTTTTATTTTTTCCCTACTCGCCTTCGGCTCGTGAAATCTTTTTAATCTTGTAAATATATTCGCCTTCGGCGAAATAATTATTTAGATTCCCTAGAGTTGTTCACATTACTGATTTATTTCATCTGTGTTCACGATTACTTCGTAATTCTGCCGCTTGCGGCAAGGAGCATTTCAATTTTAACTGCAAACTAATTACTAAATACTAATTACTCATTACTAATTATTAATTAATTTGCCCATTCTTTCATATTTTCGACGTTGAAAACCGGGCCGTCCTTGCACACGCAGCGGTGGCCGTGGTCGGTTTTGGTTACGCAGCACAGGCAGGCTCCCACGCCGCAGGCCATGGTGTTTTCCAGCGACACCTGACAGCGTATGCCGTTCTTCAGGGCGTGACGCGCCACGGCTTTCATCATCGGCGTAGGACCGCAGGTGAGTATGCTGTCGTAGCTCTTGCCGAAGGCAGTGTGCTGTGTTACAAGGCCTTTCTCGCCCAGCGAGCCGTCCTCGGTGGCGAAAAACACCTCGCCGTAGGGCCGAAATTCTTCCTTTACCGGAATAAGCTCCGCCGTACGGCCGCCCAAAAGTATGGCGGGACGTATGCCTTTTTCGCTGTATTTCTTGGCGGTGTAGAGCAGCGGTGCGATACCGGCGCCTCCGCCCACAAGCAGCGGCTTTTGCCCGTCAATGGAGAAACCGTTGCCCAAGGGATATACGAGGTTGAGAGTGCGACCCTCGGCAAGCTGCGACAAGGTGCGGGTGCCTTTGCCCACCACCTGCACAAGCAAGGTCATCGTGTTGGCGGCATAGTCCACGTCGTGTATGGAGATAGGACGGCGCAGGAACACCTCTTTGTTGTCCGGCACCTGAACCTCCACAAACTGTCCGGGCAGTATCTCCGGCAAGGCCTCGGGCGACTTCAGCAGCAGGGTGAAATAGCTGCTCCCGATGGTTTTCTTTTCGGCAATAACGAAATCGGCTATATGTTTTTTCATCTGTAGTTAGTGTATCTTTTTTATTGTCAGACAATTGCAAGAAACGGAACGCTTGCAGGCGTGTTTTCAAAAATACGTTTTTATTTTTGATTGTAGTCTTTTTCAAGTCAAAACGATGCAAAAAAATGTCGCTACAGGTTTTTTCAGTCCAAAATAACAGCAAGAATACGGCATCAACGCATAAAATAAAGTAATGTTAATCAACAAAATAGGCAACTGCCGCCGTTTTTTTGCCCTCGAAACTTTCTTTTTTTGCCAAAAATATCGTATTTTTGCAGTCTTAATTGTAAAAATTTCAAACGTTATGACAAATAAAACCACATTGAGAGACAGCGCTGCCATGAGATGGATAGCCCTGTTGTTACTGGCTTTGGCCATGTTTTGCAGTTATGTATTTATGGACATTTTGTCCCCCATCAAGGACCTGATGCAGGACACACGCGGATGGGACAGCGAGGCGTTCGGCCGTATGCAGGGCGCAGAGGTGTTCCTCAACGTTTACGTGTTCTTCCTTATCTTTGCAGGTATCATCCTCGACAAGATGGGAGTGCGTTTCACCGCCGTGCTTTCGGGCGTTGTGATGCTCGTCGGCGGATGCATTAAGTTCTACGCCGTCAGCGACTATTTCCCCGGCACCAGCCTTGCCGCTTGGTTCGACGGACACCTCAACTGGGACGGCGAAATTCCTGTCATCGGCACCATACTTCCGTTTGTGAAAGGCATGCCCGCTTCGGCAAAACTCGCAGCCCTGGGCTTCATGCTCTTCGGATGCGGCGTGGAGATGGCCGGTATCACCGTAAGCCGCGGTATCGTGAAATGGTTCAAAGGCCGTGAGACCGCTCTGGCTATGGGTTCCGAAATGGCCCTCGCTCGTTTGGGTGTGGCCACCTGTATGATTTTCTCACCCTATTTCGCAAAACTCGGCGGCGACATCCATGTGGACAACGCCGTTAAATTCGGTGTGGTGCTGCTGTGCATCGCCCTTATGATGTTCATCGTCTATTTCTTTATGGACAGAAAACTCGACAAACAGACTGGCGAGGCCGAAGAGAAAGACGATCCCTTCAAAATCAGCGACCTTGGCAAGATTTTCACCAGCCTCGGATTCTGGCTCGTGGCTCTGCTCTGCGTGCTTTACTACAGCGCCATCTTCCCCTTCCAGAAATACGCCGTGAATATGCTCCAGTGCAACCTCACCCTCACCGAAGCCGACCCCTCCACCTATTGGGGCGGAAGCACCGATGCCTTCCCGATTTCTGTGACCATCGTTCAGTACATCATAATGCTTATCGTGGCTATCTGCTCGTTTGCAAGCAATTTCTCCAAAAATAAAGGTCTGAAATTCGGCTTGATGGGACTGGCCGTGATAGCTCTGGTTTGCTACTGCTTTATGGGTTATATGCGTGGCACCGCCGAGACAATCTTCGCAGTGTTCCCGCTGCTGGCTGTGGCCATCACTCCTATCCTCGGCAACTATGTCGACCACAAAGGTAAAGCCGCCACAATGCTTATGCTCGGCTCCATACTGCTGGTTATCTGCCACCTCACCTTCGCCTTCATCCTTCCGATGTTCAAAGGCAGCGCCGTTGGTGGTACCGTTGTTGCATACGTCACCATCCTCGTGCTCGGAGCCTCCTTCTCGTTGGTTCCTGCAGCTTTGTGGCCCAGCGTTCCCAAGCTGGTAGATGAGAAAATCATCGGTTCGGCTTACGCAGCTATCTTCTGGATTCAGAATATCGGCCTCGGCCTGTTCCCCGCACTTATCGGACTGGTGCTTACAAACACCAACGCCGAAGGCACCGCAGCCCACGACCTCGACTACACTTGGGCTCTTGTGATGCTCGCAGCTCTCGGTATAGCCGCCCTCCTTATCTCCATCTACCTCAAGGCAGTGGACAAGAAAAAAGGCTATGGTCTGGAAGAACCCAATATCAAATAATAATTGGTAAACAATACAAAAATCCGCTTCGGAGGCCATTCGGAGCGGATTTTTTTTCAATAACCGGTTATGCCCTTTCTCCCTCATATCTCCGTTGCCATCCCTTTGATGGACGAGCTGGAAAACCTGCCCGCACTTGTGGAGTGTCTCAACCAGCAGACATACCGCAATTTCAGAGTGTATATGTGTGTAAACCAGCCCGAAAGTTGGTGGGAGGATGAGGCGAAACAACAAATCTGCACCAACAATGCGGCCACAATCGCTTTTCTTCAAACCCTTGAAAATCTGCCTATTACCATAATCGACCGCAGTTCGCGAGGGCACGGCTGGCCTGCCAAGCGTCACGGCGTGGGCTACGCCCGCAAAGAGCTGTTCGACACCATTTTACAAACCGTCCCCGAAGACAAAATCATCGTCAGCCTCGACGGCGACACTGTCTTTGGCAAGGACTATCTTATGTATATAGCCGTACAGTTTGCGCATAATCCCCATCTTTCGGCTATCGCTGTGCCGTACTACCATCCGCTTTCGGGCAACGCAACCACTGACCGCAGCCTGCTGCGCTACGAAATTTACATGCGGCACTACCTTATAAATATGTTGCAGATTGGCAACCCCTACGCCTTTACGGCTCTCGGCTCGGCAATGGCGTTCACGGCGGGGGCCTACAGGCGTTGCGGCGGCATAACGCCTCTGCAGGGCGGCGAGGATTTCTACCTTTTGCAGAAACTGTGTAAAACGGGTAGTGTGTCGGTGTTCAACAGGGAAACTGTTTTCCCACAGGGACGGGAGTCGAAGCGTGTGCCTTTTGGCACGGGTCCGGCGGTGGCAAAGAGTGTAAGCGAGCAGGATGCCTCGTACCCGTTTTACGCCACGGCGTCGTTCGAAAAAGTGCGGCAGACCTACGATTTGTTCCCCGCCCTTTACGAAAAGTACATCCCCACCCCGATGACGGAATTTCTGTGCAGCCAGCTGAAAACCGACGATGTATGGCAGCCGCTGCGCAAGAATTTCAAAACCGTGCAACTGTTTGTAAAAGCCTGCACCGAGCGTGTGGACGGACTGCGGATTTTGCAGTTCCTCAAGTCGGAGCACCGACAAGGGTCGAGCAACGGCAATTTTGCGGAGTTCTGCACCGCCAACGACATACCGCTGCCCGAAGGTTTTTCGTTCGAAAGCACCGACATCCGTCAGTTGGACGAAATTCGTAACGCTTTGTTCAAAAAGGAGATGGAACTAAGGAAAAGAAAAGCGCTGGTGTGCGTTTAACGACCTGTTTCAGTCGGTTACAACTTTTTTGAAAATCTCTTCAAACTTATCTTTCATGATTTTTGCGGTTTTCTGCTTGAAAAACAGCATTTTCCAACCAATCAACAGCCGTTTTACGAGACTTCCTAAAAGGTAGGCCGATCTCCAAACCGCTATTCCGGCCACCAAGGCCGCCGCGGCGTAGCCCCAGCCTTGCAGCAGTCCTACGGTTATGGTCATTGCCAGCAGATACAGCAGTACAAGCACAAACTGCACGGCAAAATTCAACGAGCCGACAAACTGCGGGTCGCTCTGATTGCGGAAAAGCAGACGTGTGGGCAGGAAAGGTATCGGACACAGCAACAGTAGCATCACCAACAACCGCCAATTAAGCAGCGCAATCGCCACAGGAATACCCGCAAGCAGTATGGTGCCGACGACAACCGCAACCTTGTTCTTTGTCTCGAACAGCCGATTGGAATCCACGCCGTAGGCACTGCAGAGAGTGGATGTATCCGAAATTTCCTTGGCTAAATCGCTGGTATTTTGCGGATTATATTGTTCCAAACGGTCCAATTTCTGCGACATCTTACGTCGTAGTTCAAACTTGAGCCAAGTTGTTTCACGTCCAAATTCCTTGCCACGAGCGTCGGCATAGAGTTTCGACAAAAGGTAAAACTCGTCGTAATGTTCGGTGGAATCAATCTGATGCATCTGTGCGGTCATCGCCACTCGCAAATCCTCTTTTATTTTGTTGATTGCCAAAGCGTTGTTGTCTTGGTGCAACTCCATGTAGTCTTTCACCGCAATGGCTTTCCCGATGTTGATTACAGAGGGGTTGCCGGGAGTGTCGTAGCTTTCGTAGTCAATTCCCACAGGTACGATGTAGAGCGGTTTTTCGCCGAGTTTCTGCTGTGCTGCGAAGGCAATGCGGAACATCCCCTTTTTCAGCGGCAGCAGTTGCCGTCGGTCGTTGTGGGTGCCTTCGGCCATCAGGCATAAGGCCACTTGGTTGAGGATGACATCGGTCGATAACTGGAAAATGGTGTCGTTGTTGGAAAGCGACTGTCTGCCGTCGCGGGCGCGATAGACGGGCATTATCTTGAGAAAATGCAACACTTTGTTTGCCAGTGTGTTGCCAAAAATATCGGCACGAGCTAGGAAAACCGTCGGACGGAGTTTGTTTATCTGAAGAATCATCAGTGCGTCGAGAAAGGCGTTCTGGTGGTTGGGCGCAAGGATGTAGCTACAGTCGGTGGGCAGGTTTTCGCGACCTTTTATCACAATATTGCCGAAATAGGCCCGCAGACCGAAGTTCACGGTATGTTTTACAAGCCGGTAGAAAACGCCGTTGCGGTAGATTTCGGGCATGAGAGGCAGGTTATTGGTTCTCCACTTTTACAGGCTCTTTCTTTGGGAAAAGCATCGAAAACACTATGCTCAGCACCAGTATTCCGAGTATCACAAAGAGCGAGACTACGGTGTTTATCTCGATGTGCCAGAAAGTGTTGAGCAGCATTTTCACACCTATAAAGGTGAGCAGCACACCCAAGCCGTATTTGAGTAGCCAGAATTTGTCCACCACGCTGCTAAGCATAAAGAACAGCGACCGCAATCCCAAAATGGCGAAAATGTTGGAGAAGAACACTATGAAGGGGTCTTGCGTTACGGAGAAGATGGCGGGGATGGAGTCGACAGCGAAAAGCACGTCGGAGAACTCTATCACCAGCAGCACTACAAACAGCGGTGTGATGTATAGTTTATGGTCCACACGTGTGAAAAAGTCGTGGCCGTGACCTTGCGGCAGTACACGGAAATGCTTGGAGGCGAAACGTACCACGGGGTGGTGTTCGGTGTCGATTTTCTCATCATCTTTCTTGAAAAACATCCTGATACCCGAAATCACCAGTATGCCGCCGAAGACAGCCAGCACCCATGCGAATTTTGTGATGAGGGCGGCACTGAGGAAGATGAATATGAAACGCAGAACTATTGCGCCCAGTATGCCCCAGAAAAGTACGCGATGGTAGTATTTTTTGTCGATGCCGAAGCTCACAAATATCAGTATCATCACAAAAATGTTGTCGATAGACAGGGCTTTTTCGATGAAATAACCTGTAAGGTACTCCATTCCGAGGGTGTTGCGATAGATGCTCAGGTTTTCATCGAAAGATTTGTTCATGTCAATGCCTTGATGCAGTCTTCCGTAGTAATACTTGTCGTAATAGGCCTGCAGTCCGGCGTTGTCGGTTATGCCGTGAATCCATTCGGCTTTGAGGAAAATAAAAAGGCAGAACAGCAGCGAGATGCCTATCCACACCGCCGTCCAGATGGCCGACTCCTTGAATCCTATCACATGGTCGGTTTTGTGAAAAACGCCCAAGTCCAGAAAAAGCATAAAGGCCACAAGCAGCAAAAAGCCGCCAAAAAATAG